>NZ_JBPJSR010000008.1:0-395713 GCF_051390675.1 Streptosporangium heterodermiicola
CCTGGCCGTCATCCGCAGGCTCAACGCCATCACCCCGCCCACCGCCGCCTTCGACGCCGCCTTCTCCTCGGAGTGACCTTCCGGCCAAGGCGCGCGCGGTGAGAACGGTGAGAAGGGCCGGGCCGCCGGTCCGCCCCGCTCAGGTGGGCGGCCCGATGGCCCGGCTCCCGGATGTGCCGACCCTCAGTCCATGACGACGATCTGGCGCAGCACCTCGCCGCCCCTGAGCGCCGCCACGGCGTCGTTGAGGTCGGCCAGCTTGATGCGAGAGCTGATCATGCTCTCCAGGTCGAGTTTGCCCGCCTTGTAGAGCCCGGCGAAGAACGGGAAGTCGCGGCGGACGTCCGAGCCGCCGTACAGCGAGCTGAGGATGTTCTTGCCCTCGAACAGCAGGCTGAAGGCGCTCAGCGGGACGTTGTCGTCCACCGCGCCCGCGCCCACCACGATCGTGTCGCCGCCCCGGCGGGTCGCCTGCCAGGCCGTCATGATGGCGGCGGACTTGCCGACGGCCTCGAAGCCGTAGTCGAACCCGGCGCCGCCGGTGAGCGTGCCGACCGCGTCCATGAGCTGGTCCGGGGTGATGGCGTGGGTCGCGCCGACCTTCTTGGCGAGGGCGTGCTTGGACTCCAGGGGGTCGATCGCGAGGATCGTGGTGGCGCCGGAGATGCGGGCCCCCTGGATCACCGACAGGCCGATGCCGCCCGCGCCGACCACGGCGACGGTCGAGCCCGCCCGTACCTTGGCCGTGTTGAGGGCCGCGCCGACGCCGGTGGTGATCCCGCAGCCGATCAGGGCCGCCGCCTCGAACGGCACGTCGGGATCGACCTTGATCGCGCCCTGCCAGGGCACGACGATCTCCTCGGACCAGGTGCCGCACCCGGCCATGCCGAACGCCGGGGTGTCGCCGCCGTAGCGGAAGCGGGCGTTGACGAAGCTGTCCATCACGTACGTCATGCACAGGAACGGCTGGTTCACCAGGCAGTTCGCGCAGCTGCCGCAGGCGGGGGTCCAGTTGACGATGACGTGGTCGCCGGGCCGCACCGAGGTCACGTGGTCGCCGACCTCGACGACCTCGCCCGAGCCCTCGTGACCGGGAATGATCGGCAGCGGCATGGGCAGCACGCCGCTGATCACCGACAGGTCCGAGTGGCAGACGCCGGTGGCCCTGATCTTGACGCGGACATCCGCCGGGCCTACCGGCGCGAGGGTGAAGTCGTCGCGGATGTCGAGCTTGTCGTCGCCGACGGCATGCAGAAGCGCACCACGCATGGGGGGTCCTCCTAGTTCTCCTCAAGGGAGAGGGCGGCTTTGGGACAGGACCGGACCGCGTGCCGGACGCGGTCCATCATCTCCGGCGGCGGCTCAGGCACCAGCAGGTGCAGCTGGTCGTCGTCGTCGAGCTCGAAGACCTCTGGGGCGAGTCCCATGCAGACCGCATTGGCCTCGCAGACCAGATAGTCGACGTTGATTTTCATACGGGCCTCCTAACCGGGAATGGCGAGCTTACGGTGATCCCAGGAGATCACTCGACTCGGCTCGACCACGAAGGCGACCCTCTTCCGGCCGGTGTAGGCCACGTATTCGGTGAGCGACTCCTCCGCGTCGGGCATTCCGGCCATCCGTCTGGCCACGTTCATGCCGACATCGAGGATGCCCTCGGGGTCGTCGATCCTCCGCGCGACCCCGTAGACCAGGACACCGCGCAGGTCGGAGTATTCGTCCCCGGCCTCGATCAGGCAGCTCACCCGGGCGTCGCGCTGGATGTTGAGTGTCTTCTGCGCCTTGCCGTAGGTCCAGAACGAGATCCTGCCCTCGGTCAGCCCGTAGAACATGGTCACCATGTGCGGTGTACCGTCCGGGTTGATCGTGCCGAGTTGCAGTTTCCGCGACTCGCCGACGAAAGCCGTCACCTCGTCGTCGGACATCACGATGCGGGCGCGCTGGTTCACGGTGCAAAGTAGAACACGTTCCACAAGGTCGGGCAAGGGCATTCGGAATGTTGTTCGGTCTCGGTAGTCTGCTGCGATGAGCATCGCCACCATGCCGGCCGACCTGCTGTACGTCGCCCAGCGCGCCAAGGGTTTCATGCCACACCAGGAGGGGATCGCGCTGTTCGAGACCGCCGCCGAGTACGGGCCACGCGGCCCGATCTGCGAGATAGGCAGCTACTGCGGGAAGTCCGCCGTCTACCTCGGGGCGGGGGCCCGGCAGGCCGGGTCCGTCGTCCTCACCGTCGACCACCACCGGGGCTCCGAGGAGATCCAGCCGGGCTGGGCCCACCACGACCCCACGATGATGGACCTCCGCTTCGGCAAGATGGACTCGCTGCCCACGTTCCGCACCACCATCGCCTCCGCCGGTCTGGAGGACGAGGTCGTCGCGATCGTCGGCAGGTCCGAGCGCGTCGCCGCGCTGTGGAACACCCCGCTCGCGATGCTCTTCATCGACGGCGGCCACTCCGAGGACCCGGTGACCAAGGACTACGAGGGGTGGGCGCCGCACGTCATGCGGGGCGGCGCCCTGGTCTTCCACGACATCTACCCGGACCCGGCCAAGGGCGGGCAGGCCCCGTACCGCGTCTACCAGCGGGTCCTCGCCTCCGGCGCGTTCAAGGAGGTCCGGCAGGAGGGCTCGCTGCGGGTGCTCGAACGGGTCGGTCCCGGTATCGGCTGAGCTCCCCGCACGGCACCGGCCGACTGGCGCCGGGCGGCCGGAACCGGGCCCGCAGGGCCACCCGGAGTCCCCGGCCCGCGCCGACGAGCACCAGGGCGAGGAACAGCCCGGAGACGGCGTGGAAGTGGACCAGCAGCCCGTGGACCGCCGCCGTGGCCAGGCCGAACGCGACCTGGTCACGCGGCTTCGCCGGGGACGTGGCGGGGTCGACGATCAGGTATCCGGTGTACAGGGCGAAGGCCGTCCCGGTCATCGGCAGCAGGGCGCCGACCGTCGACATGTCGGTCAGCCCTCCCCTGACCAGCGCCTGCAGGACGAACCCGCAGACCCAGCCGAGGACCAGCGGCAGCCGCCCCGCGAGCCTGGCGTTCACCGCCGTTCCCCAGGCCAGCACGGCCAGCGGCACGACCAGGTCGAACGGCCCCGAGACCCACGCGGTGAACTGGTACGCCGGGGCGAGGCCGACCCACGGGAACAGCAGCGGCACGGCGACGACCCCGAGGGCCGCCGGGTTCAGGAACGGCCTGCCCGGCGCGTCCTCGGAGGCCTGTCGCGCCCTCCCGGCCTCTCTCACCGTCTCCGGCGTCTCCCTGGCCCTCGGGACCCGCGGCGTCTGTGGTGCCGGCGTCACGCGGAAGACGTACGTGCCGCCGACGCCGATGAGGACGGCCAGCACGACCGGCATCAGGTGCCCGTTGCCGTACAGCAGCATCGCGCAGAGCAGGCCGCAGACGTAGGAGGGCAGGAAGAAGGCGACGACCCGGGCGCGGGGCACCCCGAGGTAGCGGGGCGGGCGCCGTCGCGACCACGCCTCCACGGTCTCCAGCGCGAACTCGGCGGTCACGCCGGTGAGCACGCCGACCACCGGAGCCAGGCAGGACTGCTCGAACCCGAGCACGGTGTGCCCGAGCACGGTGATCACGGTGAGCGACTCCGCCAGCCGCCGGAACGCCTCGTCCCGCTTCCGGCCGCGCGGGCTCCGGTCGTGCCGGTTCCGGAGGTTCCGGTCCTGGTTGTCTCGTCTCGGGTCGGTGTTCATCGCCGCCGGATCTCCGAGGCGCGGCCGCCGGCCAGCAGGATCCGGTGCCAGCCGGGCTCCAGGGACAGCGACGCGGTACGGGCGCCGCCGCAGGCGTCCCTCCAGGAGATCTCGACGGGGACGGTGGCGCCCGGCAGGTCGTCGCCCAGGCCGAACAGCAGCTCGGGCGCGGAGACGCCGTTGTGGCCGTTGGCGGGGTAGAGCTGCCTGCTGCGCGTCACCCCGCCAGGCAGGCGCACCGTGGCCACGGCCCCGACGGCGGCCCGCGTCGGCCCGGGGGGTACCGGCTCGGGTCGTGCGGACCTGGGGTGCGCCTGCCCGGGGCTCGCCGGTTCGGGGTGCGCCAGGCTGGGGTTCGCCGGTCCGGGGCGCGTCGGCTCGGGGGGTGTCTGTCCCGTACGCGTCCGCGCGGGGGGTGTCGCGGGGGGCGTGCCGCAGGCACCGGCGGGAAGGCGGAGCCTCAGGCCCACGAACGGGGCCGTCGGGCCGTGGTTGCGGTAGAGCACCGACGCGGACCACTGGTTGGCGACCGCGAAGTCCAGCCGCCCGTCGTCGTCGACGTCGCCCACGGCGAACGCCCGGCCGACCGTGCCGCCGTCACCGTCACCGTCACCGTCACTGTCACCGTCGTCGCCACTGTCATCGTTGCCGCCGCTCACCCCGGCCCGCCGCGCCACGTCCACGTAGCGGCCGTCCGGGCCCCTGGTGAAGAAGGTGTTGGTGTCACGGCCCGACAGGTCGTCACCGGCCCGCAGGTCCGGCCACAGCGAGGGGTGGGAGAGGAGCAGGTCGTTGACCGACGACGCCTCGCGCAGCCGCGCCCACCGGTCGGCCTCACCCCTGACGAACCCGGTCGCGTGCATGATCTCGTCGACGCCGTCGTTGTCGAAGTCGGCGGCCTTGACGTCCCAGGACCAGCCGCCGCGGCTCAGCCCCAGCTCCTCGCCGAGGTCGTCGTACGGCGCGTGACCCTCGTGGAGCCCGCCGGGCCGGGACACGAAGGCGAAGTTGCTCTCGTGCGGCGCGTGGTCGCCGGTGAGGTTGCTCACTAGGATGTCCGGCCTGCCGTCGGCGTTGAGGTCGGTGAAGGCCACCCCCATCCCCTTGAACGAGTCGCGGCCGAGCACCCGGGAGTGGGGAGTCGCCAGGCCCGGGGCGCCCCGGGCCTCGGTGAACCGGATCCTGCCGGGCACCGACTCGTTGACCAGCAGGTGGTCGGGACCGAAGTCGTTGGCCACGTACAGTTCCGGCCGCCCGTCGCCGTCCAGGTCCTGGGTGCCCAGCGCGAGTGTCCAGCCCCCGCCTCCGCCCTCGCCCTCGATCTCGTCGAACACCCCCTCGGCCTCGGTGAACAGCGCGGGACCCGTCGCCCGGTAGAGCCGGTCGCCGCCCCCGTTGGCGGCGGCGGACAGCGAGTCGGGCATCACGGCGTCGCCGTGGTCGGCGCCGCCGCCCAGCACCCTGACGCCGTCGGGGAAGTAGTTGCCGAAGACCAGGTCGAGGCGGCCGTCCCCGTCGAAGTCACCGGCCGTGGCGGCGCTGGTGTTCCAGATCTCCGGTTCGCCGGTCAGCGCGCGGTGGCGGAAGGCCGCGCCGGACGGGGGCGTCCCGGGCACGCGCAGGAACAGGGAGGGGGAGCGGCCCCAGTAGTAGACGACCAGGTCCTCCCAGCCGTCCTGGTCGAGATCGGCGGGCAGGCACCCGGTGGGCGCCTCGTGCCGCCCGCGTTCCGGGGGGACCAGCGTGAACGGCCGGTAGCCGCGGGAGGTCCCCGGTGCGGGCCTGACGGTCACCGTGTCGCGGCGGGGATCGACCAGGCACAGGTCGTCGGCGACGATCTCGTCGTCCACGTCGAACAGGGCCACCCCGGCGCCCAGCGCCGACACCCGGCTCCGTAGGTTCGCGTATCCGGGCGCGACCGGCCGCAGGACGCGGTCACCGGGCTCCGCGGGCGGGCCCAGCCGTCTCGCGTGGAAGGAGAAGTCGGCGGACGCCTCCACGGCCGAGGTGTCCGGCAGGGCGGTCAGCCTCCACCCGGCGGTCGCGGCCACCAGGGCCAGGACTCCCGCCGCGTACCTGCGAACCCCCGGCACCGTTCCCACCGCCCTCCGAGTCGTGATCATGAGTGGTCGTGAGTGGTCGTACGTGTCACGGGCGTCATGAATCGCGGTCGCGTCGTGCCCAGGCCTTCCTGATCCCCGCCCGCCAGGCCTGGTAGTGGTCGTCGCTGTGCGCGTTGTGGCCCAGCGCGACGAGCGCGGTGTCGGTCCAGCCCGCCGCCTCGTCCACCTCGGCCCCGCACAGCACGGGGGCGGCGGCGACGGTGTGCTCGGGGACGACGTCCGAGATCAGCCGGGCGGCGCAGGCGAGGGCGCAGCCCTGGGCGAGGTGGGCGCGGAAGCCGTCCTCCGCCGCGGCCGAGGCGAGCCGCCACAGGTCCGCGGCGCTCGCGCCCCCGGTGTACGTGGCGGCGAGGCCCACCCCGCTCCACAGGTCGGCGCGGCGTCCCGCGGGGAACTCGGCGACGCGCATCACGACGTCGTCCGCCCCCGCGCACTCGTGGAACCAGAGCATCCGCCCCAGCCCCTGGTCGAAGATCGCCCGCCGTGTCCGGTCCATCAGCCCGGCCGTGCGCTGGCGTCCCACCGTCCGGTCGGAGGAGAGGAAGCCCTGGTGGAAGCCGAAGCCGTCGTGGGCGAGCCAGCGCAGCAGCGGGTGCACCGAGTGGACGCCCCACATCGGCCGCAGCCGCATGCGGGCGTACGCCCGGCCGGTGCCCATGTGGACGAGGTGCGGGTAGCGCAGGCCCTGCCCGCTCAGCAGCTCCCTGAGACGGCGCCCGCCGGTGAGGGTGAGCACGTCGAGGGTGGCGCAGGCCATGCCCGCGCCCTCGTACGCGAAACCGCGCAGGTCCTCGCGGAGGTCGTCGATCCGCCCGGTCTCCCCGGCGACCACCGCGTTGAAGCCGGAGACGAACGCCTCTCCCGTGCTCTCCAGGAGCTCGCGCGCCGGGCCCAGCCGGAACCGCCGCACCCCGAACCCCATCCGGGCGGGATCCTGCCACAGCAGCCGGGCCACGCCCTTCGGCCTGGCCGGGGTGAGGGACCTCGGTGGCCCCGCGGACGGATCCGACGCCTCCTCCGGCGGGCCGGAGGGCTCGGAGGGGTTCTCCGGGGCTTCGGGCGGGTTGGCGGGATCCGCCGGGCTCGGGGGCTCGCGGTGGGAGGGAGGGGAGGCCGGGGGGTCCTGAAGGCCCTGGAGGTCCTGGAGGTCCTGGAGGTCCGGAGGGGCGGGAGGGAGTGGGAGGTCGACGAGGTCGGGAAGGCCCGGGGTGTCCGGCGCGCCGGGAGATCGCGGGGGATCCGGCGTGTCGGCGGCCTCGGTGCCGGTCCTCGCGTCGGCCGTCCCGGCGCCGTCTCCCTGAGTGACCGTCCGGGTGCCCTCCGCGTTGCTCACGGACCCGAACGTAGTGAGCCGCCCCCGGCCCTTCAAGTACCGCGTTTCCGATTCAGGGCAAAGAATTCCGCGCGGGGAAACGCGGGGAAACCGCCGGGGGCCCGGCCGGGAGTCCCCGCGGCCAGGCCGTGACGGGGGGGTTCAGCCCAGGGAGCGGGCGTGGCTGCAGCCGCAGGCGGCGGTGGGCCGGTCGGTCACGTACGTGCCCGCGTCCCGGAAGACGCCCGACGCGGGGGTGTACCCGGCCAGCGCGTCGGCGGCGAGCACGACCGCGGCCGCGGTGTAGGCGGAGCGCTCGTGCGGGAAGTGCTTCTCGTTCACGAACTGCCAGCCGGTCCAGTACGAACCGTCCTCGTGCCGCAGGTGCTGCATGTCCGAGAAGAGCTTCGACGCCCGCTCCCGGTCGCCCAGGGCGTCGAGGGCGAGCACCAGCTCGCACGTCTCGGCGCCGGTCACCCACGGCTGGTCGGAGACGCAGCGGATGCCGAGGTCCGGTTCCACGAACGTGTCCCACTCCTCGGCCAGCCGCGCCTCCGCCGCCGGGCCGCGTACCGCGCCGCCCAGGATCGGGTAGTACCAGTCCATCGAGAAGCGGCTCTTGTCGGCGAACGCCTCCGGGTGGGCGGCCAGCACGTGGCCGAGCTGGTCGGCGGCGAGTTCCCAGTCGGGCTGCGGGTCGCCCAAGTGCTCGCCGAGCAGCACACCGCAGCGCAGCCCCTGGTGGACGGAGGCGCAGCCGGTCAGCAGGGCGTACCCGGCGGGCCTGCCGTCGGCCGCGCGCTCCCAGACGATCTCACCCCGGGTGGTCTGCAGGCCGACCACGAAGTCCAGCGCGGCCCGGACGACCGGCCACATCCGCCGGGCGAAGTCCTCGTCCCCGGTCACCAGCAGCTCGTGCCAGACGCCGACCGCGACGTACGCGGCGTGGTTGGACTCCCCGCCCTGCTCGACGGCCTCGCCCCCGACCAGCTTCATCGGCCAGGAACCGTCGGCCCGCTGGGTGCGGACCAGCCAGTCGTACCCCCGGCGGACCGGCCCCGTCAGTCCCGCCACGCTCATCGCCATCAGGCACTCGATGTGGTTCCAGGCGTCCACGTGCCCCTCGGGCCACGGGACGCCCCCGTCGGGCTCCTGCACCGCCGCGATGCTCCGCGCGGTCTGGACGACCTGTTCCCACTCCACGGAGGCGTTCACCGGTTCCCCTCCGGAGCTCACGCAGGCTTCCGGACGTAGAGCACCACGCTCTTGCCGATGAGCGGGTTGAGCACGGCCTCGGCGATCCTGGTGGCGGCGGGGCGCTTCATGATGTCCCAGACCAGCAGCTCGTGGTACGCCTTGGCCAGCGGGTGGTCGTCGTTGCCGACGCCGACCGCGCACTTGATCCACCAGTACGGCGCGTGCAGGCCGTGGGCGTGGTGGTGCGGGCCGACGGTGAAGCCCGTCGACTTGAGCTTCGCGCTCAGCTCGGCCAGCGTGTAGATGCGGACGTGCCCGCCGGGAGCGGTGTGGTACGCCTCGTCGAGGGCCCAGCAGATCCGTTCGGGCAGGAAGCTCGGCACGGTGACGGCCGCCTGGCCGCCCGGCTTGAGCACCCGGAAGATCTCCCGCATCGCGGCCATGTCGTCGGGGATGTGCTCCAGCACCTCGGCCGCGATCACCCGGTCGAAGCTGCCGTCCTCGAAGGGCATGTCGAGCGCGTCGCCCGTCACGGTGTCGCCCGTCGCCTCGGGCGGCACCTCCCCGGCCTTGTCCATCGCGGCGAACATGCTCGCCACGCCCTCCAGCTCCCTGGCGTCCATGTCGAAGGCCACCACGTCGGCGCCGCGCCGCAGCACCTCGAAGGCATGCCGTCCGCCGCCACAGCCCAGGTCCAGGACTCGGTTCCCCGGTCCCACGGGCAGCCGGTCGAAGTCGACAGTCAGCACTCGCCGCTCCTCTTCACAGTTGGTGGTTCGGGGGTGTCGCTCACGTCGCGCGGCGGGCCTGGATGGCCTCGTGGTAGGCCTCCACGGTCCGCTTGGCGACGACGTTCCAGGTGTAGCGCTCCATCACCCGGTCGTAGCCCTTCCTGCCCACCGCGGCCCGCTCCTCGGGGGAGTCGTGCAGGCGGCGCAGCACCGCGGCCAGCTCCTCGGGGTCGCCCGGCGCCACCTGCACGGCGGCGTCGCCGACTACCTCGGGCAGCGCCCCGGTGCGGCTGGCGACCAGCGGGGTGCCGCAGGCCATGTGCTCGACGGCCGGGAGCGAGAAGCCCTCGTACAGGGAGGGGACGACCGAGATCTCCGAGGTGGCGATCAGCTCGCCCAGCTCGGTGTCGGAGATGCCGTGGACGAACTTCACCCGGTCGTGCAGCGCCAGCTCGGCGACGAGCTTCTCGGTCGGGCCGCCGGGGGTGGGCCTGCTGACCACGGTGAGGTTCACGTCGCGCTCGGTGGCGAGCTTCGCCACCGCCCGCAGCAGCGTCGCGACGCCCTTCATCGGGGAGTCGGCGCTGGCCACCGCGACGATGGAACCGGGCCGCTTGGGCATCTCCGGGCGCGGGTGGAAGTAGCGGGTGTCGACGCCCAGCGGGATGAGCCGCATGTTCTTCTGCGGCACGTTGAAGTCGCGGTGGATGTCGGCGAGGGACGACTCGCTGACGGTCAGGATCGGGTTGAGCCGGGGCGCGACCTTGGCCTGCATGCGGACGAAGCCGTACCAGCGCCGCATCGGGATCTTCTTGCGCAGCGTCGCGGCCTTCAGCTCGATGCGCCGGTCCACGCTGATCGGGTGGTGGATGGTCCCGACCACCGGGAACAGCTTCTGGATGCCGAGCACGCCGTAGCCGAGGGTCTGGTTGTCCTGCACGACGTCGAAGTCGCCGACGCGCTTCTTCAGCTCGCGGTAGGCCCGCAGGCTGAAGGTGAGCGGCTCGGGGAATCCGGCGGTCCACATGGTGCCGACCTCAAGCAGGTCGATCCAGTCGCGGTACTCGCGCAGCCCGGGGGTGCGGAAGGGGTCCTCGTCGCGGTACAGATCCAGGCTGGGGATCTTGGTGAGGACGACGCCCTCGTCGAGCTCCGGGTAGGGCTGGCCGGAGAAGACCTCCACGCTGTGCCCGAGGGCGACCAGCTCGCGGCTGAGATGACGCAGGTAGACGCCCTGCCCACCACAGGTCGGCTTGCTGCGGTACGACAGCAGCGCGACGCGCAGTGATTCAGCACCCGGCACGGCAACCCCCTTCTCAACCTGTCCGAAAAGGGGACAGGTACCGTGAAAGATGACCTTAGTCCTCGGACCCTACCATTCGGGAGCTCTGTTGCACCTGATGTGGAATTGTGCCTAGATCGTGCTTCACGGGGCGCGAACTGGGAAGTTAGCCTTACCGAGCGTGATTCGGTGTAACGCGTTCTAGGTGCGCCGCGGGGTGATGGTGCCCCTTCGGGAGGTGTGCGGGTACATTCGCCATCAAACGGCACAAGACCAGGCATAGGTCGCCGCCCCCGCAAGCGAGGAGGACGCGTTGGCCAGGCGCGCGCTGATCACCGGTATCACCGGGCAGGACGGTTCCTATCTGGCCGAGTGCCTGCTCAATCAGGGCTACGAGGTCTCCGGCCTCGCCCGAGGGCAGGCCAACCCCCGTGTATCGCGGCTCCGCAAGCTTCTCCAGGACGTCCAGCTCGTCCGGGGCGACCTGCTCGACCAGGGTTCGCTGATCTCCGCCGTCGAGAAGGTCCAGCCCGACGAGGTCTACAACCTGGGCGCCATCTCGTTCGTCCCCATGTCGTGGGAACAGGCCGAGCTCACCGCCGAGGTGACCGGCATGGGCGTGCTGCGCATGCTTGAGGCCATCCGGGTCTGCTCGGGCATCTCCTCCTCGCGCACGGTGGCCGGGTCGGACCAGATCCGCTTCTACCAGGCCTCCTCCTCGGAGATGTTCGGCCAGGTCCGCGAGACCCCGCAGACCGAGATCACCCCCTTCCACCCCCGCTCGCCGTACGGCGTGGCCAAGGCGTACGGGCACTTCCTGACGCAGAACTACCGCGAGTCGTACGGCATGTACGCGGTGTCGGGGATCCTGTTCAACCACGAGTCCCCGCGCCGGGGGGCCGAGTTCGTCACCAGGAAGGTGACGCTCGGCGTGGCCAGGATCAAGCTCGGCCTCGCCTCCGAGCTGCGCCTGGGCAACATGGAGGCGCGCCGCGACTGGGGCTTCGCCGGGGACTACGTCCGCGCGATGCACCTGATGCTCCAGGCGGGCACGCCGGAGGACTACGTGATCGGCACCGGCCGCACCCACACCGTCCGCGACCTCGTGGAGGCCGCCTTCACCGCCGCCGGTCTCGACTGGGAGCGGTACGTGGTCACCGACCAGACCCTGCACCGCCCGGCGGAGGTCGACCTGCTCTGCGCCGACCCGAAGAAGGCCCGCGTCCAGCTCGGCTGGGAGCCCACGGTCACCTTCGAGGAGCTCGTGGCGATGATGGTCGAGTCGGACGTGAAGCTGCTCTCCGAGGGCGGCGACCCCGACCAGGACTCCTCCTGGCCCTGAGTCTTCCCGCTCTCCCTTTTCCGGGTGCCGGGACCGCCTGAGCCGACCCGGCGGGTTCCCGCTCGCTAGACGAAACGGAACGTCTCGTCTTGACGGCATGCCCGAGAGGGGCGATGCTGTACCTATTGGCGAGACGGTACGTATCGTTTCCCGTAGGCCCGGAAAAGATGTCGACAGAGGAGAAACCATGTCCCGACGTGCGCATATCGCGATGGTCAGCATCCCCGCGCCGGGCCACGTGAACCCGAGCATCGAGGTGATCAGGGAGCTGGTGGCGCGCGGGCACCGGGTGACCTACGCCAACGACCCCTCCTTCGCCGAGGTGGTCACCGGCGCCGGGGCCGAGCTCGTCCCGTACGCCTCGACCCTGCCCATGGGCGACACAGCCGAGTGGCCGGAGGACACGATCGCCCAGCTCGACGTCTTCCTCGACGACGCGATCTCGATGCTGCCGCAGCTCCGCGCCGCGTACGAGAACGACCGGCCCGACCTGTTCCTCTACGACATCGGGGGCTACACCGCCCGGGTGCTCGCGGAGAACTGGGACATCCCCCTGATGCAGCTCTCGCCGACCTACGTGGCCTGGGAGGGCTACCGGGAGGACATGGCGCCGATGATGGCCGAGCTGAGGAAGGCCCCCGGCGGGGCCGAGCACTACCGGCGGTTCGAGGAGTGGCTGCGCGGCAACGGCATCCACGGGATCGACTCCGACGACTTCGGGGGCCGCCCGCCACGGGCGCTCGCGCTCATCCCGAAGGTCGTGCAGCCCAACGCCGAGCGGGTCGACCCCGCCCGGATCACCTTCACCGGGCCCTGCTTCGCCACCCGCTCCCACCAGGAGCCCTGGACCCGCCCCGAGGGCGCGGAGAAGGTGCTGCTCGTCTCCCTGGGTTCGGCCTTCACCAACCTGCCGGACTTCTACCGCTCCTGCCTGGCGGCCTTCGGCGACCTGCCCGGCTGGCACGTCGTCCTCCAGGTCGGCAAGTTCGTGGACCGGGCGGAACTCGGCGCGATCCCCGCCAACGTCGAGGTGCACCCCTGGGTGTCGCAGCTCTCGATCCTGGAGCGGGCCGACGCGTTCGTCACCCACGCGGGCATGGGCGGCACGCAGGAGGGCCTGTACTGCGGCGTCCCGATGATCGCCGTCCCGCAGGCCGCCGACCAGTTCGGCAACGCCGACAGGCTCGTGGAGCTCGGGGTCGGCCGCCGGATCGACACCGGGGAGGCCACCCCCGAGGCGCTGCGCGCGGCCCTGCTCGACCTCACCTCGGACCCGGAGGTGGCGGCGCGGCTGGCCAGGCTCGGGGACGAGGTCCGGGGCGAGGGCGGTACCACCCGCGCGGCCGACCTGATCGAGGAGCTGCTCGCACCTCGCGCGGTTTCCTGATTCGTTCCTGACTCAGTGGGCGGAGGTGCGGCCCGCCAGGCGTTCGTACCGCTGCTTGGCGGCCTGGGGGGTGGCGAGGCCGAGACCGAACGCGATCTCCTGCCAGGTGAGGCCCCGGCCCCGCGCCACGAGGAGGAGCGCCGCCTCCAGCTCGTCCATCTCCGCGCGGGCCCGGGGCAGGAGGGTGAGGGCGGCGGTGATGTCGGCGTGGTCCACCTCCGGCTCACCCTCCTCGCGATGGGCGCCGCCGCTCAGCAGGAACGTCACGAGCCTGACGGCCTCGTGGGGTCCGAGGACCGTGGGGTGGACCTGCCGGAGGCGCCGGCCCTCGTCGGACGCGTGGCGCTCGGCGATACGCGAGAGGGAGGCGTACTCGCGGTGCGCCCTGGTCAGGGCCGGGTCGGGGGGCGTGAAGGGGTCGGATGATCCGTCATGGGAAGCGGGCATGCGACCAGGATGCGCCATTAAACACCCCGTTGTCAACGTAGTGAGTTAAACAGAATGTTTAAGCGGTGGCCGGGGGGAGCGCCGCGGCGATGCAGTCGAGGACGCGCTCCAGCCCGTTCCGGAACTGGTCGTCGCGGCTCAGGTGCGGCTGGCGGGCCTGCATCACGATCTTGGTGAAGATCGGGTAGTCCCCGCTGCTCAGCAGCTGGTGGACGCGTGAGGAGCTCCGCTTCATCCACTCCGACTCGCTGAGCCCGCTGCGACGGACCTCCTCGGCCCAGCTGACCTCCTCGCGAGCGGCGCCCTCGACGTAGCCGTTCAGCATGGCCATGAGGCCGAGGTTCTCGTCGATGGAGACGTGGGCGTCGAGGACGCCTATCACCCGTTCGATCACGAGCAGCTGGTTGGGGCCGAAGCCGGGGAGCGACCGCTGCACGGTGGCGATCCACGGGTGGCGCAGCCACATCGCCCGCAGCCCGTCGGCGTAGCGCGTCAGGTCCGCGCGCCAGTCGCCGGAGGGCAGTCCCGCGACGTCGATCTCGCCCTGCAGGTGGTCGGCGATGAGCTCGACGAGGTCGTCGCGGCTCGGGACGTACCGGTAGAGGGACATCGCGCCCGCGCCGATCTCGGCGGCGATCCGCCGCATGGTGGCGGCCTCCAGCCCCTCGGCGTCGGCGATCCGGATCGCCGCCTCGGTGATCCGTGCGCGGCTGTAGGCCGGTTTCGGCCCCCGGGCCGGGCGCTCGGGCCGCATCCAGATGCTCACGTACTCGGCGTCGGTCACCGTCCCACCCCCTACTTGCGTACATGGTACCCAGTAATTTACCCTGGCCGTCATAACCGAGTACAACGTACCCAGTTAGGGGGGATCATGGCGGAACCGATCGTGGTCGCCGAGGGGCTGCACAAGTCCTTCGGCGACGTCCACGCCCTGCGCGGCCTGGACCTACAGGTCCCGAGGGGAACGGTCTGCGGCGTGCTGGGCCCGAACGGCGCGGGGAAGACGACCGCGGTGCGCATCCTGGCGACCCTGTCCGATCCCGATGCCGGGCACGCCCGCGTCGCCGGACACGACGTCGTCCGCGAGGCGGGCGAGGTGCGGGCCATGATCGGGCTCGCGGGCCAGCACGCCGCCGTGGACGAGAAGCTCACCGGCCGTGGCAACCTGCGCATGTTCGGGCGCCTCTGTCACCTGTCCCGGCGCGACGCGCACCGGCGGGCCGACGAGCTGCTCGAACGATTCGGCCTGACGGACGCCGCCGACCGGCAGGTCACCGGCTACTCCGGCGGCATGCGGCGCCGCCTCGACCTGATCACCAGCCTCATCCTGCGCCCCGAGGTGCTCTTCCTGGACGAGCCGACCACCGGCCTGGACCCGCGCAGCCGCGGCGAGATCTGGGACAGCGTCCGCGAGCTGGTGGCGGACGGCACCACGGTGCTCCTCACCACGCAGTACCTGGAGGAGGCCGACCGGCTGGCCGACGACATCGCCGTCGTCGACCACGGGCGAGTGATCGCCACCGGCACTCCCGACGAGCTGAAGGCCACGATCGGGGACCGCCTCGACCTCGTCCTCGAAGACCCGGCCGCGCTGCGCCCGGCGGCGGCCGTACTGAACGCCCTGACCGGGAACGATCCCACGACGACGGGCGCCGACCGGCTCAGCGTCGTCCTGCCCGGCGACGGCTTGCGGCTCGCCGACATCGTGCGCGAGCTCGACCGCGCCGAGGTCGCCGCGGCGGACGTGCGGCTGCGCCGTCCCACCCTCGACGAGGTGTTCCTGCGCCTCACCGACCGGAAGGAGCCGGTCCGATGACCGGCCTCGCCCCGTCACCGGGCCGCCGCCTGCGGTGGACGTTCACCGACGGGCTGACCCTGGTCGGCCGCGAGCTGGGACGGCTGCGACACGATCCCGGCGAACTCGTCGCGGCGCTGATCTTCCCGGCCGTCATGGTGGTGCTGTTCGGATACGTCTTCGGCAGCGCCGTCCAGGTGCCGGACGGCGGCGACTACCGCGAGTACCTCATGCCCGGCCTGTTCGCGATGGTGACCTTCTCCGCGGTGATGGGGGTCATGACGCGGATGGCCACCGACGCCTCCCGCGGTGTGATGGACCGGTTCCGCTCCATGCCGATGGCGCGCCTGGCGGTGCCGTTCGGGCAGACCGGCGCCGACTCCCTGATCGGCCTGCTGATGCTGGCCGTCATGGTGGGCGCGGGCCTGCTGGTGGGCTGGCAGCCGCACCGCGGCCCGGTCCCCACGGCCCAGGCGTTCCTGCTGATGATCGTGCTGCGGTACGCGCTGAGCTGGGTGGGCGTCTACGTGGGCCTGGCGGTGAGGAACGAGCGGGTCGCCGACGCGATGGTGCCGCTGTTCCTGCCGTTCACGATGCTGTCGAACGCGTTCGTCCCGACCGGCGGCATGCCGGGGTGGCTGCGGTTCCTGGCCGACTGGAACCCGGTGAGCGCGCTCACCGCCGCCTGCCGGGAGCTGTTCGGCAATCCGGGCGTGACGTCCGGGGACGTGGCCTGGCCGCTCGCGCATCCGGTGGCCGCCGTCCTGCTCTGGTCGGCCGCGCTGCTGGTGGTGTTCGTCCCGCTGTCGGTCCGTGCCTACCGGCGCGGAGGACGGTGAGAGCCCGCCCGGGCGGGCCGGGACGGTTGAGGATCCGCTGCTCGCGGCGGTGAGGTTCCGTCCGGCACCTCCCCCGCTCGGCACCGGCGAACGGGGGAGGGGGACGAAGGACTTTCCGGCGCGGGACCTCAGGCGACGGAGACCGGCAGGTCCTTGATGCCGTTGATGAAGTTGGACCGCAGGCGGCGGGCCTCTCCGGCCTGCTCCAGGCCGGGCAGCCGCTCGGCCAGCACCTCGAAGAGGACCCGCAGCTCCAGCTTGGCGAGGTGGTTGCCCAGGCAGAAGTGCGCCCCGCCGCCGCCAAAGCCGATGTGCGGGTTGGGGTCGCGGCCGATGTCGAAGACACCGGGGTCGGCGAACACCTCCTCGTCGCGGTTGGCGGAACTGTAGAAGATCACGACCTTGTCGTCGGCCTTGATCTCCTGCCCGCCGATCGTCGTGTCGGTGGTGGCCGTACGGCGGAAGAGGTTCACCGGGGCGACCCAGCGGACGATCTCGTCGGCCGCGGTGCGGGCGAGGGCGGGGTCGGCGACCAGCCGCCGCCACTGCTCGGGGTTCTCGAAGAGGGCGAGCATGCCGCCCGAGGCCGCGTTGCGGGTGGTCTCGTTGCCCGCCACCACGAGCAGCAGCACGAACAGGTCGAACTCCTCCTCGGTGAGGGTCTCCCCGGCCGCGTCGGGCATGATCAGCTTGGTGACGATGTCCTCGCGGGGCTGCGCGCGCCGCTCGGCGGCCAGGGTGTTGGCGTAGGCGTAGACCTCCGCGGCCGCGTTCGTGCCCTCGTCGGGGTCGGCGGCGTAGTCGGGGTCCTCGGCGCCGATCATCTGGTTGGACCAGTTGAAGATCTTGTCGCGGTCCTCGACGGGGGCGCCGAGCAGCTCGCAGATCACGTACAGCGGCAGCGGGGCGGCGATGTCACGGACGAAGTCGACCGAGCCGCGTCCCTTGGCCTCGTCCACCAGCTCGTGGCAGATGTCGCGGATGTGCCCCTCCAGGGCGCCCATCATGCGCGGGGTGAAGCCCCGGTTGACCAGGGAGCGCCGCCGGGTGTGGTCCGGCGGGTCCTGGTTGAGCATCATCATCCGCTGCAGGGCGATCTGGTCCTCGGGCATCTCGTTGAAGAGCGCGAGCTTCCTGCTGGACGAGAAAAGGTCGGAGCGGCGGGAGACCTGCACCACGTCGGCGTGCCTGGTGACCGCCCAGAAGCCCGGCCAGCCCCGCTCGGCGTCGCCCGGGTGCGCGTAGACCGGCGCGTTCGCCCGTAGCCAGGCCAGCTGATCGTAGGGCGCGCCGTTCCGCCAATAGAAGTCCTGGTCGACCAGATCGATATCCATTGGTCCTCCTGCGAGCCGGTCGGCGTTCTCGTGACGCGGTGACACGGTTCATTGTCGGTGCGGCCTGGGGGTGCGGTCAGCGGCGTACCCTACCGGTTCGCTGAGAATCCATCGCGAACGCGGTGATGACGGGACTTTCCGATGTTCCCGCCTCCCGTCCGGGGCACGCCGAGTCACCAAGCGCTTGATCAGGCGTTTGGAGATTCTTCTTTCTGAAACGTGTTCTATTACGGCGGGGGACCCTCGTCAAGTTGGGACCCCCTGGCGCCCGTCCGTCCGCACACGGCCGTGAGGCCCGGGACGCGTGCGCGTCCCGGGCCTCACGGGATGGGATTCGGGATCGGCCCCGTCAGGAGATTGGGGATGGATCGCGTACGGGAGGGTGGATCAGAACGCGATGTCGCGCCAGGTGCCCACCTCCGCGGCGGTGAGGGCCCTCGGCAGGATGGCCATCCGGTCGACCGCGCCGGTCAGGCGCTGGCCGCCGTCCTGGTCGGCGGCGAAGCGCAGCGGCCGGGAGGTGCAGCCGGTGATGCCGTCGGTGGTGGCGTTGCCGCCGCCGACCCGGGTGCCGTCGACGTAGGTGTTGATCGCGCCGTTGCGGTTCATGGTGACGACGAGGTCGATGTAGCGGCCGGTCGGGATCGTCCCGCTCAGCCCCACGTTCTGCCCGGCGCCGATGAAGCGCAGGGTGTTGGAGGGGGTGAGGTCGATGATGATCCCGTCGGTGCCGGGGTTGCCGCCCGGCTGGGAGTCGAAGAGCCTCCGGTAGCCGGTCCCCCCGATCTTGACCTCGGCCGCGAACGTCGCCTCGGGCATGTAGCCCAGCAGCGTGTTCGCCGTGTTGAGGTAGGTCGAGCCGTTCAGGACCAGCCCGCTGCCGCTCGGGGCGGTGGCGTCGTAGGTCGCCGTGCCGACGACGTTGGCGTTCCTGCCGCTGCCGGAGCTGTCGGTCACGGTCGTGCCCGACGTCGGGTCCCAGGCGACGACGGCCCTGTCCGTCGGCGGGGTGACGCACGGGTTGAGGCCGACGGCGGCGGAACTGCCCGCCTTCCAGCCGTCGCCCGAGAGTTCCGCCGCGATCCGCGCGGACCTGGTCCCGTTCGCGGGGCCGACGGCCACGGAGAACGAGAAGGTCTTCGGGCTGCCCGGTGAGACGGCGGGCACCTGGACCGACGAGCCGGGGGTGGCGGTCCAGCCCTGCGGCAGGGCGAGGGTGAGCGTTCCGGCGGGCACGTCCTTCGTGCCGGGCGCGGTGACGGTGACGGTGACCGGGATCGACTCGCCGGCGCCCGCGATCACGGGTGCGGTGATCTTGACGGTCACCCCGTTGACGATCGTGAAGGACTCCCCGGCCTTGGCGTCGATGGTGATGACGTCACCGTCGCGGGGCGGGTTGATCGTCTTACCGCTCTCGTCCTCGACGTGGGAGAGGCCGCCGAGCATGGCGGCGCGGACCTTGAGGGGACCGGTCCTCCCGGCGTGCACGGTGACCCTGTCGGCGTTGCCGTCCTTCCACGAGGCGTCCACGGTCGCGTCGCCCCGGGCGCGCAGGCCGGTGACCGAGCCGTCGGTCCAGGCCGACGGCAGCGCGGGCAGCACGTGGATCGTGTCGTGCTGGCTCTGCAGCAGCATCTCGGCCATGCCGGAGGTGGCGCCGAAGTTGCCGTCGATCTGGAACGGCGGGTGGGTGTCCCACAGGTTGTCCAGCGTGGAGCTCTTGAGCTGCTCGCTGAGCATCTTGTGCGAGTGGTCGCCGTCCAGCAGGCGGGCCCAGAAGTTCACCTTCCACGCCTTGCTCCAGCCGGTGCCGCCGTCGCCCCGCGCGGTGAGCGAGATCTTGGCCGCCTCGGCCTCCGGGGTACCGGCCGTGATCTGCCGTCCGGGGTGCAGGGCGAAGAGGTGGGAGACGTGCCGGTGGTCGTTGCGAGGGTTGTCCAGGTCCGCCTTCCACTCCTGGAGCTGGCCCCAGGAACCGATCCGGATGCCCGGGTCGAGCTTGTCCAGCGCGGCCCGCAGCTCGGCCTGGAAGGGCTTGTCGTTCTTCAGCTCCTTCGCCGCCTCCAGGGTGTTGGTCAGCAGGTCGTAGACGATCTGCTGGGACATCGAGGCGCCCGCCGTGAAGTCGCCCTGCTCGGGGGAGTAGCTGGGGGAGACCACGAGCTTGCCGTCACGCGGGTCGGTGTAGAGGGTGTCCAGCCAGAACTCGGCCGCGCCCTTCATCGCCGGGTACGCGGTGCCGCGCAGGTACTTGTTGCTGCCGCTGAAGCGGTAGTGGTCGTACATCTGCTGGGTCAGCCACGCCGCCGCGTCGGGGAACCAGAACGAGCTGGCCCAGTTGTGCACGCCGGTGAAGCCGAACGGGTTGGTCTCGTTGTGCACCACCCAGCCGCGCGAGCCGAACATCTCCTGTGCGGTCTTCTGACCGGGAGCGATCATCGACTGGACGTACTTGTCGTACGGCTCGGTCGTCTCGGCGAGGTTGGTCTGCTCGGCGAGCCAGTAGTTCATCTGCAGGTTGATGTTGACGTGATAGTCGGCCGACCAGGGTGGATTGGTGGAGTTGTTCCACACGCCCTGGAGGTTGGCCGGGAGCGACCCCTCCCTGGAGGAGGCGATCAGCAGGTAGCGGCCGTAGGAGAAGAACAACGCCTCCAGCGCCCGGTCGTCGGCCGAGGCGCCGCCGGTGTACGCCGCGCGCAGCCTGTCGGTCGGGATGGCCGGGGCCTTCTGCCCGAGGTCGAGCTTGACCCGGTCGAACAGGTTCCGGTAGTCGGTCAGGTGCTTGGACTTGAGCCCCTCGTACGACCTGCCGGCGGCCGCGTCGACCGCCGCGGTCACCTTGGCGTGCGGGTCCACGGTCCGGTAGGTCGGGTAGACGTCGGAGTAGTCGGTGCCCGCGGACAGCACGAACATCGCGCTGTTGGCGCCCGTGACGGTGACCCTGTCGGTGCCGTCGGTGCGGGTGCCGCCCTGGGTGACCACCTGGACCTGCGACTCGAACTTCATGCCGTTGTCGGCGAGCACACCCTTGACGGTGAGGCGGCCCTTGGAGACCGAGACCTGCTTGTCGTTGCGGGGCGAGGAGGTGCGCAGCGTGAAGGAGACTTTACCGGCCTTGTCAGCGGAGATCCGGCCGACGACGACGTTGCTGGGGTGGCTGGCGAAGTACTCGCGGGAGTAGGTCACCCCGTCCGCGGTGTAGCCGACCTTGGCGACCGCGTCGCGCAGGTTCAGCTCCCGCCGGTAGTCGCTCGCGGCGCCCGCGGGGATCTGGGGCATGTCCAGCCAGAGGTCGCCGAAGGTCTGGTAGGAGCCGAAGCCGCTCTTGGGCTGTCCAAGCTTGGCCGCCACCGCCTCGGGGGACATCTTGCCGTCGCGGTCGATCTGCGCCCTGACCTCGGCGATCGCGTTCGGCCTGGGGGAGGTCCAGTTGCCGAAGTCGTAGTTGTTCGCGCCGGGGCCGCCGGTCCACAGGGACTTCTCGTTGAACTGGATCTGCTCGGTGTTCACTCCGCCGAACACCATGGCGCCCAGCGCGCCGTTGCCGATCGGCAGCGCCTGGGTCTCCCAATCGGTGGCCGGTTTGTCATACCAGAGTGTCAAGTCATCGGGTGTATCTAGCCGTGTCACATTTGCTGACAGCTCGGCGTTGGCCGAACTCTGGCCATATAGCCCGGTGGCGAGGGTAAGGGCGGCAAGGAGGGCGACACCTAGACGGCGTCGTGGGGGGCGGGGCAACGGATTCCTCCGATCACAGGGCGGGACTGTTTCAAGGAGATAGCACCGAAATTCCGCCGTAACAAGCCTCATCCTCCGATGTTTATCGACGATTGATCACTTTTGTGCCTTTCACCACCGCGAACGTCCTAGATGATCTCCGTTTCCGCCCGCGCGAGGAAATCCGATGACCGGAGGTCAAAGTTCGGGAGGGATCCGGTATAACCCCTGCAAGCTGCGGTTTCTCCTCGATAACGGATCGGACGTATCGGCCTGTGAGGGGTTGACACCGAGGTTCGGCGTCGTTCAGCATCACGAGACAAGACATCCGATGTATCAACGAAGGGTGCGGTGTGAAGCTGCTGCGAGTGGGACCCGTCGGCCAGGAGCGACCGGCCGTCCTGGACGGGGCCGGTAACCTCCGCGAAATCTCGGAAGAGATCGACGGGGCTTTCTTCGCTTCCGGGGGAGTGGCTCGTGTCCGAGAGGCGCTGGAGCGGGACGAGCTTCCCGTGCTGGACGCCGAGGGGCTGCGGATCGGCCCCCCGATCGCGCGGCCAGGGAAGATCGTGTGCATCGGGCTCAACTACCGCGACCACGCGGAGGAGACGAACGCCGCGATCCCGGCCGAGCCGATCATCTTCATGAAGGCCCCCAACACGATCGTCGGGCCCGACGACGAGGTGCTCATCCCCAGGGAGAGCGTGAAGACCGACTGGGAGGTCGAGCTCGCCGTCGTCATCGGCGAGACGACCCGCTACGTCGAGACGCACGAGGAGGCGCTGTCCAAGATCGCGGGCTACGCCATCTCCAACGACGTCTCCGAGCGCGAGTTCCAGCTGGAGCGCGGCGGCCAGTGGGACAAGGGCAAGTCCTGCGAGACCTTCAACCCGCTCGGCCCCTGGCTGGTCACCGCCGACGAGATCGCCGACCCGCAGTCCCTGGGCCTGCGGCTGTGGGTGGACGGCGCGCAGTTCCAGAACGGCGACACCAAGAACATGATCTTCACGGTGGCGGAGGTCGTCCGCTACCTCAGCCGGTTCATGGTCCTCGAACCCGGCGACCTCATCAACACCGGCACCCCGGCGGGCGTCGCGCTCGGCCTGCCCGACAAGCCCTACCTGCGGGCCGGGCAGATCATGGAGCTGGAGATCGACGGCCTCGGGAGCCAGCGACAGACCGTGGGGCAGGCATGAGCGACATCATCGACACCCGCGAGGAGACGGGTGGCGCGGTGGAGGCGGCAGAGGGAGTCCTGGCCGGGGTGGGCGCGTACCGCATCACCTCGATGGAGACCCACGACATCCGCTTCCCCACCTCGCTGGAGCTCGACGGCTCCGACGCGATGAACCCCGACCCCGACTACTCGGCCGCCTACCTGGTCCTGCGGACCGACGACGGGTTCGAGGGCCACGGCTTCGCCTTCACCATCGGGCGCGGCAACGAGGTGCAGACCGCCGCGATCAGGGCCCTGGAGCCGTACGTGCTCGGCAGGGACGTCGAGGACATGGGCACGCTCTGGAAGGACATGGTCCACGACTCCCAGCTGCGCTGGCTCGGCCCGGAGAAGGGCGTCATGCACATGGCGATCTCCGCCGTGGTCAACGCGCTCTGGGACCTCAAGGCCAAGCGGGCGGGCAAGCCGCTCTGGCTGCTGCTCGCCGAGATGTCCCCCGAGGAGCTCGTCGCGCTCGTCGACTTCCGCTACCTCACCGACGCGCTCACCCCGCAGGAGGCGCTGGACATCCTGCGCGCCGCCGAACCCGGCAGGCGCGAGCGCGTGGCCCACCTGCGCGAGCACGGCTACCCGGCCTACACGACCTCCCCCGGCTGGCTCGGCTACGGCGACGACAAGCTGCGCCGCCTGTGCAAGGAGGCGATGGACGAGGGCTTCACCCAGATCAAGCTGAAGGTCGGCGCCGACCTGGAGGACGACAGGCGGCGGATGCGCATCGCCCGCGAGACCTGCGGCGAGGACTTCCCCATCGCGATCGACGCCAACCAGCGCTGGGACGTCGACACCGCCATCGCCTGGGTGAACGCCCTCGCGGAGTTCCGCCCGCACTGGGTGGAGGAGCCGACCAGCCCCGACGACGTGCTCGGCCACGCCGCCATCGCCCGGGGCATCGCGCCCATCCCGGTGGCCACCGGCGAGCACGTCCAGAACCGCATGGTCTTCAAGCAGCTCCTGCAGGCCGGCGCGATCTCCTACCTGCAGATCGACGCGGCCCGCGTCGCGGGCGTGAACGAGAACGTCGCGATCCTGCTGCTCGCCGCCAAGTTCGGCGTCCCGGTCTGTCCGCACGCGGGCGGGGTCGGCCTGTGCGAGCTGGTGCAGCACCTGTCGATGTTCGACTACGTCGCGGTCAGCGGCTCGATGGAGGGCAAGGTGATCGAGTACGTCGACCACCTCCACGAGCACTTCATCGATCCCGTGGTGATCGAGAACGGCGCCTACGCCGCGCCGGGCCGGCCCGGTTTCGGAGCGGCGATGCACGCCGCCTCGATCATCGACTACACCTACCCCGACGGCCCGGTATGGAGGTCCCTCAATGGGTGAGCTCGACGGCCTGCGCGCCCTGGTCACCGGCGGCGGCTCCGGCATCGGCCTGGCCACCGCCACCCTGCTGGCCGAGCGGGGCGCGAGAGTGGCCTCCCTCGACGTCAACTCCTCCGGCGGCCCGTTCATCGAGGTCAAGGCGGACGTCACCGACGAGGAGGCGGTCGGCGCGGCCGTCGCCCAGGCCGTCGAACAGCTCGGCGGCCTGGACATCCTGGTCAACAACGCCGGGATCGGCGCCGCCGGGACCGTCGAGGACAACCCCTACGAGGAGTGGTCCAGGGTCCTGGACGTCAACGTCCTGGGCATCGTCCGGGTTACCCGGGCGAGCCTGCCGCACCTGCGCCGCTCGGCGCACGCCGCGATCGTCAACACCTGCTCGATCGCGGCGACGGCGGGCCTGCCCCAGCGGGCGCTCTACAGCGCGTCCAAGGGGGCCATCCTGTCGCTGACCCTGGCGATGGCGGCCGACCACGTCCGCGAGGGCATCCGGGTCAACTGCGTCAACCCCGGCACCGCCGACACCCCCTGGGTGCAGCGGCTGCTCGACGCGGCCGAGGACCCGGCGGCCGAGCGGGCGGCCCTGGAGGCCCGTCAGCCGACGGGCCGCCTGGTGAGCGCACCCGAGGTCGCCGCGGCGATCGCCTACCTCGCGAGCCCGCTCGCGGCGGCCACCACCGGCACGGCCCTGGCCGTGGACGGTGGGATGCAGGGGCTTCGGCTCCGACCGAAATCATGACCGGGCTCCACGCGTCGGTCGAGAAATAGTTCACCCCCCATATAGCTTTGAATCGAGGCAACAGTATGAAAATCGGACCCGCGGCGACAGGTGCGGCACTGCTCGCGATCTCCTTCACCCTCTCCGCCTGCGGATCGTCGGAGCCCGCCACCACCGCGGCCCAGCCGTCCGGTGACGCGTCCGCCGCCGCCCCCGCGGGCGGCAAGGTCGGCATCGACTTCCCCCGCACCGACTCCGACTTCTGGAACTCGTACAACAAGTACGTCCCCCAGATGGCGACCGAGCTGGGCGTCGACCTGATGCCGCCGACCAACTCGCAGAACGACGTGGCCAAGCTGGTCGCCAACACCCAAGCCCTCACCGGCCAGGGCGCCAAGGTGATCGTGATGGCCCCGCAGGACACCGGCGCCATCGCCTCCACGCTGCAGACGCTGGAGGGCAAGAACATCCCCGTCGTCACCGTGGACACCCGCCCCGACAAGGGCAAGGTCTACATGGTCGTGCGCGCCGACAACAAGGCGTACGGCACGCAGGCCTGCGAGTTCCTCGGCGAGAAGCTCGGCGGCAAGGGCAAGGTCGTCCAGCTCATGGGCGCGCTCTCGTCGATCAACGGCCGTGACAGGGCCGAGGCGTTCCGCGGCTGCATGAAGGACAAGTTCCCCGGCATCACGGTCTTCGAGGAGCCGACCGAGTGGGAGGGCACGAAGGCCGCCTCCATGCTCCAGACCCGTCTTGAGCAGCACCCGGACATCAAGGGTGTCTACATGCACGCCGGAGGCGTCCACCTCGCCCCCACCCTGCAGGTGCTCAAGGCCAAGGGCCTGATCGTGCCGCCGGAGGACCCCAAGCACGTCTTCGTGGTCTCCAACGACGGCATCCCGCAGGAGTTCGAGGCGATCCGCAAGGGCGAGATCGACGCCACGGTCTCCCAGCCGGCCGACCTCTACGCCAAGTACGCGCTCTTCTACGCCAAGGCCGCCGCCGAGGGCAAGACCTTCCAGCCCGGCCCGACGGACCACGACAGCACGATCATCCAGCTGCCGAACGGTCTTGAGGACCAGCTCCCCGCTCCGCTGGTCACCAAGGAGAACGTGGACGACCAGGCTCTCTGGGGTAACCAGGTCAAGTGATGACATCTTCCGTCAAGGCAGTCGAGGCGCTTGGGATCACCAAGCGCTTCGGCCCGACCACCGCGCTCAACGGTGCCGGGATCGCCATCACCGAGGGGGAGACGCACGCGCTCGTCGGCAGGAACGGCGCGGGCAAGTCCACGCTGGTGTCGATCCTGACCGGGCTCCAGCGTCCCGACGAGGGCGAGGTCCGCTTCGCCGGGCAGCCCGCGCCGTCGCCGGCCGACCGGGACGCCTGGCGGCAGAGGGTCGCGTGCGTCTACCAGAAGTCGACGATCATCCCCACCCTGTCCGTCGCGGAGAACCTCTTCCTGAACCGCCAGACAGAGCGGGGCAGGATCAGCTGGCGGAGCCTTCGCACGCGGGCCCGCCAGCTCCTTGAGCAGTACGGCGTGGACGTCGACGCGGAGACCATGGCGGGAGACCTGGGGGTCGAGCAGCGCCAGCTGCTGGAGATCGCCAGGGCGCTGTCGTTCGGCGCCCGGTTCATCATCCTGGACGAGCCCACCGCGCAGCTCGACGGCCCCGCCATCCAGCGGCTCTTCGACCGGATGCGCTCCCTGCGCGAGCAGGGCGTCACGATGATGTTCATCTCCCACCACCTGGAGGAGGTGTACGAGATCTGCCAGAGCGTCTCGGTCTTCCGCGACGCCCGGCACATCGTCACCGCCACGGTCGGCGACCTGCCCCACGACCAGCTCGTGGACGCGATGACCGGCGAGGCCACCGCCGCCTACGAGTACCGCAACCGGACGATCGCCCCCACGGCCCCCGTGGTGCTGTCCGCGACGGCGCTCAGCCTCGCCGGACGGTACGAGGACGTGGACCTCTCCGTCAGGGCGGGGGAGATCGTGGGCCTCGCCGGTTCCGGCAGCAGCGGCAAGGTCGGCCTCGCCGAGACCCTGGTCGGCCTGCACCGGGCCGACACCGGGAAGGTCGCCGTCAACGGCACCGACATCAGGCAGGGCGACGTGCCCTCCGCGCTCCGCGCCGGGCTCGGGTTCGTCCCCCAGGACAGGCACCACCAGGGGTTCGTGCCGCTGCTGTCGATCGCCGAGAACGCGACCATCCCGATCGCGCACAAGCTCGGCCGCTACGGCGTGGTCTCCCCGGCCCGCCGCCGCGAGCGCGGCGCCAGGATGATCGACCTGCTGGACATCAAGACGACGGGCCCCGACCAGCCGGTGGCCGACCTGTCCGGTGGCAACGCCCAGAAGGTGGTGCTGGCCAGGGCGCTCGCCGACGACCCGAACGCGCTCGTGGTCATCAACCCGACCGCCGGGGTGGACGTCAAGGCCAAGCACTCCCTGCTCGGCGCCGTGGAGGACGCGGCCGAGCGGGGAGCGGGGGCCGTACTGGTCTCCGACGAGCTCGACGACCTGCGAATCTGCGATCGCGTCCTCGTCATGTTCCACGGCAGGATCGTCAAGGACGTGCCGCGCGGCTGGACCGACAACGAGCTGGTGGCGGCGATGGAAGGTATCGACCACTCATGACCACGACAAAGACCCCCCCGCCCGTGCTGGCGGCCCCACAGGGCCGTCGCATCCAGCTCGGACGGTTCCGCGACCTCACCCTGGTCCCGGTGATCGTCGTTCTGCTGATCGCCGGTTCCTTCGTGGACCCGGTCTTCCTCACCACGGGCAACCTGACCAACGTGCTGCAGCAGCAGTCGGCCCTGGCGCTGGTGGTCCTCGCCGAGGCGCTGATCCTGATCGCGGGCAAGTTCGACCTGTCGCTGGAGTCCACGGTCGGCATGGCGCCCGCCGTCGGCGTGATGCTGGTCATCCCGGTGGCGGCCGGAGGATTCGGCCTGGAGCTGCCCGGCATCCTCGCCATCCCGCTGTGCCTGCTGGTCGGCGGCCTGGTCGGCGCCTTCAACGGCTTCCTGATCCTGCGGTTCCAGCTGTCGGCCTTCATCGTCACGCTGGCCATGATGATCGTCGTGCACGGCCTCCAGCTGGGACTCACCCAGGGCAAGAGCCTGTTCGAGCTGCCCGAGTCGTTCCTCTACCTCGGCAGCGCCAACTGGCTGGGCCTGCCGGCGGCCATCTGGATCACCGGCGTCCTCTTCGCGGTGGCCATCGTCGCCCTCGGCTACTTCCGGGGCGGCCGCTCGCTCTACGCCATCGGCGGCAACGCCGACGCCGCCCGCGCGGCCGGTATCAGGGTCGAGCGGGTCGTCTGGGTCGTCTTCGTCATCGGCGGGATCGTCGCCGCGCTCGCCGGAGTGCTGGAGACCGGCCGCCTGGGCGGCATCAGCGCCAACCAGGGCGTCGGCTGGATCTTCATGGCCTTCGCCGCGGCCGTCATCGGCGGCGTCAGCATGGACGGCGGCAAGGGTACGATCCTCGGCGCGCTCACCGGCGTCCTGGTGATCGGCCTCGTCGAGAACATCCTCACCCTGAAGGGCGTCCCCGGCGAGTGGAAGCAGCTCGTCTACGGCTCGATCATCCTGGTCGCCCTGATGATCAGCCGCCTGGCGGGCGGCAAGGCCCAAGATTGACGCTTTGACAGTGGCTTGAGCCACGTGGACGCGCAGCCCGTACGGAGGAGGAGGCCGTACGGGCGCGACGCTTGCGCGGGGCCGGTACTCATTACGTACGGGTACGGGGCCCGGACGGCCCGGACGGGAAAGTGAGGCCCCCGCGAGACGTGAGGCGCAGGGCGTGAAGCGCAGAGTGTGAAGCACTACAAATACATCAAGCGGCACGAGAAACATGAAGCCGTACAGAACGGACGGAGCGAGCGGTGCAGGTCAGCAGGTACGGCTTCGGCACGGCCCCGATCGGGAACCTGTTCTCGGAGGTCGGCGAGGACACGGCGCGCGCGGCGGTGGACGCGGCCTACGAGGCGGGGATCCGCGTGTTCGACACCGCCCCCCACTACGGGCTCGGCCTGTCGGAACGGCGGCTCGGCGCGGCCCTCGCGGAGCGGCCCCGCGACTCCTACACCCTGTCCACCAAGGTCGGCCGCCTGCTCGTGCCCGCCACCGGCGAGGGACCCTTCGGCCGGGACGACCAGGGCTTCGACGTCCCCGCCGACCTGCGCCGGGTGTGGGACTTCTCGCGCGACGGGGTGCTGCGGTCGCTGGAGGAGAGCCTGGAGCGGCTCGGCCTCGACGCGGTCGACATCGTCCTCATCCACGACCCGGACGACCACTGGGAGCAGGCCGTCTCCGAGGCGTACCCGGCCCTGGCCGAACTGCGCGACCAGGGCGTCGTCAAGGCCGTCGGGGTCGGCATGAACCAGGCGGCGATGCTCGCCCGGTTCGTCCGCGAGACCGGCGTCGACATGGTCATGCTCGCCGGGCGCTACACCCTCCTCGACCAGTCGGGCGAGGACGAGCTGCTGCCGCTGTGCGCCGAGCGCGGCGTCTCGGTGTTCGCCGCCGGGGTGTTCAACAGCGGCCTGCTCGCCACCCACGACCCGTCGGGCACCTACGACTACGCCCCCGCCCCCGGCCCGCTCCTTGAGCGCGCCCGCCGCATCGCCGCCGTCTGCGAACGCCACGACGTCACCCTCCCCCAGGCGGCCCTCGCCTTCCCCCTGCGCCACCCGGCCGTCGCGAGCGTCGTCATCGGCGCCCGCTCAGCCGCCGAGGTAGCCCGCAACACGGAGCTGACCGCCAAGCCCGTCCCCGAATCCTTGTGGACCGACCTGGCCACCGAGGGCCTGATTCCCTGAGCGCAGCCAGGCATCAGGCTGATCCGATGTCTGGCTCGGGACCGGAGCCGGGGCGCGGAAGCGCTGTTCCTCTCTGGACCTGCGACGTCGTGCCCGTCTACGTGTTGTGTCACGGCGCTGCCCTCAGCGGTACGCGTCGCCAGGGCTGGTTCTCCAGCCGTGTCTCCGTGTCCAGGCGACGGGCCAGTTCGGCCAGGGTCGTCCCGCACCGGATGTTGGACAGGCCGTGCTCAAGCCCGTACGCCGACATGTCCGCGCGCCGCACGGCGTACCAGCCGCCCCCGACCGCCTCCGCGATCGTCCAGGTGCGTCCGTGGAGCCTCGTCAGTTCCGCCAAGGTCACAGCGGGCTCCCGGTGCCCGGCGCGGGCGGAGCCGCCTCACACAGGCGGGTGTGGTGGAACGCGATCCGCCGGGCGGCCCGGCCGGGTTCGGCCGCCTCCTGCGAGGCGTGGACAGCGCGCCGACGTTCGGCGTTCCATCCGGTGTGCCACCAGAACCGCTCCCCGTTGCACCACACCACCAGGCCCACCCCGACCGACACCAGCGCCGGCCCGTAACCGTCGTGCACGTCGGCGACGATCTCGTAACCCGCCAGGGCCTCCCGGAGCCTCTCCGCCGCGTCCACCGCCGCCGACCCGTACGTCGCGGGCGCGGTCATGGCGTACATCCCATCGCGAGGATGAGATCCAGGACCCTTTCCGGTTCGTCACACCGGACCGTCTCCGTAGCGTTGTCGCGCGCAGCCACCAGATAGCAACCGGAACACGCCCCGACGGTCACGGTGGCGTCCCGCCCCCGGGGGCCGATCACGGCCAACTCGGGCGGATGGCGGTTCATCCACGACCGAAGCGGAGGACGGCCGGGCCACGCGGTCTCAGGAACGGTGAAGAGCCCGAGGCTGATCGTGTGATGGCGGTGGGCGCGGATGCCCCGTTCGGTGAGAAGGCGTTGCACGACCGCCAGGGCTTCGTCATGAGCCTGGACGGTGGTTTCGTCAACGCAGGGCGGGACGGATTCGCGGTTGTCCATGGATCGCACCTCTTCGCGATCGGGGAACCCCGCATGACCTTATGCGCCTGCGGAGTTTCGCTTCGTATGACGCTTACCGGTGCCATAGTCGAAGTGACTCAGCGCATGGGAAAAGACGCACAGGGTTGCGTCGGGGGTAATGCAACATGTGCAACGGATCGCGAGGGCGGACGTGACCGGACAATCGACATCGAAGAGCTCGGCGGGCTGGCAGGAGTTCGGCCGTGCCCTGCGGACCTGGCGGGAGCGGCGCGAGCTGAGCCTGCGCGGTCTCGCCGATCGGATCCGGTGGGACTACTCGCTCATCGCCAAATGGGAGCAGGGGAAGAACCGCCCGTCATTCGAGGCGATCACCCTTCTCGACGCCGAACTCGGCGCGGGAGGCGAACTCGTGACACAGGCGCTTCGTGCGGCCATGGCCGAGACCGATCGGCTGCGAAGGGGTACCGTCGAAGCAGTCGATGCAAAAGCCTCAACGTGTGATGAGGGCGGGGACATGGAGCGCAGACGACTGATGCGGGACGCCGCCGCCGTCGCTGTCGGCGGCGCGGTGGCGCCCGTGCTGGCCACGCTGACGGACGCCTGGCAGGCGTCCGAACCCCGCATCTCCGGTGCGAGCGTGTCACAGGAGATGATCGACGACTGGGAGGACGCCGCCGACCTCCATGCCCAGCGGGCGTACGTCGATCCGCCCGCCGTCGTCCTCGCCGGACTGGCCGCCGACTTCGCCGACATGGCCCCTCACCTGAGCCGGGCGCAGCCCGAGCCGGTGCAACGCGACCTCGCCCACGCCGCCGCACGGCACGCGTCCCTGATCGCGGGGAAGTGGTTCGACCTGGGAAACCGTCGCGAGGCGCGCCGCTGGTGGGGGAAGACCCGGAGCTTGAGCGAGCGCTCCGGGGACACCTTGCTGGCAGCCTGGCTGACAGGCAGGGAAGTGCTCTACCGGAGAACGGACCCGGGTGAAAATCTCGACGACGTACTTCTCCTGGCTCAGCGGGCCAGCCGTCTCGCCGGGGATCGTCCCAGTGTGCCCCTCGTGGCCGCTCTCTGCGCCGAAGCTCAGACTCTCGCCACGTTGGGCCGCCATGCCGAAGCGATGGCCATCCTGCGCGAGGCCGAGGACGTATTCGACCGGTTTCCATCTCAGATCATCGGCCTGGATTCCAACTGGGCACTGTGCGGAACGTACTTCGACCGGAGTTTGATCTACACGCTCGCCGGAGATGCCAAGCGAGCCGCCGAAGCGCAGAGCGCCGCCGAAGGCCTATATCCGCCGGAGCACCGTACGTCGGTTCTGATGGCCCTGCACAGCGCGGCACTGCATGCCCGTACGGATCCGGAACAAGGCGCGCAACAGGCGTTGAGCCTCGTGGAGGCGCTCCCGGCGACACGGTGGGATGTCCGGGTCAAGGCCACGGCCCGCATCGTGTCGGACGTCGCTCCCGAGAAGGCGCGTGCCTTGCCCGCCGTACGGGAACTGCGCGTCCTGACGACGGGGTACCGGTCGGCCTGACCCCTGCCCCCTCTGCGACAACCGACCGTAAGCTGCTGGTAATCAGCGGGACTGCGGTGTTCGACGCCGGAGAGAGAGCCTTCCCCTGAACGTGGACACCTCTCACACCGGAACCGAAGGTCTACGGGTGAACGCTCCACGGGACGCCATACTGAACGCTTTGCGTACCGCCTGCCGTCAGGCCGGGATCGACGTGTCCGGCGCGGAGCCCATCCGCTTCAGCGAGAACGCCATCTACCGGCTGCCGAAAGGGGTCGTCGCACGGGTCACGCGGGAGGGGCGGCTCCAGACCGCCACGAAGGAGGTGCGCGTAGCCCGCTGGCTGGAGACCTCCGGGGTGCCCGCCGTACAGGTCGTCCCCGACCTGGATCAGCCGGTCGGGGTGGACGGCAGGGCGGTGACGTTCTGGCGGGAGTCGCCACCCCACGAGTACGGCACCTCCGTGGACGTCGCCGCCGCGCTGAGGATGCTGCACGGTCTGACCCCTCCGGCGCATTTCGAGCTTCCTCCGCTGGCCCCGTTCGTACAGCTCGCCCAGCGGATCGACAGGCCGAGATGCTCACTCCCGAAGAGCGCGACTGGCTGCGCGAGCGGTTGGAAGACCTTGAGCGAGGGTACGCCGAGCTGCCGCCGGGACTGCCGCACTGCGTGGTGCACGGGGACGCCTGGGTCGGCAACGTGTTGTCGATCGGCGACGGTCGTGCGGTCCTGGCCGACTTCGAGCGCAGCGCCCTCGGGCCGCCGGAGTGGGATCTGGTGTCCACGGCGGTCAAGTACGACACACTCGGCGGGATCTCCGAAGCCCAGTACACCGAGTTCGTCGCGATCTACGGCCACGACGTCATGAGCTGGGAGGGTTTTCCCGTCCTGCGCGACATCCGTGAGCTTCGCATGGTCACCATGGCAGCCCAGATCGGTATGGAAAACCCCGCGACGCGCGGGGAGGCGACCTCCCGGCTGGCCGCGATCCGAGGCGAGAGCGGTCCCCGTCCGTGGAGGTACTGGCGACCGCTGAGTTGATGAGAAAACGGTTCGCGCACGGGTCGGGAAGTACTGTTCACGCACGTCAGGGGAGGACACGGTTGATGCTTGAGGCCGAACGGCTCCACGCCATGGCGGCGCTCGTCCAGGACCTGCGCCGGGTCGGCCGTATCCGCGATCGATAAAGATTGAGACCTGTCGCTCCGTTGTCGGCGGTCTGTTTGGGAAGGTGGAGCGTTTCATCTCGCGGCCGTCCTCGCCGTCATGGCGCTGATGTTCAGTCCTACGGCCAACGCCTACTTATGAAGCTCGTCACGGAACCGTTGAGGTCCCGGCGCTAGGCCGTGGCGGAACGGATGCCGAGGGCGACGAGCACGACCGCCGTGACCTTGGCGCTGGCGTTTCTGAAGCGGGGGCTCCGCAGGGCGGGTGCGGCCCTGCCGACGAGGATCGTCCACCCGAGGAGCCAGAGCGCGATCAGCAGCGCGTGGGCGGTGGCCAGGGCGAGGACCTGGCCGTCGAGAGGCTCGCCGGGGGCGATGAACTGCGGCATCAGGGTCAGGTAGACGGAGGCCGCCTTGGGGTTGAGGACGTTGGCGAGGAGGGCTTGAAGGTACGCGGAGCCGGAGAGTTCCGGCAGCCGCCGGCGCGGCCGGGAGGGCGCCGGGAACGCGGAGGACGCAGGGGATGCGGGAGACACGGGAGACACGGGAGACACGGCCGAAAGCCAGGTCCAGACGCCCAGGCCGACGAGGTAGGCCGCCCCGGCGAGCTTGACGGCGGTGAACGCCTGGCTGGAGTGCATGACGAGGGCGGACAGCCCGGCCATGGCGAGCCCGGCGTGGACGTACAGGCCGGTGACCGTGCCGAGGATGACGGGTACGGCCCGGCCGCGGCCCCCCTCGGCGACCTGCCTGACCAGCAGGGCCAGGCTCGCTCCGGGGGTGGCGATCAGCGGGAGGAGCGCCACCAGGAACCCGGCGACGGCGTAGGGATGGACCACAGAGTCTCCGGGATCGAGAGCCGCCACTGGGCGGGAAAGCCGGAAGAGGAGTCGTCGGGAGAAGGGAGAGGAGTTGTTGAGGAAAGGACGGGAGGGGGTCAGGGCACGACGCGGTAGTGGGTGGTGAGACGCCGGTCGTCGTCCAGGATGTGGAAGGCCAGGCCGGGCGGCTGGTCGAGGTCCGCGACCTCCTCGCCCTCCCAGGGCAGGCGCAGGGTCCAGGTCACGGCCGGTCCGGCGATCAGCGGGCGCGCGGCGAAGGTGGAGACGGCCGCGGTGTGGGCGTGGCCGGTGAGGACGGCGACGACCTCCGGGTGCGCGTCGAGCAGGGCGGCCAGCCGCTCGGGCCGCTGGAGCGCCGAGGAGTCGGGCAGCGGGTGGTGGAGCGCGACCGGTGGCTGGTGGAAGGCGATCAGCGCCGGGGTGTCCCGGGACAGGCCGGTGAGAGTGGTGTCGATCCATTCGAGGGTCTCGGCGTCGAGGTGTCCCTCGTCGCGGCCCGGGATGGTGGAGTCGCACATCAGGACGGCGGTGCCGGAGACGTGGTGGACCCGGTTGACGGGGCCGTCGCCGGGGACCTCCCCGAGCAGGGCCTTGCGGTAGGCCGGGCGCGCGTCGTGGTTGCCGGGGCAGGTGAGCACCGGGAAGGGGGCGGCCAGGATGCGGGCCGCCTCCTCGTACTCGGACTCCTCGCCGTGGTCGGCGATGTCCCCGGTGACCAGCACGGCGTCGGGGAGGCGGGGCAGGGCCCGCAGATAGTCCATGATCCGGGTGGCGCGCCGGGTCGCCCGTTCGCCGCCGTCCAGGTGCAGGTCGCTGATCTGGGCGAGCATCGTCGTCATCGTGTCGTTCCCCTCTCGCGGCGGGCATCGCCCGCCGGTCCGTTCCGGCGTACGCGGTCGCCCGCACCCTGGTTCCTAATGGAAAATTATCTATTTTCCATTAGGAACCTTAAGGTGGGAGCGAGGATGTGATCAAGTGGTCGGCGACCGGAATCGCGAGGCGACTCAGTTCACGAGGCGATCGGGTTCACGAGGCGACTCGGTTCACGAAGTGAACGGAGAGGGAAGGGAAGGAAGGGCCGTGGAGCGCTATCTGGCGTTGGAGCTGGCGAGCACGATCCGCCACGACGGGGACGGCGGCGTCGCCGACGACCTGGCCACCCTCCAGGGAACGGCCCGCTGGATCCGGGAGCAGGCCGGCGACATCGGCGACATCGGCGACATCGCCGACGGGCTCACCGCCGACGAGAGCCTCAGGAGCGAGGTCGTGGCCCTGCGGCAGGCGGTACGGGCACTGTTCGCCCACGCGGTCCGCCCCGGTCCGCCCAGTCCTGCCGACGCCCATCGCCTCATGCCGGTCGACCAGGCTCTGGCGCGTCTCAACGCGGCCGCGGGCGGAGAACCGGTCACCCCGCGGCTGGACTGGCCCTCCGGTGGGGTGCCCGCGACCCGGCTGCTGTCGGCAGAGAAGGACCCGCGCCTCCGTCTCGTCGCGGCGCTGGCCCGCGCCGCCATCGACTTCCTGGCCGGCCCGCGACGTGAGGACCTGCGGGCCTGCACCGCGCCGCGCTGCGTCCGCTACTTCGTCAAGCGGCACGGACGGCAGGAATGGTGCAAGCCGTCGTGCGGCAACCGGGCCCGCGCCGCCCGCCACTACCGACGGCACTCCGCAGCCGACGCGGGCCCCTCCCAGCCGTGAAACCGCCGCTAAGGATGCCGGGCTCTCAGTCCTGAAACCGCTGCTGAAGGCGCCGGGCCTGACCTGTGAGTCGTGATGAGCTGACGGACGCCGTCTACGACGCGTCGGTTCCCGGAACGGGTGCCGGTCCGGCACCGGCCGGTTCGCGCCGGTGTCTCGCGGCCAGCTCGCCGAGCAGTTTCCAGGTGCGGCGCTCGTCCTCCGCGGAACCGATCGCGGTCTGGGTGTAGACGAGTTCGGTCACGCCCGCTTCGACGTACGCGGCCACCTGGTCCGCGAGGAGCTCCTCGTCCCCGATCGCGACCAGCTCGGCGGGGTGGCCGACGCCCTCGCGGTCCAGCGCCGCGCGATAGGACGGGATGGTCCCGTAGTACCCCATGTTCTGCTCCGCGCGGGTCCGGGCGCCCGCCACGTCGGCGGTCACCACGCCGGAGACGATCGCGGCGACCCGGGGTGCCGGTCGCCCGGCCGCCTCCGCGTACCGGGTGATGGTCGGCACGGTGTACTCGGCCAGCGTGCGCGGGCCGGACAGGATCGGCAGCGCGCCGTCGGCGAGCTCGCCCGCGGCGCGCAAGGTCTGCTCGCCCGCCGCCGCGACCAGCACCGGCACCCGTGGCCGCGCGCCCGGCACGGTCATCGGCAGGGGGGTCCTGGCGACCAGCGTCTCGCCGTCCAGGTTCGCGGTGCCGTTCTCGAAGAGGTCGCGCAGCACCTCCAGGTACTCCCGCAGGTGCCGGACCCTGGGGTGTGGCGCGATCCCGTAGGTCTCCTCGACGAACGACCTGATCGACATCCCGACGCCCAGCGTGAAGCGCCCGTGGCCGGCCGCCTGCGCGGTCTGGGCCTGCATCGACATCGCGATCGGGTGTCGCGGGTAGATCGGCACGATCGCGGTGCCGACGTCGATGCCGGGCACCTCGCGCGCGGCCATCGCGGCAACCGTGATGGCGTCGTGGTCGAACCGCTGGGTGAACCAGGCCGAGGTCAGCCCCGCGGCGGCGAGCTCCTTCACCTCGCCGATCAGGGTGTCGACGGAGTTGGCTTCGGCGGACAGCCGCGTGTGATCGGTGGGCAGTGCGACACCGATGCGCATGGCGTACTCCAATCGTTCGGCCGGGGACCCGGCCAGAAATCTTTACTGAGTCAATATATTGCCTGAGGAAAGCATTTAGGTCCCGGTTCCCCTTCGAGCCCGTGGTCGCGGGCCCTCCGTCCGGCGGCCCGGGGCTTCCTCGGGGCGGAAATCTTTTCGAAGGACGGTCGATCCCGTCGGACGCCGTTCGTGTAGGGGGCGAGAAGCCGGCACGGTGCCGGTGGGCAGCCGATGGGATCGCGAAGATGAGGAAGATCGTTGTAGTCGAACACCTCACCCTCGACGGGGTGATGCAGGCACCGGGCGCGCCGGACGAGGACGTGCGCGGCGGGTTCGAGCACGGCGGCTGGGCGGCGTCCGGCAACGACGCGGTGATGGGCGGCGAGATGGCGAAGGGGATGGGGGGTTCCGAGCTACTGTTCGGGAGGCTGACCTACGAGAGGTTCCACTCCTTCTGGCCGAACCAGCCGGCCCCCAACCCGTTCACCGAGGTGCTGAACAACACCCGCAAGTACGTCGCGTCGACGACGCTGACCGGGCCTCTCCCGTGGGTCAACTCCACGCTGCTGGCGGGCGACGCCGCGAAGGCCGTGGCGGAGCTCAAGAAGGAGCCGGGCGCGGACATCGCGGTGCTCGGCAGCGGGGAACTCGTCCGGTCGCTGATGCGGCACGACCTCGTCGACGTGTACAAACTCATGATCCACCCGCTGGTCCTGGGGGCGGGCCGGCGTCTCTTCCCCGAGGGCGGCCCGCTCGCGGGGCTGAGGCTCACCGACTCCGTCACGACCACCACCGGTGTGGTGATCGCGACCTACGGCCGGACGTGAACCCGGACGCCGTTCGGGTGGTGGGTAGGAAGACGGCGACGGCGCCGCACCGGTCGTCCAGGAGGGACGCGCGATGAAACAGTATCTGCTCAGCGTTTACCAGCCCGGCGGAGGTCCTCTCGACCCCGAGGCGCTGGAGCCGATCACCCGGAACCTGGAGACCCTGGAACGGGAGATGAGGACCGCCGGTGTGTGGGTCTTCTCCGGCGGCCTGCACTCCCCGGACACGGCGACCGTGGTCCGGGTCAAGGACGGCGACACGCTCATGACCGACGGCCCGTTCGCCGAGGGCAAGGAACACCTCGGCGGGTTCACGGTCATCAGGGCGCCCGACCTCGACGCCGCGCTCGAATGGGGTCGCAGGCTCGCCCTGGCGATCGGCCTCCTCCCCATCGAGGTGCGGCCGTTCCAGGGCGAGGTGGACGGCTGACGTCCGGTATGCCGGGCGTCCCCGCCTCGGAGATCGACCGCGTGTTCCGTGCCGAGTACGGGCGCGCGGTCGCGGTCCTGGTGCGTCTCCTCGGCGACATCGACCTCGCCGAGGAGGCGGTCCAGGACGCGTTCACCGTGGCGGCGGGCCGGTGGCCCTCGACCGGCCTGCCGCCGAGCCCGGCGGGGTGGATCATCACGACCGCCCGCAACCGGGCGATCGACCGCTTCCGGCGGGAGGCGATCCGCGAGGACCGCCATGCCCAGGCGGCCCTGCTGCACGCCGACGACGAACCGCTGGAGGAGGGCGCCGTGCGCGACGACCGGCTCCGCCTGATCTTCACCTGCTGCCATCCCGCGCTCGCCGTCAACGCCCAGGTCGCGCTGACGCTGCGGCTGCTGGGCGGGCTCACCACCGCCGAGATCGCCAGGTCCTTCCTGGTGCCCGAGCCGACCATGGCCCAGCGCCTGGTCCGGGCCAAGAACAAGATCCGCGACGCGGGGATCCCGTACCGTGTCCCGGCCGAGGCCGATCTCCCGGACCGGCTGCGGGCCGTCCTGGCCGTGGTGTACCTCGTCTTCAACGAGGGCCACACGGCGAGCTCGGGCGAGAGGCTGGTCCGCGAGGACCTCTGCGCGGAGGCCATCCGGCTGGGACGGCTCCTGGCCGGGCTCATACCCGACGAACCCGAGGTCATGGGGCTGCTCGCGCTCATGCTGCTCGTCGAGTCCCGCCGGGTCGCCCGCACCACGCCGGACGGCGCCCTGGTGCTGCTGGCGGACCAGGACCGGGGCCGCTGGGACCGCGACCTGATCGCCGAGGGACAGGACATCGTCCGGTGGTGCCTCCGGCGCGACCGGCCGGGCCCGTACCAGATCCAGGCCGCGATCAACGCCGTCCACAGCGACGCGCCGACCGCGGCCCTCACCGACTGGTGGCAGATCCTGGCCCTGTACGACCGGCTCCTGACCCTGACCCCCAACCCGGTCGTGGCACTCAACCGCGCGGTCGCGGTGGCCGAGACCGACGGTCCGGGGGCGGCGCTCACCCTGGTCGACGGCCTCGGCCTCGGCGGCTACCACCTGTTCCACGCCGTCCGTGCCGACCTGCTCCGGCGTCTGGGGCGCACCGCCGAGGCGGCGCGGGCCTACGAGGAGGCGATCGCCCTCACCCGCAACGCGGCCGAACGCGACTTCCTGCGCCGCAACCTCCAGGCGCTCCCCTGATCCGGGCGCACACCCGAGTCCGGCGCGCCCGTACCGGCGCCCGTGCGGCGGCCGGGCCCCCGCGAGGATCACCGGGTCGCACGGGGCGACCGCCGGGACCGTCAGGCGAGGGCGCTGCGGAGCCACTCCTCGACGCCGGCGATGTGGACCGTGGCCCAGGCCCGCGCCACCTCCGGCTGGCGGGCGGCGATGGCGTCGCAGATCGCGGTGTGCTGCTCGCGGGTCTTCTCCAGGGCGTTCTCCTGGGTGAGGCCCCGCCAGATCCTGGCCCTCGTGGTGGGCCCCGAGAGGCTCTCGATGAGGGAGCACAGCACCGCGTTGCCCGAGCCCGCCGCGATGCGCTGGTGGAACTCCAGGTCGTTGGCGACCAGCTGCTCGACGCTCGGGTCGGGAGGCAGCTCGTCGAGGATCTTGCGCAGCTCGGTGACCTCGGACTCGGACATGCACGTCGCCGCCATCGCGGTCGCCGCGGGCTCCAGGATCCGCCGGACCTGGAAGAACTGCAGCACGGTGTCGTCCTGGTGGAAGTCGACCACGAACGACATCGCGTCGAGCAGCAGCCTCGGCTCCAGGCTGGTCACGTATGTGCCGTCGCCCTGGCGCACGTCCAGCACGTTGATCAGGGCCAGGGCCCTGACGGCCTCGCGCAGCGAGTTGCGCGACAGGCCGAGCCGATCGGCCAGGTCGGCCTCCTTGGGCAGCCTGCTGCCCGGGGCGAGCTCGCCAGACAGGATCATCTGCTTGATCTTGTCGATAGCGGCGTCGGTGACCGCCACTCTGCACCGTCCTCAGGTCGCGCCAGACATCCGATGTCTATGAGTGTATGGCGAACCGGACCGGATCCGCCCCCGTCACGCGGCGGATGATTCCGCGGACCTCCAGCGTGCGAAGGTGGGCCGCCGCCTCCCCGGCCGCCATCCCGCGCAGTACGGGGGGGAAGTCCGCCCACGGGCGGTTCCAGGTCATCCGCCCGGCGATCTCCCAGATGGTGAGCGGTTCCCCGGCCTCGGCGAGCAGGGTGGCCAGCCGTCGGAGCTTCTCCTCGTGGTGCACGCCGATCTCCGTCGCCCGAGCCGCCGTGTCCTGAAATATCCATTCATGGGCGGGTAGGGCTTCGAGGTCGCCCAGGCCCTTCACCTTCTCCAGCGACTCCAGGAAGTCGCTGAGCGGATCCACGTCCGCGCGGTCGTACGGATAGATCCCGATGTGCGGCGTGATCGCCGGAAGCACGTGGTCCCCGGTGAAGATCCGGTCGGCGTCCTCCAGGTGCAGGCAGACGTGGCCGGGCGTGTGACCGGGCGTCCAGATCGTCCGGAGCCTGCGCCCCGGCAGGTCGATCAGGTCGCCGTCGGTGAGGACGCGGTCGGGCACCGCGGGCGGCTGCGGCCGGTTCCCCGTCACCTCCTCCACCTCGACGGTTCCCGCTCCCGCCCGGCGCAGCATGTCCGCCTGGAAGTCGCGGTGCGCGTCACCCTGGAAGTCCCGCATGAGCCTGATCAGCGCGGCGTCGGCCTCGTGCATGGCGATCCACGCGCCCGACTCCTCCCTGACCCGGCCGGCCAGCCCGGCGTGGTCGGGGTGGAAGTGGGTCACGACCACCCCGCGCACGTCGCGGACGTCCATGCCGACCGCCCCCAGCCCGTCGCGCAGCGCGAGCCACGCCTCCGGGGCGTTCCAGCCCGCGTCGACCAGCACGGGGCCGGCGGGGGACTCGATCGCGTAGACGAGCGTGTAGCCGAGCGGGTTGGCGGGGATCGGGACGGGCACGCTCCACACCCCGCCGCCGGTGTCGAACGGACGCTGCTCGCTGTACGGCCTGCGGCGGGATTTCAACGGTGGTGCTCCTTGTACGGCCTGCGGGATGTCAACGGTGGTGCTTCTCGTGCGGCGGCGCTCACGGGTTCCCGAATCGCCGGTGCCGTTCACCGGGCGCTCCGGGGATGAGCCACGAGTGCTCCAGGTGATCGGTACCGCTCGGGGCGGTCCGGAGTGCCGGTGTCGCTCAAGACGCTCCAGGGGTCGGCGCCGTTCACGGGCGCCCCGGGCCGGCGGTGCCGTTCAGAGGCGCTCCAGGATGGTCGCGGTCGCGAGGGCCCCGCCCGCGCACATCGCCACCAGCGCGGTCGAGGAGTCGGACCGCTCAAGCTCGTGCAGGGCGGTGGTGATCAGTCGGGATCCGGTCGCTCCGACCGGATGGCCGAGCGCTATGGCGCCGCCGTTGACGTTGACCCGTTCCATGTCTGGCTTGTGCACCGATGCCCAGGATAAGACCACCGAGGCGAAGGCCTCGTTCACCTCGAACCTGTCGATGTCCGCCGTGCCCATCCCGGTCGCGGCCAGCACCCTGGCGGTCGCGTCCACCGGCCCGTCCAGGTGGTAGTACGGCTCGGAGCCGACGAGCGCCTGGGCGAGGACGCGGGCCCGGGGCCGCAGGCCGTGCCGGGCGGCGGCCTCCTCGCTCATGAGGAGCACCGCCGCCGCGCCGTCGGAGATCTGGGAGGAGGTGCCCGCCGTGTGCAGGCCGTCCTCGCCCATCACGGCCCTGAGCCCGGCCAGCCCCTCGACGGTGGTCTCGCGCGGCCCCTGGTCCCTGTCGACGACGCGGGTCTCGCCGGTGGGCTCCCCGTCCTGGCCGAGGACCGGCGCGGTCACCGGGACGACCTCCCGGTCGAAGCGGCCCTCGGCCCACGCCTCCGCCGCGAGCCGCTGGGACCTGGCGCCGAACCGGTCGAGCCGCTCCCGGGTCAGCCCGCGCCGCCGCGCGATCCGCTCGGCGGCGGTGAACTGGTCGGGCAGGTCGATGGCCCAGTCGTCGGGCCGGGGGTTGGCGGGCAGCACGTTGGAACCGAGCGGCGCCCGGCTCATCACCTCGACGCCGCAGGCCACGCCGACGTCGACGACCCCGGCCTGGATGAGCGCCGCGACCAGGTGCACCGCCTGCTGCGAGGAGCCGCACTGCGCGTCGACCGTGGTCACGCCCGTCTGGTACGGGAGCCCGGCGTAGAGCCAGGCGTGCCGCCCGACATGGCCGCCCTGCTCTCCGGCCTGCGTGACGCATCCGGCGAAAACCTGTTCCACCGCGGCCGGATCGATGCCCGACCTGCCGACCAGGCCGTTGAGCGCCGCGGCGAGGACCGCCTGCGGCTTCAGCCCGGCGAGCCATCCGTTGCGCCTGCCGATCGGGGTCCTCACGGCCTCGACGATCACCGCACCCATCACGATCTCCTCGCCATCCGGGTCGGAGCCCGCGGCCGTCGGGCGACCGTTCCCGCCGATCCGCCCGCCCGCGCGTCGCTCCAGAACGTCGCTCTAGTCGTTTCCGCTAGCGACTGTAACGGGTTCTAGTTTCAGGCGGAAGGAGCGGCGGGGTTTCCGGTGGAACAGCGCCTCCGGCGGAACGGCCCTCCGGGGGGCCTTCGACGGAGACGGCGCCTCGGCGGAACGGGTTCTCGTACGGAGGCGGCTCCCGGGTTTCTCGGATGTCCCCGGGTTTCTCAGGCGGGGGAGGACTGGAAGTCGGCGAGCAGGCGCCCGGCGGCGATCTCGATGCGGCGCTGGATCTGCTCGTACGTGCGGCGGCCCCTGAGCATCTCCATGAGCTCGTGCACCCAGACGCTGGACAGCGAGCCCGCCAGGGCGAACTGCTCCTCGGTGGCGGTCTCGACGGTGAGGTCGTCGCCGGCGACGCGGAGCAGCAGCCCCGCCATGCGGTCGCCGAACGGGATGTCGACATCGGCCATGATCAACGATCGGATGAGCGCGTCGGCGAGCTCGGGCTCGCGCATCAGGCCCCGGGTGGCGCGCATCAGGACGTCGACGGCCCGCCCCGAGGCCGTGGCGGCGTTGGGCGGCCGGCGCTCGATGCTGGTCTCCAGGAGGTCGATCTCCTCGCCGACGACGGCGACGACGAGGTCCATCTTGGAGGGGAAGTATCGGTAGAGCGTGCCGAGCGCGACCCCGGCGCGCTCGGCGACGGTCCGCATCTGCATCGCCTCGACGCCGCCCCGCGAGGCGAGGGCGGCGGCGGCCTGGACGATGCGCTTGCGCCGCTGGTGCTGGCTCCTGGTGCGGACACCTGTGGACGCCGATTCGCTCTGCATGCCGGAGGCCCCCTCGGTCGTGGCCGGATCGGCGTCGCTCGGGGCGTGCCTGCCGGTCCTGTGCGGGGTGACCGGCGTATCGGTGGTCACATGCGAGGTGCGCATGAGAACACGTTATCTGATTTCCGGATACTCCGATGGGTTACTCGCGAGTCACAAAGATGCCCCGCGCTTACATGGCATATGCGGTGCGGCGGTTATGCGGCGACTTATTGCGATTGGCTGGCACTGGACACAGAATAGAATCTGTTCTACTTTCCGGAAGGGCGAAGCGGCCGACAGAAACCCTGGAGCGCCAGTGGACTTCAATCTCGACGAGACACAGACCGACCTGCGCGAACTCGCGGTCGACCTCCTCGGCAAGGAGGTGACCTCGGCCAGGCTCGAAGCCCACGAGAAGAGCGGCGCGCCCTACGACACCGCCCTGTGGCGCTCCCTCGCCGGGGCCGGGCTGCTCGGCGCCACCCTGCCCGAGGAGGCCGGGGGCGCGGGGCTCGGGCCGGTGGAGATGGCGGTCGTCCTGCGGGAGATCGGCGCCCACGTGGCCCCCGTACCCGCCGAGCAGAGCCTGGTCGCGGCGCAGGTGATCACCAGGTACGGCTCCGGGGAGCAGCGCGAGGCACTGGCCCCGCTGGCCGACGGTGAGACCTCGCTCGCCGTCGCCCCCTCCGAGCCGGGCCGTGACCTCGGCGACCTCACCGCCCCGCCGGTCACGACCGCCCGCCGCGACGGCGCCGGATGGGTGCTGGACGGCGCCAAGGGCACGACGCCCTACGCCGCCCAGGCCGCGAGGATCCTGCTCCCCGCCGCCACCGCCACCGGAATCGGCCTGTTCCTGGTGGACCCCGCCGAGGCGGCCCTGCGGCCGGTGCCGACCTCCACCGGCGAACCCGCCGCCGCGCTCACCCTGGAGGGCACTCCCGGCGAGCTCGTCGGGGCCGAGGACGGCACGGCGGCCGGCGGCCTGCGGAGGCTGGCGCTGGCCGGGAACATCGCCGTCACCTCCGGGGTGCTGGCCGGGGCGCTGGCGCTCACCACCGGGTACATCAGGACGCGCAAGCAGTTCGGCCGGGCGCTGGCCGAGTTCCAGGCGGTCACCGTGCAGATCGCCGACGTCTACATCGCCGCGCGGGCCCTGGACGTGGCCGTGTGGTCCGGGGCGTGGCGGCTGGCCGAGGGGGCGGACGAGGAGGCCGAGACGGACCTGAACGTCGGCGCCCTGACCGCGACCGACCAGGCGCTGCGGGCGCTCTACACCTGCCAGCACCTGCACGGCGGGATCGGCGTGGACGTGACCTACCCGCTGCACCGCTACTTCGCCTGGGGCAAGCACCACGCCCACCTGCTGGGCGGGGTGGAAGCCCGGCTCGACACGATCGGAGCGCTCGTCTGATGCTGATCGACCTGACTCCCGACCAGAGGAGACTCCGCGACGAGCTGCGCGAGTACTTCCGGTCCTGTCTCACCGCCGAGGACCGCGCGCGGATCTCCACCGACCCGTTCGGCCACGCGTACATGGAGCACTGCCGCACCCTCGGCCGCGACGGCAAGCTCGGGCTCGGCTGGCCCAAGGAGTACGGCGGCGGCGGGTACGGCCCGCTGGAGCAGCAGATCTTCGCCAACGAGATCGCCCGCGCCGAGGTGCCGTACCCGATCATCACCGTGCAGACCGTCGGCCCCACCCTCATGCAGTACGGGACGGCGGAGCAGAAGGAGTTCTTCCTGCCCCGGATCCTGGCCGGGGAGTGCCACTTCGCGATCGGCTACAGCGAGCCGGGGGCGGGCACCGACCTGGCGTCCCTGCGCACCACCGCGATCCGCGACGGCGACCACTACGTCGTCAACGGGCAGAAGATCTTCACCTCGGGCGGCCACTACTCCCAGTACGTCTGGCTCGCCGCCCGCACCGACCCGGACGCGAGGAAACACCGCGGGATCACGATGATGATCGTCGACTGCGCCGACCCCGGCTACTCGTGGACCCCGATCACGACGATGGACGGGCGCCACCACACCAACTCCACCTACTACTCCGACGTACGGGTGCCGGTGGACATGGTCGTGGGGGAGGAGAACAAGGGCTGGGACCTCATCGTCAACCAGCTCAACCACGAGCGGGTCACGCTCGGCCCGGCGGGCAACCTCGCCCACACCTACGACCGGTTCCTGGCCTGGGCCCGCCGTACCGGCACGATCGAGGAGCCCGCGGTACGCAGGGCGCTCGGCCAGGTCTACGCCTACTTCCGGACCAACGAGCTGCTGAACTGGCAGGTCGCTGCCAACATGGACCTCGGCTGGCTGGGCGCCCCCGACGCCTCGGCCACCAAGGTGTACGGCTCCGAGCGGCTGCAGGACGTCGGCAGGATCGTCGGCGAGGTCCTGGCCCGCTTCGGGGACCCGTCGGACCCGGACACCGCGGACCTGATGGACCGGGTCGACCGCGGCGCCAAGGGCGGGCTGGTGCTCACCTTCGGCGGCGGGGTCAACGAGGTCCAGCGCGAGCTCATCGCGATGCTCGGCCTGAGCCTGCCGAGGCCGCCCCGATGACCGAGACACCCGGGACGGCGGAGACGACGGAGACGACGGAGACGGCCTCCCTGCACGAGCGGCTCGTCGCCCTGGCCGAGCGGCAGATCGCCGAGGGGGAGGTGCTCGGTGTCGCGGAGGCGGACCCGGTGAACATCCCGATGATCCGGCACTGGACCGACGCCATGGGCGACGCCAACCCGCTCTACACCGACCCCGAGGCCGCGGCCGCCGGGGTGCACGGGGGGATCGTGGCCCCACCGGCGATGATCCAGGTCTGGACCATGCCCGGCGTGGACGGGAGCGGGAGGAAGCGGGCGGGCACGCCGATCGACGCGGTGCTCGCGATGCTGGACGGCAACGGCTACACCGGCGTGGTCGCCACCAACTGCGAGCAGACCTACCACCGCTACGTGAGACTCGGCGAGTCCCTGGTCCCGGCCACCCGGTTGACCGGCATCACCGGGCCGAAGCGGACCGCGCTCGGCGAGGGCTACTTCGTCACCTGGAACATCACCTGGTACGCCGACGGCGAGGCCGTGGCCGAGATGCTGTTCCGGGTGCTGAAGTTCAGGCCCAGGGAGCGGGCCGGGGGACCGGGCGAGGACGCGACCGCGCCCGCGTCTGCTTCCGGCGGGAACGGGCTCCCGCCCGCGAGCGAGGCTCCTTCCCGTACTCCGCCCGCCCAGGACGCGCCCGCTCAGGACGCGCCCGCGACGGGCGGGGACGCGACGGGCGGGGACGCGGCCCCGCGTGCGCCGTACCCGCTGAGACCCGCGATCAACGCCGACACCGCCTTCTTCTGGGAGGGCGTCACCGCGGGCGAGCTGCGGATCCAGAGGTGCGCCGACTGCGGCGAGCTGCGCCACCCGCCGGGACCGGTCTGCCCCTCGTGCCGTTCGGCCGCCCGCGCGTTCGTGACGGTGAGCGGCGAGGGAGAGGTCTACAGCTACGTCGTCCACCACAACCCGCCGGTCCCGGGACACCGGACACCTTTCGTGGTCGCCGTGGTGGAACTGCCGGAGGGCGTGCGGATCGTGGGCAACGTGGTGGACTGCGACGCTTCGCGGGTGGGTATCGGTATGCCGGTGCGTCTGACGTACCGCCAGATGGACGACGAGCTGATCCTGCCCATGTGGGTCCCCCTGGAGGCGTGATGCGGACACTTACCGGCGACGAGGTGCGGGTCGGAGCCTCGCTTCCCGAGCTCGCGATCGACCTGAGCCCCACCGTGGTCGTGTCGACCGCGCTCGCGACCATGGACTTCACCCCCGTCCACCACGACGTCGAGGGCGCGAGGGCGCAGGGGTCGAAGGACATCTTCCTCAACATCCTGACCACCATGGGTCTCGTCGAGCGCTACGTCACCGACTGGGCCGGACCCGAGGCGATCATCCGCGGCATCAACGTCAAGCTCGGCGTCCCGGCGTACGCGGGCGACAGGCTGGCCTTCACCGGCAGCGTGGTCGCCTGCGAGGACGGCGAGTTCACCGTCGAGGTCCGGGGCGGGGTCAGCCTCGGCGACCACGTCTCGGGCACCGTCAGGTTCGCCCTCCCCGCCCGCTGACCGCGCCCCTGGCGGCCGGGAGAAGGCGGGAACACGGACACACGCAGGAACACAGAAAGGCCCCCACCACCGTGGTCTCCTTCTCCGGGAGTACGGCCGTCGCCGGGATCGGCGCGACCGAGTTCTCCAAGCAGTCGGGCAGGTCAGAGCTCCAGCTCGCGGCCGAGGCGGTGTTCGCGGCGCTCGACGACGCGGGTCTCGCGCCCTCCGACGTGGACGGTCTCGTCACCTACACCCAGGACGCCAACCAGGAGATCGCCGTGGCCCGCGAGGTGGGCATCGGCGACCTGTCGTTCTTCTCCCGCGTCCACTACGGCGGCGGCGCGGCGTGCGGGACCGTGCTGCACGCGGCGATGGCCGTCGCCACCGGGGTCGCCGAGACCGTGGTCTGCTACCGGGCGTTCAACGAGCGCTCGGGGAACAGGTTCGGCCAGCCCGACGCCCGCATCGGCGGCGAGCCCTCGTCCCAGGGCCTGGAGATGAGCTGGCACGTGCCGTACGGGCTGATGACCCCCGCCGCCTGGGTCGCCATGTTCGCCCGGCGCTACATGCACGCGTACGGGGCCACCTCCGAGGACTTCGGCCGGGTGGCGGTCGCCATGCGCAGGCACGCCTCCACCAACCCTTCCGCGTGGTTCCACGGCCGCCCGATCACCCTGGAGGAGCACCAGGCGTCCAAGTGGATCGTGGAGCCGCTGCACCTGCTCGACTGCTGCCAGGAGAGCGACGGCGCGGTGGCGCTGGTGGTCACCTCCGCCGAGCGGGCCAGGGACCTGCGCAGGTCACCCGCCGTGATCACCTCGGCCGCGCAGGGGTCGGGCGCCGACCAGATGATGATGACCAGCTACTACCGCGACGACATGACCGGCCTGCCGGAGATGGGGGTGGTCGGCCGCCAGCTCTGGAAGCAGTCGGGACTCGGCCCCTCGGACGTGCAGACGGCCATCCTGTACGACCACTTCACCCCGTTCGTCCTCACGCAGCTGGAGGAGCTGGGCTTCTGCGGGCGCGGCGAGGCCCGCGACTACGTGGCCGGGGGCGGCATCGAGATCGACGGCCGTCTCCCGGTCAACCCGCACGGCGGCCAGCTGGGGGAGGCGTACATCCACGGCATGAACGGCATCGCCGAGGCCGTCAGGCAGATCAGGGGCACCTCGGCCAACCAGGTGGCCGGGGTACGGAACGTGCTGGTCACCGCCGGAACGGGGGTGCCGACCAGCGGGCTGGTCCTGTCGTCGGAGTGACCCGGGGCCTCGGGGGCGCCTGCCTGGAGTCGCGGTCCTGCGGTTCGCGTACGCGGCGGGGCAGGGCGGGGCGGGTGGAGACGGGTGTGACGGGCCGCGCGCCCGGTGTGGAGGCCGGGCGCGCGGTCGTTCAGCGGTTAACTTGGTGACTCGGTGACTTAACGGCTCAGCAGCTCAGGTTGCCGCCGGGGGTGGTGCCGAGGATCTGCACGAAGCGCTGGTAGGCGTTGATCCGGCTCTGCACCTGCGCGGGGTTCCTGCCGTTGCACTCCAGGCTGCCGTTGATGCTGCGGATCGTCTCGCCGAAGCCACGGCTGTTGATCATCGCGTTGTGCGGCGTCATGGTGCCGGGGCCGTTCTGGGTGTTCCAGTACCACAGGGCGGTCTTCCAGGCCACCGCCGCGTCGTTCTGGACCAGGTACGGGTTGCCGAGCAGGTTGATGCCGAGCGCGTCGCCCGCCGCCTTGTAGTTGAAGTTCCAGCTCAGCTGGATCGGGCCGCGCCCGTAGTAGGCCGCCTGGCCCGCCGGGCAGCCGTACGGCTGGCTCGCGTCGCAGTAGTGCGGGTAGTTCGCGGTGTTCTGCTCCACGACGTGGACCAGGCCGCCGGTCTCGTGGTTGACGTTGGCGAGGAAGGCGGCCGCCTCCTGCCTCTTGATGGTGTCACTGCCGGTCTTCGCGAAGCCCGGGTAGGCGCTCAGCGCGGCGGTCAGGCCGCTGTAGGTGTAGAACGAGTTCCGGCTCGGGAACATCTGGTTGAACTGGGCCTCGCTCACGACGAAGCTTCCGCCGGTGGGGGGAGGCGTCGTGCCGCCGCAGGTGTACGGCTCCCAGTACCAGGTGCTGATCACCGGGTCGTAGCCGGGGTTCTCGTTCTTGGCGCGGTAGTACTGGCCGTTGGTGTACTTGACGATGCTGCCCGCGGGGTACCAGGTGCCCGCCGCCCAGTTCGGGTGGTTGCAGTTGCCCGTGGGGGGAGGCGTCGTGCCGCCGCCGCAGGTGCCCTGGTCCGCCCACACGTCGACGGTGCCGGGGACCTCGTTCTGGGTCCACCACTTCGCCGACCAGTTGCGGCCGTTGTGGGAGGCGGTCATGCCGCCGGTGTAGACCTGCGAGGAACTCCACGGGGTCACGCAGGCCGCGGCGGCGGCGGAGGACGCGGAGGCCGTCGGCAGGGCGACCGCGAGCACGCCCGTGACCGCGAGGGCGGCGAGGGCGGCCATGATGCGCTGTCTCAACACTTGATCACTCCTTCGTGCGGTGGGGGGCCGCAGAGGTTCGAGACTGTGTGCGACCGGGGCGCGAGTGGCTCACGCGAGAGGCTTGCAGACCCAGTCAGGGCGAGTAAGGACGGAGGGGCTCCGCGTTACCTGTTTCATCGGGGACGTCGGACGGTGGGGGACGTCCGGACGGCCGGACCTCCGGGGGACGGCGGCTCGCGCCATCGGGGTTCGCGCAGCTCTTGGTCGGGTCGAACGGTTTCCCAGGGGCCGCGAATGCCTCCGTCTTAACTTTCTCTTAAGAAAGTTTCCTAAGAGTTGCCGTGATACTAGCCTTGACAGATCGCTGTCACAACCCCGATGTCCCTTGTTTCCCGCCGTCGCGGGCGAGCGCGTTCCTTGTCCGATATGACCCGCGCCCGGTTAATTCACACTGGCGTTATAAGTCCGGTTAGACAGTGAATGTAACTTTTATAGGCGTTTCGGATGTCATCATGTGCGTCATGTTGGAATCCCTCGGGCTCGATCCTGTGGAGGAGCGCGTCTACCGGTTCCTGGTCACCACCGCGGAGGCGGAGGTCACCGACCTCATAGGGAACCTGGGCATCGACGCCGAGACGGCCGAGACGGTGCTGATATCGATGCGGGTCAGAGGGCTGGTCAGGACGGTCGGTCCCGGCAGGCGGCGGTTCACGGCCGTGGCGCCGGACATCGTGCTGGGCTCACAGCTCCTTCGCCACCAGCAGGCGCTCGACTGGGCGCGGCGCGAGGTGGACCAGCTCTCGGAGGAGTACCGCGACAACACCCGCCGCCGCGACGCCGGACGGCTGGTCGAGGTCCTGCCGAACCGCGTCGTGCTCGGGGAGCATCTCGACCGCCTGCAGGAGAACGCCCGCCACGAGGTCCTCTACCTCTGCCGGGGCCGCGCGACCGCGCTGCCCGTGGAGGAGAACCTCGCCGAGCTGGACGCGCTGCGCCGCGGGGTCGAGTACCGGGTGATCTACGAGAGGTCCCTGCTGGAGGAGCAGGGCATGCAGGCCAACGTGGCGTACGGGGTCAAGCTGGGCGAGCAGGCCAGGGCCGTGCCCTGCCTGCCGGTGCGGCTGACGGTCGTCGACCGGGAGGTCGCCGTGCTCCCGCTGGTACAGGAGGCAGGAGGCTCCGAACCGACGGCGGCGCTGGTCCGGGGCGGCCAGCTGCTGGAGGCGCTGGTCGCTCTCTTCGAGGGCTGCTGGGAACGGGCGACGCCGTTGCGGATCGCCGAGGACGGTGCCCTCACCGAGGGGACGACACCCTGCCCGCTCGGTCCCGACGACCTCTATCTGGTCTCGCTGCTGGTCGCGGGCGTACCGGACAAGTCGATCGCCACCCAGCTGGGAGTGAGCCAGCGGACCGTGCAGCGGCGCGTCTCGAACATCATGGAACTCGCCGGGACCCAGACCCGCATGCAGCTGGCCTGGCGCGCCGCCACCGAACGCTGGCTCTGAGCGCCCGGCCGCGCCGACGCGGCCGGGCGGGAGTGCGGGGGTCCCGGGAGGGCCTACGGAGTGGTCATCATCGGTACCGCGAAGAAGACGATCATGGCGATCGCCACCGCGATGACGAAGCCGATCACCTCCCAGGCCCAGTCGTGGTGGGTCGCGTTCTTCATCGCCTTGTGACTGCGCGGCGCCCGTTTGCGGGAGGCCGTACCGGAGGGGGAGAGCACCGTACCGGTCTCCCCGAGGCCCGGGAGCGGCGCTGACGGCGCGGACTGTACGGACGGCTCGGTGGCCGGGGGCGTCGAGGGGATCGCCGCGAACCCGTTCCCCGGCATGGTCGCCGCGTCGTCCGGCGGCGCGTCGTACGGCGTCAGGGTGTGGTTCGGCGGCGAGGTCCTGGCGGGGGCCTCGGGCTGGTTCTCGCGCATGACCCAGCGGGGCAGGCGCAACTGCGCGCGACCGGTGGAGGCGCGAAGGTGGTCGGTCCTGGGGGACCAGACGGGGAGGGCGGTCGGGGCCTCACGGGTCTGGGCGCCCGAGGGGGCGGCGTCCGCGAACCAGTCGACGGTTGAGGGCCGGGCGGGTCCGGCGGCCCGGTGGGCCGAGCTGGGGAACGGGGGCTCGGCGCGCTCCGCCGGTGACACCTCGGGGGACGCGGAGGGCTCCGTCCGGGTGGCCCAGACCGGGAGCGAGAGCCGGGGACGGTCACCAGAGGGGGACGCGTGCCGCCCGGTTTCTCTGAAGGGGAAGGGCGCGGGGGCGGGCCGGTGACGCTCGCGGTCGGCGAGGGCGTCGAGCTGGTCGGTCTGCAGCGGCCAGCCGGGAAGGGGACGCGCGTCGTCCAGCACATCGCCGAGACCGTCGTCCAGCACGTCACCGAGGTTTCCGGGGCCCCGGAGGTTCCCGGGGTTCCTCAAGCTCTCCGCGTTCCCGAGGGGCGGGACGACGGTGAGCGGGGTGCGGGGGGTCCCGGTGGCGGGAGCCGGGCTCGGCGCCGCCTCGCGGGACGGGGCCTGGGCCTGGGCCGTCTCCGCGGCCGGAGTCCCGGCGCGGGGAGCGGCCGTGGGCTCGGCGCGGTCGGCGGCCGGGGTCTCGGTACGGGAGGCGAGGGGGGTCTCGGTGCGGGGAGCGGGCGGGGTCTCGGTGCGCGGGGCGGCGGCGACGAGCCTGTCGGTGTGGACGCGGGCCGCCCGCGCCTCGGGGGTGAGCGGGCGGAAGAAGTCCTCGCGCCCCGGGGCGTCGTCCAGCACGTCCCCGTGGATCGGGGCCGACAGCGGTGCCGCCCGGCGTGGCCGGGGGCGCTGGAGGCGGCGGCGTGGCCGCAGGGCCGCGGTGTCCAGGGCGGTGAGCACCGAATCGCCGAGCCTGGGCATCGGCTCGGTGGTGGCCTCGTGGGTGGAGACGGCGTCGGGATCCCGCGGGGCGAAGGGATCGGGGAAGCGGTCCTCCGCCATATGGTCCGGCAGGTCCGGCAGGTCCGGCACGGGGAAGGCCGGGACGCCGGTCTCCGCGAGCGGCAGCGGCCACTCGGGCGTCGTCGGCCACAGCTGCCTGACCAGCGGGGACGTCGACCGCCTGGCGGCGGGAACGGCGGGCGGCGCCTGGGGCCCGAGCACGGCGGCGCGAAGTCTCGCCGGGGGAGTGGCCCAGGGGGCGAGGTTGAGCACGTCGCGGACCGGGGCGACGGCGAGGGCGCCGAACACCTCCGTCATGTTCTCGGGGACCCTGGCCGAGGCCAGGGCGTAGCCCAGCGACTGGGCGAAGCGGCGGCAGGCGCTCACCGTCAGCTCGTCGGCGGTGTCGACGGCCACGTCGAGCACCCAGGACAGCTCGGAGGCGTCCATCTCGCACACGCCCGACAGGTACAGCACCTCACGCTGGTGCGTGCGCAGGTCACCCAGGACGCGCTCGACGAGGGCCGCGGCCGGGTCGAGGCCGATGGCGGCCGGCGCGTAGACGATGTCGCGCAGGAAGATCTCGCGGCGGGCGAGCGCGTACAGCGCGGCGCGCGGCGGTTCGGCGTCCGAGACGCCCGAGAGGACGGCCACCAGGACGTCGGAGGCAGAGTCCGCGTTGCCCAGCTGGTCGTGGGAGTAGGCGAACAGCCCTGCTGCGTGGCGGTCATAGAGCTCGGCGATGAGTTCGACGCGCGAGCGTTGACCGAGGAGCGGTTGGGTCACTGGACCGGTTCCTCTGGTGGTTCGGCGAGCGTGGTGGAGAGTCGGGGTGGCTGTGAAGCCTGTGACGTACGGTGCCGGAGGGATCAACTCCAGCGATGTGGGTAATCATGTCAAGTCATGGGCACCTCCCGCACTACTCAATGCCCTTTTGTTGAGAAATACACTTGTGGATCTCCCGCGAAGCTGGTTCGGGAAAGCCCGGAAGACAGATCGGATAAGTGGGGCATAGGCTGACCCGTGCGGGATCAGGGGGATCATGGGGACGGTTGGGGCAGGGGAGCCGTAACCCTGCGAAAACAAGAGGTTGCGCATGATCACATTCAACGGTGTCACCAAGCGCTACGCCGACGGGACCGTCGCCGTGGACAATCTAAGCCTTGAAGTGCCGACCGGGGAGATAACGGTCTTCGTCGGTCCTTCGGGATGCGGCAAGACGACGTCCCTCCGCATGATCAACAGGATGATCGACGCCTCGGACGGCCAGATCCTCCTCGACGGCGTCGACGTGAAGACCATCGACCCGCCGACACTGCGCCGGGGCGTCGGCTACGTCATCCAGCAGGCGGGGCTCTTCCCGCACCGCAAGATCGTCGACAACGTGGCGACGGTGCCCCTGCTGCTCGGCTGGGACAAGAAGAAGGCGCGCGACCGGGCGATGGAGCTGCTCGAACGGGTCGGGCTCGACCTCAAGATGGCCGATCGCTATCCCTTCCAGCTCTCCGGCGGGCAGCAGCAGCGAGTCGGCGTGGCCCGCGCGCTCGCCGCCGACCCGCCCGTGCTGCTGATGGACGAGCCGTTCAGCGCGGTCGACCCGATCGTCCGCACGAGCCTGCAGGAGGAGCTCCTGCGGCTCCAGGCCGAGCTGAACAAGACCATCGTGTTCGTCACCCACGACATCGACGAGGCCGTCAAGCTCGGCGACCGGGTGGCCGTGCTCCGCGTCGGGGGCCACCTGGCCCAGCTCGACGACCCCGCCACGCTGCTGGCCAGGCCGGCCGACGACTTCGTCCGCGAGTTCCTGGGCCGCGACCGGGGCATCAGGCGGCTGTCGTTCGTCTCGGACGAGGGGGTGCGGCTCCGTACCGACCTGCTCGTGCCCGCCTCCACCGGCACCGACGCGGCGCGTGCCACCGGGGAGCCGTGGCTGGCCGTGACGGACGGGGACGGCCCGCCGCTGGGCTGGGCCGCCGTCGAGGACCTGCCCGAGCAGGGCACCCTCGCCGACGTGGAGCTCGCGCCGTACGGGACCTTCGTCAGCGGGCGAGACTCGCTGCGCGCCGCGCTGGACGCGACGCTGCTGTCCCCGTCGGGCCACGCCGTCGCGGTGGACGGGTCGGGCAGGGCCGTGGGCGTCGCCACCCGCGCGTCGCTGGACGAGGCGCTGACCAGGGTCGCGGGAAGCGTCGGCGGACCGGCACGGAGCGCCGACGGTCCAGGCTCAAGCGGTGCGAGCTCAAGTGGCTCAGGAGGCTCGGCGGAAGGTGTCGGCGGTCCCGCCGGGGGCGACGACGGTTCCGCGGAGGGCACCGGCAGCCCGAGGGGAGGTGCCGCCGATGGATGAGGAGCCGCTGGTCCGCTGGGACTGGATCGGGCGCAACTGGCCGACGATCCAGGGCCTGCTCGAAGACCACATCGTGATGGCGCTGGTGCCGATCCTCATCGGGCTGATCATCGCGCTCCCGCTCGGGCTGGCCGGGGTGCGGTGGCGCTGGCTCTACCAGCCGACCGTCGGCGTCATGAACGTGATCTACTCGCTGCCCTCGCTGGCCGTCTTCATCGTGCTCATCCCGATCACCGGGCTCGCCACCCGGACGACCGTGATGGTCCCGCTCACCTTCTACGCCATGGCGGTGCTGATCCCCGCGGTCGTCGACGGGCTGGGCTCGGTCCCCGACCACGTACGCCAGTCCGCGGTGGCGATGGGCTTCACCCCGCTGCGCAGGCTGCTCCAGGTCGAGTTGCCGATCGCGGTACCGGTCGTGCTGGCCGGGCTCAGGGTGGCCACGGTCGCCAGCGTCAGCCTGGTCAGCGTCGGCGCGCTGGTCGGCAGGGGCGGTCTCGGCTACCTGTTCATCGACGGCTGGCAGCGGCAGTTCTACACCCCGATCGTCGTCGGCATCGTGCTGGTCGTGGTGCTCGCGGGGGTCGCCGACCTGCTGCTGATCCTGGCGCAGCGCCTGCTCACCCCGTGGTCACGGGCGAGGGGGTCCGCGTGAACCGGCCGAACGGGTTCCGGACCGTTCGCACGGACCGGCGGATCGGGTCGCGGGCCGTCGGCGGGGACCGGCCGAGTGGGTCGTGGGCCGTCGGCACGGACCGGCCGAGCGGGTCGCGGGCAAAGGAGGCCGTGTGAACTGGCTGATCGACTTCTTCGGGAACCCGGCCAGCTGGTCGGGGCCCGACGGGATTCCCAACCGGCTGCTCGAACACCTGGAGTTCGCCGGGCTCTCGCTGCTCCTCGCCATGCTGATCGCGCTCCCGCTGGGGCTGCTGATCGGCCACACCGGCAGGGGCGCGACGCTCGTCATCCTCACCGCCAACGCGGCCCGCGCCCTGCCGACGCTCGGCCTGCTGGTCCTCATCGTCCTGTTCATGGGCGTCGGCACCATCCTGCCGGTGCTCATCCCGCTGGTGGCGCTGGCCGTGCCGCCCATCCTGGTCAACACGTACGAGGGCATCCGAGGGGTCGACCCCGACCTGCGTGACGCCGCGTACGGCATGGGCCTGCGGGGCGGGCAGGTCCTCGGCCGGGTGCTGGTGCCGGTCGCGCTGCCGCTGATCCTGCTGGGCCTGCGCCTGGCGGCGATCCAGGTGGTGGCGACCGCGACCGTGGCCGCCTACGTAGGCCTGGGCGGTCTCGGCCGGTTCATCATCGACGGTCTCGCGACCAAGAACTTCCCGAGCACGATCGGCGGGGCGGTCCTCGTAGCACTGCTGGCGCTTCTCGTCCAGCTCGGGTTCACTCTGGTGCAGCGCGTAACGGTCTCCCCGGGGGTGAGCGAGCGCCAGACCATCAGATAGTCTTCTTTACCCCCCGTTTTGGAAGGGAATAGCACCATGAAGCGCCTGATCAGCACCGCGGCGGTCCTCCTGTCCGCGGCGCTCACACTTACCGCGTGCGGCGGCGGAGATCCGCTCACCAGCGCCTCCCCCGCCCCCGCGGGTTCCGGGTCGGCCTCGGCGCCGGCGGCCGGGGGGAAGGTCATCATCGGGTCGGCCAACTTCCCGGAGAACGTCCTGCTCGGTGAGATCTACTCGCAGGCCCTGGCCGCCAAGGGCGTCCAGGTCGAGGAGAAGTTCAACATCGGCAGCCGCGAGGTCCTGTACGACCAGGTCAAGAGCGGTGGCCTGACCATCCTGCCGGAGTACATCGGCTCGCTCCTCGCCTTCGTCGACAACACGACCACGGCGAAGTCGAAGGACGACGTCGTCGCCGGTCTCAAGGAGAAGCTCCCCGCCGAGCTGGAGGTCCTCACCCCCGCCCCGGCCGAGGACAACAACTCGCTGACCGTCACCAAGGAGACCGCCACCAAGGACGGTCTCACCACGATCGAGGACCTGGTCAAGGTCGCCAAGAACTACTCGGTGGGCGGCCCGCCGGAGTTCCAGACCCGCCAGGAGAAGAACTTCAAGGACACGTACGGCCTGGAGTTCAAGGAGTGGAAGAAGACCGGCGACGCCACCGCCGACGCCATCAAGGACGGCACCGTCCAGGTCGGCAACGTCTTCACCACCGACCCGAAGATCATCGTCAATGACCTGGTCTCCCTCCAGGACAACAAGAGCGCCTTCGCGGCCGAGAACATCGCCCCCCTGGTCAACAAGGCGGGCGTGAACGACACCGTGAAGACGACCCTCGACGCGGTCTCCGCCAAGCTCGACACCGCCGGCCTGGTCGCGCTGATGAAGCGCGTCGCGGTCGACAAGGACGACGCCGAGATGGTGGCCAAGGACTGGCTCACCCAGAACGCCCTGCTCTAGGTTTCTATCAGCGGTTTCACCGGAAGGCGGGTGGACGTCCACCCGCCTTCCGGCGTTCTCACCGGCCGTCGTCGGGCCGGTAGCGCGCTGAGCGACCGGCTGCGGAGACGATGGCCGCGCCGTCGAGTCCGACGGTGGTCAGCTCGATGCCGCCCAGCGGCCACTCCACGGCGAATCCGAAGTCCTCCGCCGGCGGCGGCCACGGCCACAGCCCGAAATGGCTGAAACCGAGCCGGCTCCCGCGCCGGCGTGCGACCGGCCGAGGGCGGGATGGCCGGCGGGTTCCGGGATGATGGCCGGATGAACGAGTTCGTCGAGTCCATGGCCCAGGTGGTGACCGGTGTGACGGTCGTCACGGTGAAGGACGAGCGCGACGACGTGGGGGTGACGGTCGCCACCTTCACCTCGCTGTCGCTGGACCCGCCGCTGGTGATGGTGAGCCTGGACAACACTGGCTATCTCAACGAGCTGCTGCTCCGGCACGACCGCTGGGCCGCCAGCGTGCTGTCGGCCGGGCAGAAGGCGATCGCCAGCCGCTTCGCCACCGCGGGTCGTCCGGGGGCCAGGTTGCTGCTCGCGGGCACGCCGCACCACCGGGGAAAGCTGAGCGAGGCCCTCGTCGTGGACGGCGGTGTCACCGCGCTGGAGGCCGAGACGGTCAAGGTCGTCCCGGCCGGGGACCACACGATCTTCATCGCCAAGGTGCTCGGGGTCGACTACGTCGACGCGTCGGTCCTGCCGCTGGCCCGCTACCGGAGCCGCTACCGCTGACCCGTCCGTCAACCGGGACGTCGCCCGCCCCCTGGTTCGGGAGAGGCGGCTCCTCGCGCGGAGGACGGCTTCTCGCGCGGGAGGAGTGCTCCCCGGAGAAGGCCGCCCGGTCCGGGCGGCCCTTCCGCACAAGGCCCCGCACAAGGCCCCGCACAAGGCCCCGCACAAGGCTCAGCGTGGGGCCGCCGTGTCGGACGTGCTGTCGTCCGGACGCGACGGCCTCACGGAGAACGCGGGAGAGCGAGGGAGAACGGGGTCAGCGGATCGTCCAGGAGCCCGGGAGCATCAGCGGCCCGTACGACGGCAGGCCCAGCTCGCCGGCGAGGTGGGCGAGCGGGCCCCAGGCCTCCAGGCGGACCTGGGCCGTCGCGGCGGTCCTGTCCTCGCTGGACTCCGGGGGACGCAGCCGCTCCAGGGGGCTGAGCTTGGGGTAGACGCGCACCGGGGCGTCGACGGGCAGCCCGGCCTTCTTGCGGGCCAGGGCGAGGGCGTCCTCCAGGCCGCCGAGCTCGTCGACGAGGCCGCCCTCCAGGGCGTCCGCCCCGGTCCAGACCCGGCCCTTGGCCAGCTCGTGGGCCCGCTCGCGGGACAGGCCGCGACCTTCGGCGACCTTGTTCACGAAGTCGTCGTAGACCCGGTCGAGCCAGGCGTTGACGCGCGCCCACTGCGCCTCGGAGAAGGCGTTGCTGGGGGAGAGCATCCCGGAGTTGGCGCCCTCGCCGACGATCTCCGAGGAGACGCCGATCTTCTCCAGCAGGCCGCCGATGACCGCCTTGCCGCCGAACACGCCGATGGAGCCGGTGAGCGTGCCGGGCTGGGCCACGATCGCGTCGGCGGCCATCGAGACCATGTAGCCGCCGGAGGCGGCCAGGTCGCCCATCGAGATCACGATGGGCTTGCCCGCCTGGCGGGTGAGCACGACCTCGCGCCAGATGGCGTCGGAGGCCGTGTACGAGCCACCGGGGCTGTCGACCCGGAAGACGACCGCCTTGACGTTGTCGTCGCGCCGGGCCGCGCGCAGGGCCGCGCAGATGGTGTCGGAGCCCATGGCGCCACCGCCGCCCAGCGGGCTGCGGCCGCTGCGGCCGAGCCGGATCGCGCCGTTGCCGCGGACCAGGGCGACGGTCTGCTCGCCGGGGTGCGGGAGCTTCTTCGCGGACAGCGCCTTGGCGTAGCGGCCGACGTACAGCAGCAGCGTGTTGTCGCCGAAGGCCTCCTTGACCTCGTCGTAGACCTCGTCGCGGTAGGCCAGCCGGTCGACGAGCCCGGCCTCGACGGCCTCGGCGCCGATGAACGGGCCCTGGTCGATGAGCTCGCGCACCCTGGCCGGTTCGAGGCGGCGCCCGTCGGCGATGCCGGCCACGACCTGTTCGGTGATCGACTCGGTGATGCGGCCCATCGACTCGCGGTGGGCCTCGGTCATGTGGTCCTGGGTGAAGGTGTTGGCGGCCGTCTTGTACTCGTGCCGCTGGCCGATCTGGTACTCGACGCCGAGCTTGCCCAGCGCGCCCCGCAGGAAGCGCTGCTCCATCGCGACGCCGGTCAGCCCGACGTCGCCGGACGGCTGGAGGTAGACCCGCTCGAAGGCGCTGCCCAGGTAGTAGGGGACGGTGCCCCCGCCGAGCTCGCCGAAGGTCTCGGCGAACGCGACGGTCAGCTTGCCCGAGGACCGGAAGTGGATCACGGCCTGGCGGAGCTCCTGGACGATCGCGAGACCCAGCGGCCGGCCGCCGATCTTGACGATCAGCGCCTTGACCCGGTCGTCCTTCCTGGCGCGCTTGAGCCCGGCCAGCACGTCGGTCAGGCTCGTCTTGCGCATCGCCAGGACGGCGCTCAGCGGATCCGCCGGGGGACTGCCGTCGGTCAGGCCCTCGGTGAGGTCGAGCTCAAGGACCAGTGGAGCGGTACGCCGCTGCTTGAACCGGTCGACAGTGTCGATGATCACCTTGGTCGCGTCCATGCTCCTCACCCTAAGCGACACATACCGGGCTTATGCGGTCCGGCGGGTGTTCACCTGCTTTCGTCCCCCGGGGGTCTCCACGATCTCCGGGGCCCACGCGGTCCGGCGGGCGTTCGGGGCCTGTTCGATCCCCGGGGCCGTGAGGCGGGTGCCCACCCGACTCACGGCCCTGAGGCGCCTACGCGATCCGGCGGGCGTTCACCTGCTTCTTGAGCATCGAGGTGGACGCGGTGGGGGAGCTGCCCTTCAGGCGTGCCTTCTCCACCGAGGTGAGGACGGTCTTCAGGGTGGCCGTCTCCTTGATCTTGGCGGTGAAGTTCACGCCGCCGTTCGCCCAGTTCAGCCAGGCGGCCAGCAGCTCGCTCTCCAGCTTGGCCTTCGACGTCCTCTTGGCCGGCTTGAGCACCTTGTACGCGGCGGCCGTCGTGGCGGCGGGCGTGACCTCGGCGAAGACCTTGCTGGCCTTGGTCACCATGCCGAGGTAGCAGCCGAGCGTCGCGTCAGCGATCTTGCCCTTGCCCCGGGTGACCTCCACCGCCCACTGCGCGGCGCTCAGCGTCCTCGTGGACTTGCCGCGCGTGCACACCGTGGGCGCCGTCGTCCTCGCCGGGGGGACGGTCACGGTCACGGTGATTGTCACCGTCGGCAGCGGTACCGGCGTCGGCGCCGGGTCGCTCGGCGTGGCCGACGGGGAGGGGCCCGAGCCGGGTTCGGGGCTGGGCTCCTCGGACGGCTCTTCCGACGGTTCCCCGGAAGGCTCCTCGGACGGCTCGTCGGAGCCGGCGGGGGGATCCTCGGGGGCGGGCGGCGTCTGGGTGACGGGAGGACCGGGGGTGCCCCCGGCGATCGCGGCGCCCAGGTCGAGACGCGGGGTGGTCACCGTGCCGTAGGTGATCGGGCGGCCCGTCGTCTTCAGCTGCTCGGCCAGCGCGTCCGGGGCGCCCGGGGCCTTCTGGGCCACCAGCGCCAGGGCGCCGGTGACGAACGGGGTGGCCATCGAGGTCCCGCTGTAGACCTGGTGGCCGCCGCCGGGCACCGCGGAGTCGATCTCAAGACCGGGGGCGAAGAGGTCGAGCACGGAGCCGTAGTTGGACCAGTAGGGGACGGCGTCGTCGTCGCCCGTCGCGCCCACCGTCACCGGGCCGGAGAAGCAGCCGGGAGCCCCGGCGCCGGGCACGCCCTCGTTCCCCGCGGCGGCCACGACGGCCACGCCCTTGGCGCGAAGGTCGTCGACCCGCGTCTTCATCGCCGCCAGTTCGGGTTCGGCGTCACACGTTCCCTCGTAGAGGCCGCCGCCGAGGCTGAGGTTCACCGCGGCGATGTTCCTGCCGCCCTCCTTGAGCTTCGCGACGTGCTCCATGGCGAGCAGGAGCGTGGACTCGAACGCGGTCAGGCAGGCCCCGCCCCCGTCGGAGCAGTCGTTGATCCTGCTGAAGACCTGGATCGCCACGATGTCCGCGTCGGGCGCGACGGCGTGGGCGATCCCCGCCACGTGGGTGCCGTGGTCGCACAGGTTGACCTCGCCGTTGAGGCAGGCGGGGGTTTTCGCGTCGGCGGACCCGGGGTCGCTCGTCTGCCCGTTGGGGCACAGGGACTGCGCGCCGTCGTCCGTCGCGGAGAAGCAGGCCTGCTCCACGACCTTGCCCCCGAAGTCGGGGTGGGCGGCGTCGATCCCGGTGTCGATGATCGCGATCGTCTGGCCCTGGCCCCTGGTCCCCGCGGCGTGCGCCTTGTCCGCGCCGATCACCTGCAGGCTGGTGGCGAGCGAGCCCGAGGTCAGCGCTCCCAGCGACGTGGGGGAGTACGTGCGGTCGCGGCGGATGGAGAGGACGCGCGGGTCCTCGGCCAGCTTGGCGAGCGAGTCGCCGGTCCCCTCGACCACGATGAACGAGGTGTCCGCGGGTTCGAGGACGACCTCGGCGTCGGGCAGCCGCCGCGCCTCCCCGGCCACCGGCGCCGCCTCCGCGGGGGCCGCCAGCTCGACGATGACCCGGGCCCCGTCGTCGTCGGAGGCGAGTCCCGCCTCCAGCTTCGGCAGCGGGGGTGGGGGCGTCGCGTCGACAGGGGGTGGGGCCGGTGTCTCCTGGCCGTCCGGGGCCGCGGGGGGGCTCACCGGTGGGCTCGCGCTCGCGGAGGCGGCCGGCGGTGCCGGGGAGTCCTCGGCGAGGGCGGGTATCGCGGGAGCGATGGTGAGAACCAACGCCATGGCCACGAGAGCTCGAAGTCGCACACGTCCTCCGGGGGGTCAAACGGGCGTTTCGGAGTCTAAGCAGCCGTATGCGGCGCGTGAATACTTTGCCCCAGATTTGGAGGATCTTCGGAGAAAAGCTCGACCCCCCGCGGCGTAGCGCACACGGAGGGTCGAGTGGTCGAAATATTACTTGAGGCCGTTGGAGATAGCGGTGATCAGCTCACCGTTGGTGGTGTCGCCGCTGGTCTCCCAGAAGAACGCCCCGCCCAGACCCTGGTTCTTGGCGTAGGTCATCTTCCCGGCGATGGTGGCGGGGGTGTCGTAGCTCCACCAGTTGCCGTTGCAGAAGGCGTAGGCGGTGCCGGCGACGGTGCCGGTGGCCGGGCACTTGGTCTTGAGGACCTTGTAGTCCTCGTTCCCGGCCTCGTAGGTGCCCTGGGCCGCGCCGGTGGCGGAGCCGCCGGGAGCCGCCTGGGTCACGCCGGTCCAGCCGCGTCCGTAGAAGCCGATGCCCAGCAGCAGCTTGCTGGCCGGGATGCCCTTGGACTTGAACTTCTGGATCGCCGCGTCGGAGTAGAAGCCCGCCGTCGGGATGCCGGTGTAGGAGGTCAGCGGGGAGTGCGGAGCCGTCGGGCCCTGAGCGTTGAACGCGCCGAAGTAGTCGTACGTCATCGGCATGAGCCAGTTCAGGTTGTTGATGGCACCCGCGTAGTCGGCGACGTCGATCTTGCCGCCGTTGGAGCCGTCGGCCGTGGTCGCCGCGGTGATCAGCGCGCTGGAGCCGAACTTGGTGCGCAGCGCGGAGATGACGTTCTTGAAGGCGTTCGGGCCGCTGCTGTCACAGGTCAGGCCACAGGCGTTGGGGTACTCCCAGTCGATGTCGATGCCGTCGAACACGTCGGCCCAGCGCGGGTCCTCGACCAGGTTGTAGCAGGAGTCGGCGAACGCGGCCGGGTTCTGCGCGGCCTGGGTGAAGCCGCCGGACCAGGTCCAGCCGCCGAAGGACCAGATGACCTTGATGTTCGGGTAGGCCCTCTTCAGCTCGCGGAGCTGGTTGAAGTTGCCGCGCAGCGGCTGGTCCCAGGTGTCGGCCACGCCGTCGACGCTCTGGTCGGCGGTGTAGGCCTTCTCGTAGTCGGCGTAGGAGTCACCGATGGTGCACCGGCCGCCGGTGGTGTTGCCGAAGGCGTACAGGATGTGCGTCAGCTTCGAGGCGGAGCCGTTCGTGACCAGGTTCTTCACGTGGAAGTTGCGGCCGTAGACGCCCCACTGGGTGAAGTATCCGACGATCTTCTTGCCGCCGGGGGGCTGGACGGTGGGGGTGACCGTCGGGGTCGGGGTCGGGGTGGGGGTCGGCGTCGGGGTGACCGTGGGCGTCGGGGTGGGGGTCGGGTTCGTGGGGCCGCCGGTGCAGGCGGCGCCGTTGAGCTTGCAGTTCAGCACGCCGGTGATGCCGCCGGGCGCGCCGTTGAAACCGAAGCTCGTCGAGGCGCCCGCCGCGAGCGCGCCGTTCCACGCCTTGTTGACGAAGGTGTAGTGGTTGCCGCTCTTCGTCATGTCGGCGTCCCAGGCCGAGCTGATCGAGGTGCCGGAGGGGAGGTCGAACTCGACCTTCCAGCTGGTCAGCGCGCTCGTTCCGGCTTTCACGACGACCTTGCCCTCGAAACCGGAGCCCCAGTTCGAAGTGGTCGAGTAGGTCGCGGTGGCGGGTGTGGCGGCCGTCGCCGTGCCGATCCCCAGGGGGACCAGCAGCGCCGCCGCCGCGATGAAGGAGCCGATGGTAATTCGTCGCAAGGGTCGCTCCAGGTCAGAGAGTGCCAAGTCCCCGTATTCATAGGAAAGTTTCCTATTAGTTTCCTGAGCGTAGGTTCTCGTACGCCGACGGTCAATGCCTTGTTCGGGGATATAAGGCCGATTTAAGGTTTTCGGCCGGGCAGGTGGCGGCGCGGGTGCCGGAAGCATGGAGCGCGAAACGGGCCGGTCGCGCGAGTGCGCGACCGGCCCGTTTCCGACTGGTCCGTCAGAGGGTCAGGCCGGCCCGTGAGAGAGCCCGCTTGGTCAGACCGGTCCGACGCCTGATCGATGAGTCCGATGCCCGGTCAGGCCGGTTCGGCCTCCCTGCGCTCCTCCGGCTCCCCGGGGCCCTTCGGCTCGTCGGCGACGGGCAGCACGGTCACGCCCCGCTCCTCCAGCCGCTCCCGTACGATCTCCCGTTCCGCGGCCTCGATGATCTCCACCGCGCGCTCGTCCACGGCGGGCGCGAGCTCGCCGGGGTGGCGCAGCCAGAGGGCGCCCAGGGGCGGGACGCGCAGGTTGGCGGAGTACGGGAGGCCGTGCCGGGGTTCCTCGACGGCCTCGACGGCGCCGAGGTTGCCCACGCCGCTGCCCGCGTAGTCGTAGGCGTCGGTGTTGAGCACCTCCTCCCACGCCCCGGGGAAGGGCAGCCCGAGACGGTAGTCGTCGTGCGGCGCGCCGGAGAAGTTGGCCACGCACGCCACCACCGAGCCGTCCTCGGCGTAGCGGAGGAAGGAGAACACGTTGCCCAGCGCGTCGTCGGCGTCGATCCAGCGGAAGCCGTCGGGAGAGGCGTCCACGCTCCACAGCGCCGGGGACTCCTTGTAGACGCGGTTGAGGTCGCGGACCAGCCGCTGCACCCCCCTGTGCCCGTCGAAGTCGAGCACCCACCAGTCGAGCCCGCGCTCCTCCGACCACTCCGAGCCCTGGCCGAACTCGCCGCCCATGAACAGCAGCTGCTTGCCGGGGTGGGCCCACATGAAGGCGAACAGCGCCCGCAGGTTCGCGAACCGCTGCCACTCGTCGCCGGGCATCTTGCCGAGCAGCGACCCCTTGCCGTGCACCACCTCGTCGTGCGAGAGCGGCAGCGTGAAGTTCTCCGAGTACGCGTACATTAGCGAGAACGTCATCTGGTGGTGGTGGTACTGGCGGAAGACCGGCTCGTGCTTGAGGTACGCGAGCGTGTCGTGCATCCAGCCCATGTTCCACTTGAAGCCGAAGCCGAGCCCGCCCAGGTGCACCGGCCGCGAGACGCCCGGCCACGCGGTCGACTCCTCGGCGACGGTGATGATGCCCGGCGCCTCCCGGTAGGCGACCGCGTTCATCTCCTTGAGGAACGCGACGGCGTCGAGGTTCTCCCTGCCGCCGTACTCGTTGGGCGTCCACTCGCCCTCGCGCCGCGAGTAGTCGAGGTAGAGCATCGAGGCGACCGCGTCGACGCGCAGCCCGTCGATGTGGAACTCGCGCAGCCAGTACACGGCGTTGGCGACCAGGAAGTTGCGCACCTCCCTGCGGCCGAAGTCGAAGATGTAGGTGCCCCACTCGGGGTGCTCGCCCCGCGCGGGGTCGGCGTGCTCGTACAGCGGGGTGCCGTCGAACCTGGCCAGCGCCCAGTCGTCCATCGGGAAGTGCGCGGGCACCCAGTCGACCAGCACGCCGATGCCCGCCTCGTGCAGGCTGTCGACCAGGTGGCGGAAGTCGTCGGGGGAGCCGAAGCGGGAGGTCGGGGCGTAGTAGGACGTCACCTGGTAGCCCCAGGAGCCGCCGAACGGGTGCTCGGCCACCGGCATCAGCTCCACGTGCGTGAAGCCCATGTCCACCACGTAGTCGACCAGCTCGACGGCGAGTTCCCGGTACGACAGGCCGGGCCGCCACGAGCCGAGGTGCACCTCGTAGACGCTCATCGCCTCCCGCAGGGCGTCGCCCTCCGCGCGGCGGCGCATCCACTCGTCGTCCCGCCAGGCGTACTCCGACCTCTCGATCACCGACGCGGTCGCGGGCGGCACCTCGGTGCGCCGGGCCATCGGGTCGGCCTTGGCCCGCCAGACCCCGTCCGCGCCGAGGATGCTGAACTTGTAGCGGTCACCGGGGCCGAGACCGGGGACGAAGAGCTCCCACACGCCCGACCTGCCGAGCGAGCGCATCGGGTACGCGCCGCCCTCCCAGTGGTTGAAGTCGCCGATGACCCGGACGCCGCGCGCGTTGGGCGCCCACACGGCGAAGGCCGTGCCGTCCACGTCCTCGTGCCGCATCACCCGCGCGCCGAGGGTCTCCCAGAGCCGCTCGTGGCGCCCCTCGCCGATCAGGTGCAGGTCCACCTCGCCCAGCGTGGGCCAGTGCCGGTAGGGATCCGTGGTCTCGTACGGCTCGGCGTCGGCGTAGGTGATCCGGAGCCGGTAGTCGGGGATCTTGTCGACCCCGGGCAGGGTCACCGCGAACACGCCGTGGGCCACGTGCCTCATGTCGTGGGCCTCGCCGTCCACGAGCGCCTGGACCTTCCGCGCGAAGGGGCGCAGCGTCCGGATCGTCACGCCCTCGGGACCCAGATGCGACCCGAGGATCGAGTGCGGATCGTGGTGCGCTCCGCCCGCGAGCCGGTCCAGGTCCAAGTGCGCGTTCATGGCTTACTCCCGTAGATCGATAGCCCCTACCTTGCCCTACTCGGGTGACCCATCCCATGCCCCTGTCCGCTATCACCATGCGCGTTGGGAAAACGTGCGGATCCAGGAGAGAGAAAAGTCACGATTGTCGGTTATGTGGGGCACATCACAACGCCGTTCGCCGACCGTATCCGATCATCGGCGGCGTCGTGCGCGAGTTCCGGCCGCCACCGGTGACCGGCGCCGCCCGAAACGATGGGAACGGCCGCTCGGCACGGTTCGGTACAGGTTGGTACGGCGAGAAACGACCCGGTCAGTACGGGTTCTTGGCGGTGACGTCGCGCGGGGTGATGCGGAACCCCTGCCAGTGGCTCGGCATCGGGTCGGCGTCCTCGTCGCGGGGGACGTGGTGGAAGCCGACGTTGACCCACAGCACCGGGTCGGCGAGCCGTTCCCCGTTGGTGTAGCGGTCGACGGACCTGGCGCACCGGGGGGACGGGTTGACCGTCGCCAGGCGCTCGCAGGAGCGGTAGTCGGTGACGTAGAGATCGGCCCGGGTGAAGGCCTCGTCGGCGGGGCCGCGGTACTGGGCGGTGTCGGAGTTGTTGATCTCCCAGGAGACGCGGTGCCCGTCGGCGTTGCGCACCTTCCCGTCGACCACCCGCCACCAGCGCATCGGCCTGCTGACGGACCTGGCCTCCGTCGCGAACGCCGTCCGCGCGATCTTCCGGCTCGCGGTGCCGGAGCCGCTGAAGTCGTACTGCTCCACGACGTCGTCCGCCCGGCCCGCCACGTCGAAGTCCAGGCGCCAGAAGATGTTGTGGGTGTGGCTCGCCTCGAACCCGCTCGCGCCCACCCCGATGGGCCAGCCGTGCTCGGGCGTGGTGGCGAACCCGGCGAGCGACCCGGTGGCCCCCACCCGGGGGGTGATCGCGCCGTCGTCGGAGAAGGCCCATTCGGCGAGGTAGGTGTACCAGCCGACCTGGAAGGCGGCGAACACCACCAGGTCACGCCCCTGGGCCGTCAGGTTCAGCCCCTCGGGGACCGCCTTCAGGTGCGCGTGCCCGCGAGCCCTCGTCGTCACGCAGACGAACTGCTCGCGACGCTCGCCGAGCGGGCAGTCGGCGGCCCGCAGCGGGATCGCGGTGTAGCCAAGCGACCCGATGTCGTGGTAGCGGGGCCGGCCCCTGTCGTACGGCACGTGGATCTGGGCCAGCGAGGTGCTGCGCAGCACGGTGATCGGCCGCTGGCCCCTCGGTGTGTAGACGATCCTGGTCAGGGTGAGCCCCTCGACGTTGCGCATCTCCCAGCAGAGCTGCCAGCGCGCCCCGTTGGGCAGGGTCTTGTCGACGCGGTACGGGGCGTTGCAAGGGGCGGCCGGAGGCCGCGCGCCGGTCCCCGGCGTCGCCTGTGGCCGCGCCGGGGAGCCGGACGAGGTGGACGAGCTGGACGGCCGCGGCTGCGGCAGCGGGGGTATCGGCGCGGAGAGCCCCCCGGCGAGCAGGGCGCAGAAGAGGGTGAGGCGGAGGAACACGGATTACCACTCCAGGGTGTGGATCTTCTTGGCGGACAGGTCGACGACCATCCGGCTGGTGTCCAGCCAGGTGCCGTCGGGCAGCCGGACGAACAGCCGCAGGCACCGGTGGACCTCGCACTCCCTGGCGGGCCCGCTCTCGCCCGACGGGGTGAAGATCAGCCCGCGCAGCCCCAGGTCCACCGCCGACCGCAGCGCCCCGCCCCCCGCCCTGGTGTACGCGTCGCGGGCGATCTTGCCGTATCCCGGGTGGGACAGCAGGAGACCGGCGGCCGTCGTCTCCTCCTCCTTCGACGGCGGCGGCTGCACCCCCCGCGCCACGGTCTCCCGCACGATCTCGCCCCGGCCGAGGTCGACGGTCCGCACGATGAGGCGGTCGCCGCCGTAGTCGTAGAGGTACGCGTCGGCGCGGCGGCTGCCGGGGGAGTCCTTGTCGTCGTCGCGCTCCACGTAGAGGAGCTTGATCCGCCCGGCGGCCAGGTGCGATCTCGACCCCGCCGACGCGATCGTGGTGGCCTGGGCGACCTCCTGGCCGGTCAGCGGGTCCTCTATCGCGGGCAGCCGCAGGGTGGACCTCGCGGCCTGCGACCCCTGCTCGCCGGAGAGGAACAGCGCCGCCCCGGCGACGACGGCCACCCCCGCCCCCGCGACCGTCATCACCATCAGTCTTCGTCCCATGAACGCCCTCTTTACTCACCGTTGACTTTTCCTTGCGAAGAGTAGCGATCGGTGAGTGTCCCGGCGGGTCCAAAGGCGTATTGCGCTTTTGGTTTATGTTGTTGAGGTTTGCGAGCTTTTGTCCGCATTCTGGATCGGGAGGGCCGGAGCTCCCCGGCCGGGCCCGGGAGGATGCCCGGCCCTCTTCACCTGCGGCTCATCCGGTGCTGGGACCGCTCCCTCCGGTCCGCGGCGCCGTGGTGGCCGTGACGGCCGGGCCGGCGTCGTACGGCGACCGCTCTCCCCTCGGTCCCACTTGGCAAAATCGGATGGGTTGCACCGATATTTTGCTTCTTGACGGATATGTCCGCCTCTAGCGAAGATCTTGCCGATAGCGCGCTTATTTCCAGGTGTCCCCCAACCTGAGACGTGCGCCAACTGGAGGAATCTTTCATGAGGAGCCCCCTCACCGGCAGGAGGGCCGTCCGCGCCGCGGTCGTGCTCGCCCTGCCTCTCGCCCTCAGCCTCAGCTCGATGCCCGTGCTCGCCGACCCGTCCCCGCCGGTCAGCGAGGTCGTCCCCGACCGGCGGTCGACCGCCGAGCAGAACGGCGTGGCGCTGCTGCGCGTCATCGTCCCCGACCAGGCGGCCGTCGACCGGCTCACCTCCCTGGACGTCGACCTCGCGGAGTACAAGAAGTCCGTCGAGGGAGGCCTTGAGGTCCACGCCGTGCTGAGCCCCCCGGAGGCCCAGAGGCTGCGTGACCTCGGCTTCGACGTACGCGGCGCCATCTCCGACCAGAGCGACGTCGCGGAGAACAAGGCGGAACGGCGGGAGGCGCTCAAGGAGGCCGCGGAGGCGGCGGCGGAGGTCGACACGCTGACCCCGCTCCGCGCCGAGTGGTTCACCAGCCTCGACGACCAGCGCTTCCTGTCGGTGGAGGTGAAGTCGAGCGCCGTCGACGCGGAGACCGTGCTCACCGCCGCCTGGGACAGCGGTAAGAAGACGCCCCCCGACTCGGGCGGCACCGCGACGATGTCGCGCTTCACCGACGCCGGTCAGTACATGTACCACCGGTTCAGCGCGCCGCTCTCCCTCACCGCGGTCCCCGCCAAGGTCACGATCACGAGCAGCCGCGGCGGCTCGGTCACGGTCCCGGTGACCAAGTGGCTGGGATCCCCGCGCAAGGCGCCGAAGCCCCACTACGTCGCCGACTTCGTCGACCGCTACATGGACCCCACCGAGCTCACCGGCCGGATCACCGCCCTGGCCGCGGAGTTCCCGAAGATCAGCCAGATCGTCGACCTGCCCCACAAGACGAACGGCTACCGCCGGGCGGCGCAGGCGCAGTTCGGCACGGTCGCGGCGAGCACGTTCTACGTGAGCTCGAAGGCGTACGGGCACGAGGGCGGCAACGACATCAGCCTCGCCCTGGTCAAGCCCGACGCCGCCTCCAGCCCGCTGAGCGTCTCCGCGAGCGGCAAGGACGTCGTGGTCAACCTCGGCACGGACGCGTCCTCCGCGGTCAGCAGCACCGCGATCCAGGTGGTCGAGGCGCTCAACGGCAACAGCGCGACGTCGGCGCTGCTGACCGCCGCCACCTACCGGGGCAACGCCGGTACCGGCCTCGTCGAGGCGGCGGTCGCGACGAAGCTGACCGACAACCTGAAGGCTCCGGCGACCGTCTCGCGCGACCCGTTCCAGACGAAGGCGCTGCGCATCGGCAAGAAGCGCGACGGGTCGAAGACCGGCGTGTTCCTCTACTGCCAGGAGCACGCCCGCGAGTGGGTGACCCCGCTGGTCTGCCTGGAGACCGCCGAGCGGCTCCTGCGCAACTACGCCCGTGACAACCGGACCAAGAAGCTCGTCGACGACCTCGACATCTTCATCCTGCCGACGTCCAACCCCGACGGCGGGCACTACAGCATGTACGACTACAACATGCAGCGCCGCAACCTGACCAACCACTGCCCGGTCAACGCGGCCGACCCGGCGCGGCGCAACTCCTGGGGCGTGGACCTGAACCGCAACTTCTCGGTCGGTTCCGTCTTCGACGGCTACAGCGGCGCCTCGACCACCTGCACCAGCGACACCTTCGCGGGCCCGGCCGAGCTGTCGGAGCCGGAGGCGCGCAACGAGGTCTGGCTCACCACCCAGTACCCGAACATCAAGTTCGCGATGAACACGCACTCCTACGGCGGCTACTTCATGTGGCCTCCTGGCGCGTACAAGGCGGCCGGGCGGGAGCTGCTGCCGAGGGTCGACTACGGCACGGAGAACTTCTTCTGGGACGCCTCCGACCACATCCTCTCCGCGGTCCAGTCGTGGCGCGGTACGGGCATCTGGCCGGGCCGCACCGGTCCGGTGCCGGACGTGCTGTACTCCGCGGCCGGCAACAGCGCCGACGAGCACTGGTTCAACCGGGGCATCATCGGCTGGGACTTCGAGGTCGGCGCGGACGTCTACGACCCGGCGACCAAGCAGTTCCGGGCGGTCGGCTTCCAGCCGGACTTCGCCGAGGGGCACGAGGAGGCGATGGAGTTCGCCAGCGGCCAGATCGGCATCCTGGAGATCGCCAGGTCCTTCGCCGACGACGACGACCGTCCCAGGTCGGAGCTGAAGAAGACCGGCTGGACCCCCACCTCGTCCACGTTCACCTTCGCGACCGACGAGCCCGCCAACGTGTACTACACGCTGGACGGCAGCCGCCCGACGCTGAGCTCCACCAAGCTCGCCGCCGCGGGGACGCGCGAGGGCGCGCAGCAGATCACGGTCACCAAGAACACCGAGGTGCGCTGGTTCGCCGTCGACATCGCCGGGAACGTCGAGGACGGCTACCGGCCGGACGGCCACGGCAACAACTACCGCAAGGAGAAGGTGAAGATCACCAAGGCTCCCTGATTCTCACCCGCGAGCCCGCATGCCCGTGAGCCCGCGAGCCCGCATGTTCGTGAGCTCGTGAGTTCGTGAGCCCGCACGTTCGCGCGGCCGCCGGTCCACCGACCGGCGGCCGTCGCTCGTGCCGGTCGCGGTCGCGGGCACCGGCCTCCACACCGCGCCCCGGCACATCGACGGCCGACGCGGAGCACCCGTCATCACCCGGGAGCACCGGTCACCACCCCGCCCGGGTCACGTCCGTCGCCTGGGGCACCTCACCCGCCCGACGGAAGCACGTCCGGCAGGAGGTCCCACTCCTCCCAGGAGATCTCCCTGCCCGGCCAGCGCACCGAGGCGTACGGCCACGCCTCGTCCAGCCAGGCGCGGACCACCGGCTCCAGCTCCTCCTCCAGGCCCGTGCCCTCCTCGTCGGCCCGTACCCAGAACGACACGTCCGCGTCGGCCCCGCGCTTCTCCGGGGGATCGACGTAGACACACCCGAGCAGGCGGGACCCGTCGGGGCTCATCACCGCGTAGTTGAACGACCTGCGCAGCAGGGCCTCCTTCTGGTGCCAGGCCAGGTCGATCAGGTTGTCCTCCAGCGTCATGTCGCCGGGCGGCCAGCCCCACAGGGGGAAGCGCTCCCGCAGCCGGGCCGCGCTGCTCATCACGGCGTCGAAGTCACGCACCGCGTCGTGAATCGTGATGGGCCGGATGTGGAACCTCTCATGCTCCACACCGGCGGGGATCTCGTGGGTTCTCGGGAGGAAGGGCATGCGGCCACACTGGCGCATCCACCTTGGCGCCCGCTGAACTCCCGCTTGCTCGAACCACGGGGTCCGAGCCGCTTCCCGGACCGCCCAACGGACCGTCCACCGGCTCGGGAAGCGGTCCGGGGAGCGGTCTGGGGAGCGGCTCGGAAGTGGCTCAAGGAGCGGTCCGGGGAGCGCCCCGGGGAGCGGTGAGAGCGCGGCGCCGATCGGTCGTTCCCGGCCGGAGGACGGGACGTCGACGTCAGATCATGCGGAAGGCCTGGTTCCACTGCTGGCTGCAGCTCCACGTCTGGATCGGCGTGCCGAGCTTGTGCTGCTTGCCCTTCGCGTCGAGGCAGAAGCCGTTCAGGACGCTCCGGATCGTCCGGTAGCCGACGTTGTTGTACTTGGGACCCCAGTACCACCGCTGGTTCGCCGCGCCGCTGCAGCTCCACATCTGCACGACCGCGCCCGCCCTGATGTTGAACTCCTTGATGTCCAGGCACTTCCCGTTGAGAACGCTGCGGATGGTGCCGTCACGGTAGAAGTTCCAGAGCTGGTTGGCGTTGTTGTTGCAGCTCCACAGCTGGACCAGCGCCCCGTTCCCGGTGTTGAAGTCCTTGACGTCGAGACACCGGCTGAACTCGACCATCTTGATCCGCTTGCCGGCGACGGCCGACGCCTGGGCCGGTGCCGTCGTCAGCGCGAGCCCCGAGGCGACGACGGCGAAAGCCGCGATGACCTTGAACAGCCACTTCTTTCTCATCCTGTTGTCCCGTTCCTCGCTTGCGCGATGTTCGTCCCGTGGCGGGGGATCGGGCATCAGAATGACACGCGTCAGGTGGCGCGACCTTGCCTGTGCGCGCACAGCACTTGCCTGTACGCGCCCGCTTGTCGCGTTCCAACCCCTGGCCGGCCGGTCGATGGCACCGCGGGCTCCGCCCCGGTCACCCCGTGCCGCCGAGCCCGGTCAGGAGGCCGGCCAGCTCGCCGGGGCTCGCCCGGGTGAGGGCGTCGCCCATGCCGACGGCGACCGCGCCCGCGCGGATCCACTCCGGCGCGTCCCGTACGGTCACCCCGCCCGTCGGCATGAAGGGCACCTGGCCGAGGGCGCGGCACAGGTCGCCGAAGGCGGCCAGGCCGATCCCGGACGCGGGGTAGAGCTTGACGACGTCCGCGCCGAAGCTCATCGCGGTCAGCGCCTCGGTGGGGGTGAAGGCCCCGGGCACGGCGGCGGCCCCGCCGTCGTGCGCGGCCTCGATGACGGCGCGGTCGACGTTGGGCGCGACGACGAAGCGGGCACCGGCCTCGATCGCCGCCTCCGCCGCCCGCGCGGTGAGCACGGTCCCGGCGCCCACCACGGCGTCCGGCCACGCGCCGGTCAGCTCGCGGATGAGCCGCAGCGCGCCGGGGGTGGTCATGGTGACCTCGATGAGCCGCACACCCGCGGCCAGCACCTCGGTCGCGGCGGCGCGCGCCTCGTCCTCGCCCGGCTTGCGGATGATCGCCACCAGCCGGTGGGATCTGACCAGGTCGATCATCGATCGAATCCTTCCTGTCCTGAAACGAACGCCTCGTACTCGTGCAGGCGGGGGAATCCCTCGTAGTCGCCCCGGTGGGCCACCACCTGGGCGGCGGTCCACGACCCGGTCCGCAGGGCCTCGGCGAAGGACCGGCCCCCGAGCAGCTCGAACAGGTAGCCCGCGGTGAACGCGTCCCCCGCCCCGACGGTGTCGACGACGGCCGGGGCCGGGTGGGCGGGCAGGTCGATCGGCTCGCCGCCCCGCTCGACGGCGACGCATCCGCGGTCGCCGCGACGGATCACGACCCGGGGGACGCCGAGGCCGGTCAGCGCGCTCAGCGCGTCCGCGCAGGTGGTGGTCCCGCTGATGGCGAGCGCCTCGTCCTCGCCGAGGAGCAGGTCGTCGACGTCCGGCAGCAGCGTGCGGCAGGCCGCCGCGGCCTCTTCGAGGGTCCACAGCTTGCGGCGGATGTTCGGGTCGAAGCTCACCGGCACCCCGTGGTCGCGGGCCAGGCCGACGAGGGTGCGTACGGCCTCGGCGGGGCCCTCGCCGAGGGCGAGCGTGACGCCCGTGACGTGGACGCGGCGGGCTCCCGCGACGAGCTCGCCCGGCACGTCGGCGCCGGTCAGCTCGGTCGCGGCGGATCCGGCCCGGTAGTAGTACACGTTCGTGAGATGCGGGCCGAGCACCTCCTTGACCATCATCCCCGTCGGGGACCCGCCCGTCCGCACGTGGCCGACGTCCACGCCCTCGCCGCGCAGGGTGCGGTGGACCTCCACGCCGAAGGGGTCGGGACCGACCCGCGAGATCATCGCGGGCCGCGCGCCGAGCCTGGCCAGGCCGATGGCGACGTTCGCCTCCGCCCCGGCTATCGACTTGGCCAGGCAGGACGCGCTGTCGAGGCGCTGCCCCTGCACGTACAGGCTGACGAGTGTCTCTCCGAGGGTGAGGATGTCGGACACCTGAACATCAGGCATTCGCATGGCATTCGTCCTTGTGCTTCTTGTGCTTCTTGTGCTTCTTGTGGTCCTGGTGGCCGGTGTTCCGGAGGCGGGTACGGCGGCGGCGGTTCCGGCCGGTCACCATTCGGCGAACGAGCCGTCGTCGTGGTGCCAGACCGGGTTGCGCCAGGCGTGGCCGGTACGGTCGGCGCGGCGGACCGCCTTCTCGTCCACGGTGATGCCCAGGCCGGGGGCGTCCATCCGGCGCAGATGCCCGTCGACGAAGCGGAACGGCTCGGGGTCGACGACGTAGTCGAGGAGGTCCGCCCCCTCGTTGTAGTGGATGCCGACGCTCTGTTCCTGGATGAGGAAGTTGGGCGTGGCGAAGGCGACCTGCGCGCTCGCGGCCAGGGCGATCGGGCCGAGCGGGCAGTGCGGCGCGAGGAGGGCACCGTAGGTCTCGGCGAGGGCCGCGATGCGGCGTACCTCGGAGACGCCGCCCGCGTGGGAGAGGTCCGGCTGCACGACGGCGACACCGGCCCGCAGCGGTTCGAGGAACTCGGCGCGGCCGTACAGCCGCTCGCCGGTGGCGATCGGGATCGGCGAGCAGGTGACGACGTCGTGCAGGGCGTGGCCCTGCTCGGGAAGCAGCGGCTCCTCCGCGAACAGCGGCCGCAGTGCCGCGAGCTCGGGGAGGATGCGGCGGACCGCCGCCGCGCCCGCCCGGCCGTGGAAGTCGACGGCCACGTCGCGGCCGTCGCCGAGCACCTCCCTGGCGGCGGCGAGCCGTCGCACCACGTCGTCGATCTCGGCCGGGGTGGGCAGGGGGGAGAGGCGGCCACTCGCGTTCATCTTGACCGCGGTGAAGCCCGCCTCGACCTGGGCGGCGACCGCCGCGGCCACCTCGCCGGGCTCGTCGCCGCCCACCCAGGAGTACACCCGGACGCGGTCGCGCACCGGCCCGCCGAGCAGCGCGTGGACCGGGGCGCCGTACGCCTGGCCCGCGATGTCCCACAGCGCCTGGTCGAGGCCCGCGACGGCGCTGGAGAGCACGGGGCCGCCCCGGTAGAAGCCGCCCTTGGTGAGCACCTGCCAGTGGTGCTCGATCCGCAGGGGGTCCTCGCCGACGAGGTATCCGGCGAGCACCTCCACCGCCGCCCGCACCACCTCGGCGCGGCCCTCGACGACCGGCTCGCCCCAGCCGACGACGCCCTCGTCGGTCTCCACGCGGCAGAAGAGCCAGCGCGGCGGGACGAGGAAGGTCTCGACTCGCTCGATCTTCACTGCTCCTCCCTCACGTCCTTCGGGTCCTTTGAGGGTTTCGGGTCCTTCGGGGGCTTCGCCGTTCTTCCTTCGGCCGGGTCTTCCCGCGAGCGGCGGACCCTGGCCACGTCGTGCACGGCCTTGGCCAGCAGCTCCCGCATGGCGCGTTCGGCGGCGTCCGGATCGCGGGCGTGGATCGCCTCGACCACCGCCCGGTGGCTGGGCACCGGGTCGTCGTGGTGCTCGCCCCCGTGCACGAGGAGGTCCCGTTCGGCCAGCCCGGTCTCGATGACGATCTCCATCCGCTCCAGCAGCTCGTTGTGCGTGGCGGCGAGCAGCGCGCGGTGGAAGAGCAGGTCGGCGGCGACGGCCGCGACGGGGTCGCCGTCGGCGGCGGCCATCGCGCCGAGCGCCGCGTCCAGGGCGGCGAGGTCCGCCTCCGTGGCCCTGTCACCGGCCAGCCGGGCGGCGGCGGGCTCCACGATGGTGCGTACCTCGTGCAGCTCGTCCAGCAGCCGGGGGTCGGTGTGCTCGTCGAACTGCCAGCGGATCACATCGCCGTCGAGCAGGTTCCAGTCGGCGCGCGGCCGTACGAAGGTGCCGCGCCGCTGCCGGGCGTCGACGATGCCCTTGGCGGAGAGCACCTTGAGTGCCTCGCGCAGTGCGGTGAGGCTCACCCCCAGCTCCTCCTGCAGGGCCACGATGTTGAGCGTCTCGCCCTCGGCGATCCGGCCGCTCAGGATTCGCCGTGCGACGATCTCGACGGTCTGCCCGTGGACGCCGCGATGTGCGTACCGTGCCAAGGTTTTCGCGCCTTCCCTGTTGGTGGTCGCTGCTGGTGATCGATGTTTCCGGCCTCAGTTAAATCATTAATTATGAAATATAGTGACAGTTGGCGAGGGCCGACGCAACCTTTCCGCTCACGACGCTCACATGACCGGCGAGGAGCGACGCCACGTAACGTGTCGACGAAGGAGGGAGCGTCCTGGGCGACGTCGACTCCGATCGCTCAGGTCGAAAGTCGGCGCGGGGATGACCTCGCGGGTCGCGCCTACCTCTCGCGGCCTAACGCCGGTTCCCCCTCCGGGGCGACGCGGATCGGGTGAGCGGCCGTCCACAGTGCTGGGCATGGACCCCGAATCCCTCGATCTGGCCCGGGCGCAGTTCGCGTTGACCGCCGGAACGCACTTCCTGTTCGTGGCACTGACCCTCGGCCTGGTCACGCTAGTGGCCTGCGTCCAGACCCGGGCGACGCTGACCGGTAGCGAGGTGCACTGGCGGATGACCCGATTCTGGGGACAGCTCTACGTCATCAACTACGCCGTGGGCATCGTCACCGGCCTGGTGATGGAACTACAGCTCGGCCTCAACTGGGGCGGTCTGGGGCACTTCGCCGGTAACGTCTTCGGCTCGTCGCTGGCCCTGGAGACACTGATCGCGTTCTTCGTGGAGTCCACCTTCCTCGGTCTGTGGATCTTCGGGTGGGGGCGGCTGAACCGCTGGGCGCACCTGGCGCTGATCTGGGGCATCACGCTGACCGCCTACGCCTCCGCCTACTGGATCATGGTGTCGAACGGTTTCCTGCAGAACCCGGTCGGAGCCGAGGTCGTCGACGGCGTTCTCCAGCTGACCGATGTCCAAGCGGTCCTCACCAACCCCAGCGCCGTCGTCGCCGTGGGGCACATCCTCGGCGGCGCGATGGTGGCCGCCGGGTTCCTCATGGCCGGCGTCAGCGCCTACCACCTGCGGCGCGACACCCTTGACCGGGAGTTCTTCCGGCGCTCGCTACGAATCGGGCTGGCGGTCACGTTCCCCTTCCTGCTGCTCACGGCCGGCATGGGCGGGACGCACTTCGGGGTGCTGGAGGACACGCAGCCCCTGAAGCCGGCGGCGGCCCTCGGCGGCGATCGGAGCGAGCTCTCCCGGCTCCAGGCGGAGGCGGAGGCGGCGTACGGCCCGGGTGACTATGTGCCCTCTCCCATCGGTGGGGCCGCCTTCTACCTGATGGTGGGCTGCTGGGTGGCGATGCTGGCGGTGTCGGTGACAGGCCTCGTCCTCATGCGCTCCGACCGCCGTATCGCCGCCTCCGGACGGCGGCTCCGGCTGCTGGTGGCGGCGATCCCGCTGCCGTTCGTCGCGATGATCGCCGGATGGGTCTTCCGCGAGACCGGCCGCCAGCCCTGGGTGGTGTACGGCCTGCTGAGGACCGAGGACGCGATCTCCGACATCGCTCCCGTGATGCTGACCGTCTCGCTGATCGTCTTCACCGTTCTGTTCGGTGTGCTCGCCCTGGTCAACTACTGGCTGCTGGCCAGGTTCGCCCGCGGCGGGCCGCGGGCGGCGACGCTGGGGCGGCCGGAAAGAGACCAGCCGGCCGAGCCGTACCTGACCACGACCTTCTGAGCGAGGACACCTGTGGAAATCATCGCCGTCGCGATCTTGGGCTTCTTCACTCTCGGCTACCTCCTCCTCGGCGGCGCAGACGTCGGTGTCGGCATGGTGCTGCCCTTCCTCGGGCGCACCGACCGCGAGCGGCGTCTGGTCGTCACGGCGATCGCGCCGTTCTTCCTCGGCAACGAGGTGTGGCTGGTCGCGGTGATCGGCATTCTGGCCGGTGCGTTTCCCGAGCTGGAGGCCATCTTGCTGCACGGCCTGTATCCGGCCTTCAGCGTGCTGCTCGTGGGATGGGTCGTGCGTGACATGGGACTGTGGTTGCGCGGCCGGGTGGACCGGCGGGGCTGGCGGCTGTCGTGGGACGCCGCGACCGTGACCGGCAGCTGGCTCGTCGCGCTGAGCTGGGGGGTCGTCCTCGGCGAGATCCTGGCCGGAGACGTCGGCAGGCCGGGCGCCGCCTGGGCGGCCGTGGCCGGCGCCGCGGGCGCGGCGCTGCTGTTCGCCTCGCACGGGCTGGCGTTCGCGGCGCTGCGACTCACCGGTACGCCGCACCGGCGCGCGCGGGGGGCGGCCGGCCGGATCGGGGACGTGCGGACGCTGGCCGTGACCTCGGCCGTGATCATGGTCGTGGTTCTCGCGGCCGGCGTCCGGCTGGACCCCACGGGGGCCGCCGCCGACCCGGACTCGCTGAGCTTCCTGGTGCCGGCGATCCTCGTCGTCACGCCTTTCCTCATGGCGGCCCAGGCCTGGTCCTGGTACCTGTTCCGGCACCGCGTCACCGAACCCGTGTACCTGTGAGGAACGGCACCGTCATGGGGCGGCGGAACCGGACGGCGGGTGGCGAGTGAACTCGTGTGCGCGTGTCGAGGTCACCGCGACGGCGATGCCGTACTCGCCTGATGTGATAATGCGAAGCAGGCCCGCGGGCGGCTCAGCGCGTCGCCGAGGGCGCGGCCGGCGGTTCGCCGGCCATCTGTTCCCAGGAGGGCGGAAGCGGTTCACCCGCCTCCCGCGGATCTCCGGCGACCCCGGACAGGCCGCGTCACCGCCTGGCCCCGCCGCATGAGGACGACCTTGCACACCGATGACAGCCGAACGGCCTGGCCGCCGCCGAACTGGGTCACGGACCCGATCCTCGCCGCCGCCTCGGTGGCGGCGGTCGTTCTGATCGGCCACTCCCGGATGGACACGCTGGGCTGGGTGATCGTCCTGGTCTTCGCCGCCGTCCTGCCGCTGCGCCACCGTTACCCGGTGGCGACGGCGGTGTTCATCCTGGTCCTGTGCGCCGCCTACTACCCCCTCAGCCAGACAGACGGCCCCATCTGGCCCGCCCTCGTCGTGGCGCTGTACACCGTGGGCGCCGAGGCAGGGATGGGTGCCGCCGTCGCGCTGCTCGCCGTCGCGCTGGTCACCTTCGCCTACGCCGCGCGCGACAGCGGCACCCCCAACCTCGCCGGAGCGGCCGGCTTCCTGCTGGCCGGCTGGTTCGCCGCGGCGCTGGCGATGGGCGCGGTCGTGCGCAACCGCCGCGCCTACCTGCGCGCCGCGGAGGAACGGCGCAGGGAGGAGGGACGGCTGCGCGCCGTGCGGGAACGGCTGCGCATCGCCCGCGAGCTGCACGACGCGCTCGGCCACAATCTCTCGCTGATCCACGTGCAGGCCAGCTCCGCGCTGCACCGACTGGCCGAACAACCCGAACTGGCGCCGGACGCACTGGCCGCGATCAAGCAGTCCAGCAAGGACGCCCTGCGGGAACTGCGTGCCACCCTCGGCGTACTGCGCCAGGACGACGCGCCGGGGACCGCGGGCCCGCCCGCGGGGCTGGCACGGCTGGACGAGCTCGCGGGAAAGGCCCGCGCGGCCGGCCTGGTCGTCACCGTACGAGTGGACGGAGAACGCAGGCCGGTCGGTCCCGCGGTGGATCTGGCGGCCTACCGCATCGTGCAGGAGAGCCTCACCAACATCACCCGGCACGCCGGCGCCACCCAGGTGGCCATCCGCGTCCGCTACGACCACGACGAGGTGTACGTGCAGATCGACGACAACGGCCGAGGCCGCCCCGAGGACATCGCGGGCACCGGCAGCGGGCTGAGAGGCAGCGGGCTGAGAGGCATGGGCGAACGGGTCGAAGCCCTCGGCGGCCGGCTCAGCACCGGGAACCGGCCAGGTGGCGGCGGCTTCCGGGTGATCGCCCGCCTGCCGGCCGGCCCGGCGGAGCCGTCAGCATGATCAAGGTGCTGCTGGCCGACGACCAGGCGCTGGTACGCGCCGGTTTCCGCGCCATCCTCGACGGGGAGGACGACATCTCCGTGGTGGGAGAGGCCTCCGACGGGGAGCACGCCGTACGGCTGGCACGCGAACTCGGCCCCGACATCGTCCTGATGGACGTGCAGATGCCCGGCCTCAACGGCCTGGACGCCACCAGGCTGATCGCCGAGGACCCGGCCCTCGCCCACGTCAAGGTCATCATCCTGACCACCTACGACGTCGACGACTACATCTACACCGCCCTGCGCGCCGGGGCCGGCGGCTTCCTGCTCAAGGACACCGAACCGGCCGAGATGATCCACGGCATCCGGGTCGTCTCACGGGGGGAGGCGCTGCTGGCGCCCTCCGTCACCCGCAAGCTGATCGCCGAATTCGCCACCCGCAGCAGACGGCCAGCCGTCAGCCCGCGCCTCAACGCGCTCACCGGCCGCGAGCGCGAGGTCATGACCCTGGTCGCGGAAGGGCTGTCGAACGAGGAGATCGCCGACCGGCTCTTCCTCAGCCCGGCCACCGTCAAGACACACGCCAGCCGGATCATGACCAAACTCGGCGCCCGCGACCGCACACAGCTGGTCGTCATCGCCTACGAATCGGGAATGGTCACTCCGGGGTGGATGGACTGACCGGCCGCGACGCCGATCCGCCGTCGGGCCTACCTCGCGAGAGGTAGGCCCGACGCCCTCGCAAGGATCGCGAGAGGTAAGCCCGATGCCCTCGCAAGGATGACGCCCGGAGCCACACCTCGCCGCGAACGTGGAGGCACCCACGACCGTCCGCGAGAAGGGAAGACCCAACGTATGCGCGTCCTCATCATCGGTGCCGGAATCGGCGGACTCTGCCTGGCCCACGGCCTGCGCCGCGCGGGCATCGACGTCGAAGTCCTCGAACGCACCGGCGCCGGAACCCCCGGCCTCGCCGGATACGGCATCCACGTCAACGCCGACGGCAGCCGGGCACTACGTGAGTGCCTGCCGGAGGAGAACTGGGCCCGCTTCAAGGCGATCGCGCCCGAGACCACGCCCGCGGTCCGCTTCTCCGACGAACACCTGCGCACCCTGTCCCTGGTGGGAACCAGGCCGGGAACCGATCCCGCCGTCGTCCAGCGCCGGGCCGTCAACCGGCTCGACCTGCGTGACGTCCTGCTTCGCGGCCTCACCGACGACACCGCGGGCGCCTCGGGCGGCGTCGTCCGGTGGAACAGGGAATTCGTCCGCTACACGCACACCTCCGACGGGCGGGTACGCGTCCACCTCGCCGACGGCGGCCACACCGACGGCGACCTGCTCGTCGGAGCCGACGGCGCCAACTCCCGGGTACGCGGGCAGTACCTGCCCCACCTTGGCCGGATGGACACCGGCGTGCTGAACATCGCCGGCCGCGTCCCGCTCACCCCCCGCGTGGCCACCCGGGTGCCCGCATGGCTGATCGACGGCTCGGTCAACAACATCGTCCCGAACGGGCCGGGCTGGATGTTCGTCTCCGCCTGGCACACCCCCATCCAGGACGCACCCGCCGGCCAGATCGTCTGGGCCTACGCCGCGGCGCGCGACTCCTACCCCGAGAACGTGCTGGAGATGGAACCGGCCGCGCTACGCGACCTGGTCGTCGCCCGCACCGAGGGCTGGCTGCCGAACCTGCGAGCCCTCGTCGCCGGCAGCGACCCCGCGGGAGTCACCGCGCTGCACCTGCGCTGCATGCCCACGCTCGCCCCGTGGCAGGCCGGCGACGTGACCCTGCTGGGTGACGCCATCCACAACATGACACCCATGGCCGGTGTGGGCGCCAACACCGCGCTGCGGGACGCCCTCACACTGTGCCGCGTGCTGGACGACGCCGAGACCCGGCGAAGCGGCCTGCTCGATGCCGTGTCCGCGTACGAGAGGGAAATGCGCGGCTACGCCAACCACGCCCTCGGCCTGTCGTCGCGCAACGCGCGGAACGCGGCCTCCGAGGCACGGCTGCCCCGGATCGCGTTCCGCACCGCGCTGCGGGTGGCCGAACTCGTTCCGCCGATCAAGCGCGTGATGTTCGCCGACCACCACGCCGTGGCGGCCGGCCGAAGATGAACGCGATTCTCACCGGTGCTCTCCGCGGCGCCACGACGGAGTACGCGGTCGCCGTGCCCGGACGCCGGACCGCGGGCCACCCCGTGGACCCGGTCGTGCTCCACCGGGGGTGACCTCCCGGCCCCGGCGGCCTACTTCGGCGGGCCGTTCCCGGGCGCGTCGTTCCGCCGCAGGTAGGCGAGCACGGCCTGGACCCGCCGGTGGTAGTCGGACGCGGGCGGCAGGTCGAGCCGGACGAACACGTGCCGGATGTGCGCCTCGACGGTCCGCGGCGCCAGATGGAGCCGCTCGCTGACGGCCTGGTTGGACAGCCCCTCGGCCATCAGCCCCAGGATCTCCAGCTCGCGCGCGCTGAGGAACCCGGTCCGGTCGGGCCGGCGGGCGAGCATCGTGGCGACCACCTCGGGATCGACCACGTAGCCACCCGCGTGCACGCGGCGCAGGGCCTCGACGAACGCGTCGACCCCGGCGACCCGGTCCTTCAGCAGGTAACCGACCCCGCGCGGCTCCCCGTCGAGCAGGGCGAACAGGTAGCGCGTCTCCAGATGCGCCGACAGCATCAGCACGCCGGTGCCCGGACGCTCGCGCCGCAGGTCGAGCGCGGCGCGGAGCCCCTCGGTCCGGAAGTCCGGCGGCATCCGTATGTCGATCACGGCCACGTCGGGGGCGTGTTCGGCCGCCGCCGCGTGCAGGCTCGCCACGTCGCCGACCTCGGCGACCACGTCCACGCCCTCGCCACGCAGCGCTCCGGCGATGGCCTCCCGCAGGAAGGCGGAGTCGTCGGCGAGCACGACCCGCGGGGATCCGCCGGTGGGCGTCGGCGGGAGGTCAGCAGGTGTCAACGGGAAGCACCGCCCTGATCGTGGTCCCGCCCGAGGCGGGACTGGTGAGGGTGAGATCGCCGCCCAGCGCGGCGACCCGGTCGACCAGACCCTGCAGGCCCGAACCGCGCGCCAGGTCCGCGCCGCCCCGGCCGTCGTCGCCGACCGACACCGCCAGCACGCCGTCCGCGTACCGTACGCCGATCCTGACGCGTCCGGCCCCCGCGTGCTTCAACGCGTTGGTCAGCGCCTCGGCGACCACGAAGTACGCGGCGGACTCGACGTTCGGCGCGAACGTCGGCAGCGGACCCAGGTCGGTCTCGACGGGCAGCGGCAGCCGCGCGGCCAGCTCCTCCAGCGCCACGGCCAGCCCGGCCTCGGCCAGCAGCGCGGGGTGCAGGCCCTGCGCCAGCTCCCTGATCTCGGCCAGCGCCGCGGTCAGCCCCTCGGCGGCCGAGGCCAGCACGCCGGGCACGGCCGGGTCGTCGTGCCGGAGCCTACGCCGGGCCAGGTTCACCTGGAGCAGCGCGGTGACGAGACGCTGCTGGGCGCCGTCGTGCAGATCGCGCTCGATCCGGCGCCGCTCGGCGTCGGCCGCCTCCACGATCCTGGCCCGTGAGGCGCGTACCTCGGCCAGTTGCGCGGCCACCTGCGCGGCCAGCGACCGGTTCGCCAGGGCGAGCCCGGCCGCCGCGGCGACCGTTTCCAGGACGTGCGGGTCCTCACACAGCAGGGGGTCGTGCACCAGGACGGCCCGGCCGTGGTCACCGCCGCCGATGGGCGTGACGACCTGCGACGGCGCCACGTCCAGGGGCACGCCGTGCCGGTCGACGAGGCCGGGCTCCCCGAGCCGTTCGGCCGCGCCGGGCAGGCCGCTCCGCTCGACCGGGCAGGGCTCGGGCAGGCCGTCCCGCCCGGCGGGGTCCGCGCCGGTCAGGAAGGCCACCCGCAGTGACTCGTCACGCAGCGAGCGGGCCAGCAGGTCCTCGATCTCGCCGGCCTCCTTCGGGTCGCGCAGCCGTCGCAGCAGCCGGTCGACCGCGCCCCGGCCCAGGTAGAAGTAGACCATCCCGGCCAGGAAGGCCAGGGGCAGCGCCGCGAAGAGCACGTCGTACACGTAGACGAACGCGGCGCGCAGCTCCCGATCCTCGTGGAAGACCAGCCCGACCACGGAGAGCAGGCCGCTGCCCAGCATGATGGCGATGGCCGGTGCCAGCAGGGAGCGCATCAACGCCCGCGCGTTCAGCCACCGGCGGGCCAGCACCACGATCAGACCGGCCGACACGACTATCGCCGCGAGCCGGGCCCCGGCCCTCATGACGTCCTCCACGACCAGGCTGTCGGTGATGAGCAGCAGGCCGGGCGCGTTGCCGGGGACGCGGGCGTGCATGTCCACGAAGAGCGCGTTGAGCAGGCCGTTCCCCGCCGCGCCGAGGTAGGCGATCACGGCCAGCGCCCGCTGCGGGCGCGACTCCAGCCGTCCGGTGGGGAACGCGAGCACCAGGTGGGCCAGGAACGGGCCGGACGCGGCCAGGGTCAGCTGGCCGGCGGTGTGCGCCCACGCCACGGGCGACAGCTGCAGGTCCTCGGAGAAGAAACCGATGCCCACCCCCATCATCAGCGGGCCGACCTTGTTCGTGGCGCGCCGGTGGTGCGCCACGATCCCCGAGACGAGGAAGAGCGCTCCGGCGACGGCGTGGACCGTCACCCGGAACATGTCCGCGTCCGGCACACCGGCGGCGATCAGGGTGGTCCACCCGCCCAGCGCCGCTCCGCACAGGGCGACCGTCCACATGGCGCCGTCCCCGTGCCACCAGCGCCGCGATCCGGCCGGGTCGCCCGCCACCCCTGGCCTCACGGGAGAAGTCTCACCCGGCGCCGTCCCGGGGTCAACGCGACAACCCCGATCTGGTCGGCCGTCCAGGTCCCGGGGACAGCGCGACGAACCCCGGGACGATCGGCCGTCCAGGTCCCCGGGGCGACGCGGTGAACCCCGGGACGATCAGCCGTCCAGGACACGGAGTAACTCCTCCACCGAAAGCGCTCTTTTCGGTACGAAGCCGCGTGCGCCGCAGCGTGCCACCAGCGGTCCGTAGTCGGCCGCCTCCCGGATCGAGCTGAGCACGACGTCGGCACCGCCCCCGACCAGCGCCGGGCACACCTCGAAGCCGCTGGCGTCGGGCAGCCGCACGTCCAGCAGCACCACCTCGGGTCGCAGCCTCGCCGCCTCGGCCAGCCCGGCCGAGCCGGTCCCCGCCTCGCCGACCACCCGGAACGCCTCCCCGTCGAGCAGCGCGCGGGCGACCTCGCGGAAGGCCGGATCGTCGTCGACGATCAGCAGGCGTCTGGTGGCCATAGGTCACTGTCGCGCGGAACCGGGGACGCCCGCATCGGTGCGAGCACATATTCGCGGCCCCGATTACGTGGTGGCACCGATGTGCCGCCGCCCGGCTCCGGCGACTCTGGAACGGTCCGACGGGCTTCGGCAACGGACGGGAACCACGGACAAGAACCACGGAACGAATCCCATTGAGGAAAAGGTGAGAACACATGAACCGCAGGACCGCGAGAAGGTCCCTTGAGGTCGCCGTGCTCGGTGCCCTGGCCTCCAACCTGTTCACGATGGCGGTGTCTCCCGCGGCGCACGCGGCCGACGACCATCGCCCACCGAAGATCATCGGCATCACGCCCGACGACGGCGGGCTCCGGGTGCGGTGGGGGCCCGACACCTTCTTTCCCGGCAGCGTGCCGGGAGAGTCGGTGACCGTGCAGTTCGGCGCCTACGCGGAGGGCCACTGGACCGACAGGGGAGCCACCACCTCGCACACGATCTCCGCCGCCCGGGTGAGGTCCTACGCGGGACAGGCCCCGCGTGTCACCGTCTGCTATCTCTGGCCCGGCGACTCGAAGTGCGCCGCCAGCGACCCCATCCCCATCGCCCCGAACCCGCTTCCCCCGGGTACCGGCCAGCTTCGCGGCGTCCCGGCCCCGTACGGCCTGAAGGTCACCTACGGGGACTACCGGGCGACGGTCCAGTGGGTGAACGCCAGTTCCCAGTACAACAAGGTGCTGTTCCGGTACGACCCCGGCACCCAGTGGGACCTGTCGGGCAAGGCGACCAGGGCGACCACCGGAACGCTGGTCCCGGGGCGGACCTACGTGTTCAAGGTGAAGGGCTCCTGGTCCGGCGGCATCACCGGGAGCCGCTACTCGCCCTGGACCGAGCTCAGGTGGACCGCTCCGGCGTACCCGCCCTACCACCCGGGCGGCTCGCAGAAGAAGCCCTACGGTCCCGACACCTGCAAGCAGGGGTACGTCTGGCGCGAGGCCACTCCCGCCGACCGCGTCTGCGTGACGCCCGCGACCCGGAACCAGACCAGGCTCGACAACGCCCAGGCCGCCGCGAGGCGCGCGGGCGCCGGGCCCTACGGTCCGGACACCTGCGAGCAGGGGTACGTCTGGCGTGAGACCACTCCCGCCGACCATGTCTGCGTGACCCCGGCGACCCGGAACCAGGTCCGGGCCGACAACGCCCAGGCCGCCGCCAGGCGCGCCTGACGGCCGGGGGCGGCCGCACGGGGGCGGGCCGGGGAGTCGCGGAGCCGATCGGCTCGGCGGACTCCCCGGCCCACCGTTTCGCGCGGGGGTACGGGGTCAGCTGCAGGTCGAGCCGTTGAGAGTGAACGAGCCGGGGGCGGTGTTGGTGCCGCTGTAGGAGGCGTTGAAACCGAGGCCGACGGACTGCCCGGGGTTCAGGGTGCCGTTGTAGGCGGCGTTGCGGCCGGTCACGACCTGGCCGGACTGCGTCCAGGTGGCGTTCCAGCCCTGGGTGACCCGCTGGTCACCGGGGAAGGCGAACCTCAGCTCCCAGCCGTTGATCGGCGAGGTGCCGGTGTTGGTGACGGACAGGTTGGCGGTGAAGCCGTTGTTCCAGCTGTTGGCGCTGTAGCTCACCCGGCAGGAGGAGGTGCCGGGCGTGGGGGTGGGCGTGGGTGTCGGGGTCGGGGTCGGGGTGGGCGAAGGAGTGGGAGTGGGCATGGGGGTGGGGCCGGGGGTGTTCAGGCCGAAGAACTGGATCGCCGACTCGGCCATCCCGCTCTGCGGCAGGCTGTGCCCGACACCCGGCAGGCTGTAGGACTCGACCTTGACGGTGCCCGTGGAGTCGGCGTACCGGCTGCGGTTCCAGCCCGCCCGGGGCGTGTCGGTGGAGGTCGGCGTCTGGCTCAGGCCGTGGACGTTGGTCCACTGCTTGACCCCCTCGCCCAGGTTCGGGTAGCGAAGGGTGGAGTCCTCGGTGCCGTGCCACAGCTGGACGCGGGGCCGGGCGCCGCTGTATCCGGGGTAGGCGGCCCGCACCAGGTTGCCCCACTCCTGGGGGGTCCTGATGATCGTGCCGTTGGCGCACTCGCTGTTCCACCCCGAGGAACTGGCGAAACAGCCGAAGGGCACGCCCATGAAGGCCGCCCCGGCCTTGAACACGTCCGGGTACAGGCCCAGCAGGACCTCGGTCATCATCGCGCCGGAGGAGGCGCCGGTCACGTAGACCCGCGAGGGGTCCGCGTTGTGGCGCTGCTGGACGTACGCCACCATCGACATGAGCCCGACCGGGTCGCTCCCGCCGCCGCGCCTGAGCGCCTCGGGGGAGGAGACGTCGAAACAGCTCCCGCTGCGGGTGGCCGACGGGTAGATCACGATGAACCCGTACTGGTCGGCCAGCGAGGCGAACTGCGTGCCGGAGTGGAAGGCCGGGCCAGAACCGGTGCAGTAGTGCACCGCCAGCAGGACGGCCGGCCGGGGCGCCACCCGGTCAGGGACGTAGAGGTGCATCCGCAGGTTGCTGGGGTTCGTCCCGAAGCCGGTGACCTCCACCAGGGAGGCGGAGGACGCCGAGGACGTCGAGGACGTCGAGGACGCTGCCGAGGTCGTCAGCGCCAGGCCGAGCAGGAGGGGGAGGGCCGCGCACACCACGCGCAGGGCCGTTCTCATCCGACCGCCTCCCGGTCCCGGTCCCGGTCCCGGTCCCGGTCGGGCCCGGCGTGGAACGTCGCTGTCGGACATCGTCGATCTCCTCTCGGCCACGGCCGAACATCGGAGCCCCCTGACCCTCGCGGTCCCGGTGTTCGACGCCTCACACTTGTCGCCGAAAGTTAAAATTGTTCGCCGAAATTTTCAATCGGCAGGGGAGGGCGCGGACGCGCCTCCGGCTCCGGAGCCCCTCTTCGCGACGTTTTCTCGCAGGTAGAGGTCGTGGGCGAGGCCGGAACCGTCAGAGACACTCCCGTACGGCCCGGTGAAAGTTTCCATTTTCGCCGCCGAGCCGCCGAGTCGCCGCCCCCGAGGTGCTCAGCGGTCGCTCCACCTGATCTCGTAGGGCCGGAGGGTGAACTCCCTGCCGTCCACGGTCGTGGTGACCTCCGCCTTGGTGGTGTTCACCATCAGCAGCTGCCTCGGCTGCGCGAGCACCCGGACCCCGGGGGCGGAGGAGGTGACCTTCTCCAGCTCGGCTCCGGCCGGGAACCAGGTGGCGAAGTCGCTCACCAGCTTGCCGGTGGGGAGCGCGGCACCGGTCCTCGGGTCCCACATGCACCCCTGGCAGGTGCCCTCCTTGGCCTGCGGGTTCCAGTACAGCGCCGTGGCGGCGCCGCTCTCGGCGAACTCGATCATCGAGGCGGCCTGGACGGCGAGCCGCATCGGCTCGGGCCACGTGGTCCTGTCCTCGGGGACGAAGTACCACTCCGCCCACCAGACCGGCATGTCACCGGTCCTCTCCCGCAGCCAGGTGGTTACCGCGCCGAACTTGCCCAGCGCTCCGAACGCGTCGGGCAGCATCTCGTGGGCGTCGGTCAGCGAGGCGCCGTCGACCACGACGAAGTCGGCGCCCCTCTTGTTCTCGAACCAGTACTCGAAGGCGTCCAGGGCGTTCTGGTTGACGACCCCCCATGTCCCCCGCAGCTCGGACTTGCCCGTCCTGTTGCTGTCGAAGCCGAGGTAGGGCCCGCCGACCTGGGCGTCGGGCCTGGCCGCCTTCACCGCGTCGTAGACCTTGTTGTAGAGGGTGGTGTAGCCCTTGAAGTCCGCGGGCTTGGAGTGGTCCTTCCAGAAGCCCTTGAACTCGTTCCAGACCATGAAGTACTTGACGTCGCGATACTTGGTGGCGACGGCCGCCGACAGCTTGGCGAAGTCGTCGAAGTGCTTGGGGTAGGGGGCGTCCTCCAGGTGCTCGTCCCAGCCCGCGTCCGAGGTCGGGCCCTCGGGGCCGCCCTTCATCCAGTCGGGGGCGCAGCAGAGCGTGATGACCTGCGTGCCGCCGGACTTCCTCATGAGGTTCGTCCGGCTGTCGAGGTCCTCCCAGTAGAACTCCCGGGGCCGGGGCTGGGGGTTGAGCGCCCCGAACCCCATGATGTGCTGGTTCTGCAGCATCGGGGTCCGGGCGAGCGTCCCGGCCACCACCTGCTCGAACTCCTCGGTGACGTTGTTGGCGCTCACCCCCGTGTGGGTGAGCCCCCAGCGTGGCCACGCGGGGTCGACCGGCGGCGCCTTCCGGATCGTGGTCGCGGGCGCCGCCGGTGAGGCGGCGGCCGACTGCCGTACGACGGGAACCGCCTGGTCGGCGGTGTCACCGGAGGAACAGCTCGCCGCCACGAGCATCAGCGCGACGACTCCCGCCGCCGAGGCGATCGCCCGCCCGGGACGCCGCCATGTGGATCCCCCGCTACCTGATGACACCTGTACCCACCCGATCTTCAGCATCCGTCTGCGCAGAGCGTTCCACAGGCCGTGTAAGCGCGTCGTACAGGAACGCGGTTCACAGGTAAGTGTTACGGCCCACCTGCGAAAACACCTGCCGGGGTCCCGGGACCGGTGAGCGTGCGCCGCCGGCACCCGTCCCGTGGGCCGGTTCGTCCTTCTCCACCGCGCCCCGGCCGGGAGGGAGGGGACTCCAGGGGCATTGTGTGACCTTGCCCACCCTCACCATTTGTGTGGATTTGTACGCATAACAACGGCGGCTGACTCCCTAGGGTCTGCCGTGTCCGAAAAAGAGTGGCACGACGAAACAGGGCGGGGATCCTCATGAACGTTTTCGAACAGGTCGGCGGCGGGCGTATCTCCTGGCGGCGTGTGACGAGCCGCGCGGCGGTGGGCGCGGCGACCGCGGCGCTGGCCGCCGGCGCACTGGCGGCACCCGCCGAGGCGGCGACCCCCCAGGCCACCCAGGCATCCCAGGCACTCCAGACCGTCCAGACCGTCCAGACCGTCCAGACCGTCCAGACCGTCCAGGCCAAGAAGTACTACTACGCCGCGGGCCTCCTGGGCAGGAACGAGGTGCCGGAGCCCGGCAAGAAGGTCAACGACCGGGACGGCGTCGCGGTCGCGAAGTTCCGCATCCACGGGAACCGCTTCCACTACTTCGTCCAGTGGAAGCGCACCGCCAGGCCCAGCGCCTTCCACATCCACAAGGGCAAGGCGGGCACGAACGGCCCCGTCGTCATCGACCTGCTGTCCAACGGCAGGATCCGTGGCAACACGAGCTTCGGCTCCGTCGTCGTCAAGGACTCCAGCCTGCTCAAGAGGATCAAGAGCAACCCCGGGAACTGGTACGCCAACCTGCACACCAAGCAGTTCCCCGACGGCGCGGTCCGCGGCCAGCTCACCAAGGGCGGCCGCTGGTAACCCGCGGGCGTCAAGGAGCCGCCGAGGCACCGCCACCGCTCGCGACTCCGCGGGGCCGAGGTGAGCCTCCTGGCCGGTGGCGTGTTCCGGTGACCGCTTCTCGGGTGCGCGGGGTCCCGATACGTGCCCCGGCTCAGATGTAGACGTGCTCCACGTCGGCGTCCGGGGCGTGCATCAGGGGGCCGTAGTGGTCGGCGAAGAGCTTGGCGACCAGCTCGCCCCGGCTGGTGATGCCGAACTTGGTGAAGATCGCCTTGAGGTGGTGGCGCACCGTGTGGGCGGACAGGTGCAGGTCCGTGGCGATGTCGGCGGTCGACAGCCCGCGCGCGACGCACTGGGTGATCTGCTGCTCGCGCGGGGTCAGGCAGTACGCCTCGACGATGATCGGGGCGATCTGCGCGGAGTTCGCCGGTTCAAGGACCACCGCCACCGGGCCGGGCACGCCACCGGGGCTGCGCAGGCACGCGGCGTGCACCACGAGCCAGCGGCCCGAACCGCCCCGCAGCCGGGCCGCCGCCGGCCCGGGGTCGCGACCGGCCGCGACGGAGCGGGCGCGGGCCACGACCGACTGCACGGTGGCCATCGGCAGCGGGGTCTGCGGGCGGTCCCACCGTGGTCCGGTGAGCTCGCCCAGCCAGCGTTCGGCGTGCGCGTCCAGCGAGATGATCTGCCCGGACTCGTCGAACAGCGCGGTGCCGGGCGCCTCGGCGGCGATCGGCGGCGCGTCCCCGGTCGTCGCGATGGCGAGCTCGGCGAGCCCGAGGGCCAGCTCGGGCCCCATCGCGGTGACCTGCCTGACGTCACGCTCGGTGAACGGCCGCCTGCCGGTGTCGCGGAACAGGTCCACCACACCCCAGGTGCGCTCGCCGATCCGGAACGCCGCGCGCAGGTTGTCGCCGTAGCCCTGGGGTTCCATGAACTCGCGGTAGCGCGGGCTGCGCCCGGGGCAGCCGCCGGTGACCAGGCCCAGTGTGCCGCCGCCGCTGGGGCTGCGCGCGACGTCGCGGAACAGCAGGACGTCCTCGGTGCCGTACTCCCGCCGCCAGTATCCCTCGCAGTGATCGGGCTCGATGTTCTCGACCCGGAGCGGCGAGATGGGCAGCATCGTGGTGGGGTCGGTGCCGAACCACGCCGCCGCGTCGAAGGGCATCACCTGGCGCAACCGCTGTGACGCCGCGGCGAACAGCTCACCGCCACGACCCGCCGCGCCGGACTCACGGCGCTCTCCCGGCCGTTCGGTGGACATCGTCATGCATCGATGCTGTCACACGGGAACGGCGGCGCGCCTCCCCCGAATGAGGGACCCCACAGCGCCGGGACCGGCGCTTTGAGGGATGTGCCGGGTCCGCGGCCCTGGACAGACTGATGGACGACGGCGATCCCCCCGGCCCCACCGGCCGTGTCGGCCCTCGCCCCGGACGCGCCGTACCGGCATGCCCGTACGGCCCGCCCCGCCTCCCCACGCCCGGCCAACGTGTCCGCGGCGTGGGTTCTATGACCTAAATCACCCTAAACCCACTCAAAACGGAGAGTCTTCATTATGTCTTCCTCGTCGCCCGTGATCGATCTCGATGAGCTCGGCGAGGCGCTCGACGGCGTCCTGATCCGTCCCTCCTCGCCCGGCTGGGACGCGGCGCGGGCCGCCTGGCAGCTCGCCGTCGACCAGCGGCCCGTCGCCGTCGTGCGGGCGGCCTCCGCCCGCGACGTCGTGACGACCGTCGAGACGGCGGCCAGGCTCGGCCTGCGGGTCGCGCCGCAGGCGACCGGGCACAACGCCGCCCCCCTCGGGTCCCTCGACAGGACGATCCTGCTGCGTACGTCGGCGATGCGGGGAGTCGAGATCGACGCCGGGCGCCAGGTCGCCAGGGTCGAGGCCGGCGCGCTGTGGGCGGACGTCACCGCGGCGGCGGCCGCCCACGGCCTGACCGGGCTCGCCGGCTCGGCCCCGGACGTCGGGGTCGTCGGGTACACCCTCGGCGGCGGGCTGTCGTGGTTCGCCCGCCTGCACGGCCTGGCGGCCAACCACGTGCTGTCGGCGGACATCGTCACCGCCGACGGCGAGCTGCGCACGATCGACGCGAGGCGCGACGCCCCGCTGTTCTGGGCCGTCCGAGGCGGCGGGGGCGGCTTCGGCGTGGTCACCGCCCTGGAGTTCCGGCTGTTCCCGATCACCCAGGTCCACGCGGGCACGCTGCTGTGGCCGATCGAGCGCGCCGCCGACGTCCTGGGCGCCTGGTGGGAGTGGGCCGGGTCGGTGCCGGAGACGGTGACCTCGCTGGGCAGGCTGCTGCGGCTCCCGCCGATACCGCAGATCCCCGAGCCGCTTCGCGGGCGCTCCTTCGTCGCCGTCGAGGCGGCGTGCCTGCTGGACCCCGCCTCGGCCGATCTCCTGCTCGCCCCGCTGCGCGCGCTCGCCCCCGAGCTGGACACCGTCCGCCCGACCCCGATCACCGAGCTCGGCGCGCTGCACATGGACCCGCAGGAACCGACCCCGGTCACCGGCGACGGTCTCCAGCTGGCCGGATTCCCGCCCGCCGCCCTGGAGGCCCTGCTGCGCGTCGCGGGACCGCGGGCGGACATCCCGCTGCTCACCGTCGAGCTGCGCCATCTCGGCGGGGCGCTGACCCCCGGGCGGACGGCGGGTGGCGCGGTCTCCGGCATGGACGCGGAGATCGCCGTGTTCTCCGCCGGGATCACCCCGGACGCGGACGCGGTGGCCGCCGTGCACGTCACCCTCGACGAGGTGAGCGCCGCCCTCGCCCCCTGGAAGGCCGAGACCGCCTACCGCAACTTCACCGAACGGTCCGGGCCGAGGTTCGACCGCCTGGAGACCCACATCAGGCTGCAGAGGATCAAGGCCGCCTACGACCCCGCCGACCTGATCCACGCCAACCACCCCGTCACACCAGCCGGGTAGACCCCCGGAACGTGTCCGTGAGGAGCGATCCGGCCGCCCGGGGCATGTCCGGCCGGTTCGCGGCGATCCGCCTGAGGCCCCCTGTCGTGGGGTCATTCCTCCGCGTCGCGGACCAGGAGCGCGATCTGCACCCGGTTCTCGACCGCCAGCTTGGCGAACAGGCTGCCCGTGTGCGCCTTGACGGTCGCGACGCTGATGTGCAGCCGCTGGGCGATCTCCGGGTTGCCCAGCCCGTCCGCGATGGCCCGAGCGGTTTCGAGCTCCCGTTCGGTCAGCGCGGACAGCTGTCTCCGCGCGGCCTCGCGGGACGAGTCGCGAGCGTGGGAGGACCCCGGGCCGGTGGCCGCGGCAATCACCCGTGCCGTGGCCGCCGGGGACAGCACGGGGTCGCCGTTCGCGACGGCCCGTACCGCGTCGAGGATCCGCGCCGGTGGGGTGTCCTTGAGGACGAACCCGAGTGCTCCGGCGCGCAGCGCGCCGAGCACCAGATCGTCGGAGTCGAACGTGGTCAGCATGAGCACCCGCGGCGGGGCCGGTCGGGTGAGGAGTTCCCGGGTCGCGCTGAGACCGTCACGGCCGGGCATCCGCACGTCCATCAGCACGACGTCCGGCCGCTGCTCGTCCACCACGGTGATCGCGGTGTCCCCGTCGGCCGCCTCCGCGACGACGGTCAGGTCCGGTTCGCCGTCGACGATGAGCCGCAGCGCCATCCGTACCAGCTGATCGTCGTCGACGATGACGACACGCACCGGCTCCCGTTCGCCGTCCACTTATGGCCTCTTCTCGTCGGTGGGGTTCGGCCAGGGCAGTCGTGCGGTGAGGACGTACCCGTTGTCGGGTGTGGGGTGGTGGTCGAGCTTCCCGCCGGCGAGGTCGACTCGTTCGGAGAGGCCGAGCAGGCCGAATCCCGATGCCGGTGGTCGCGCGTCTCTCGTGGTGGCCGGGGAGTTGCGGACGCCGACGTCGAGTTCGCCGCCCGCCGTTCCCGCGAGGGTGATGCGCACGTGCGCGCCCGGGGCGTGTTTGGCGGCGTTGGTCAGCCCTTCCTGGACGATCCGGTAGCAGGTCCGCCCGACGACGTCGGGCGGTGTCCCCGTCACGGTGCCGGTGAACGTGACGTCCAGTCCGGAGGCGCGGGCGTCGTCCACCAGGGCGGGGATCCGATCGAGGGAGGGTTGCGGTGGTTCCGGGTGGCCCGGGTCGGCCCGGAGCACGCCGAGGACGTCCCGTAGCTCCTCCAGGGCCTGGTGGGAGCCGTCGGCGATGCCGCGGACCAGCACGCGGTTCTCCTCGGCCGTGAGGTCGCCGCGGTGGTCCAGCACTCCGGCCTGCATGGCGACCAGCGAGATCCGGTGCGCGAGCACGTCGTGCATCTCGCGGGCGATCCGGTTGCGTTCCAGGGCCCGTGCCTGCGCCGCCCGTGCGGCCTGTTCCCGTTCGGCGCTCTCCGCCCGGTCCCGCAGGGACCGCACCTCGACACGCCGCGCGCCGACGGCCATGCCCGCGGCCACCGCGATGCCCGCGATCAGTGCCGGGAACGCGAGCTGGAACCACAGCAGGCCGGGCGGGCTCTGGATCGGAATCGGGTAGAACCTGCCGGAGAACTGTGAAGCGGTCACGAAGGCCAGCCCGACGACCCCGATCTCCACCGGACGGCGACGGGTGGAGATCGAGCCCAGCGCCAGAAGCGCGGCGCCGGTGGCGAGTGTCGACGCGGTCGAGGCGATCACGACCGTCATGGCGACGGCGAGCGGGAACCGCCGCCGCCACAGCAGCGCCGTCAGGCAGCCGAGAGCCACCAGCGGATCACCGGTGAGGAACCACGAGCCCGTCTCGGCCCCCTGCCCCCGCATCAGCACGCCGGTGGAGAGCCAGAACGCCACGCCCACCGCCGCGGCCGACAGCAGCCGCCATGTCTGCTGCCACCACCCGAGCCGTGGCGCGAGGCCAGTGTCCACCTGGTCATTATCGCAACCCCGTGCGGCCGGTCGGTGAGACCGGGGACCGGCGCGCCCTCGACCGGAGTCGAACCACCACCTCGCCCGTGGTCGAAGACGATTCGAGCCTCCGGGCCGATGTGCCGGCCGCGGCGAGCGGACAGACTCGTTCACGTGCCGCGACAAACCGGAAACGAGATGGAGAAACACGATGCGTAAGGGAGGTTTCGCAGCCCTTGAGGCGGCCGGGATGGTGATCACGGCCCTGTCCGCCCAAGCGGTGATCCACGGTCTGCTCGACCAGGACTCCGAGCTGCTGCGGGGCCTCCTCGACCGGGTTCCCGGCGGTCTCACCGGCCGGTTGATCTTCCTCGGGCTCGTCGCGCTCGTCGCGATGACGGCCGGTGGCTGGGCACACGTCCGCCGGGAACCGGACGCCGAGCGGGCCGGTGATTCCGGGGGAATTCGCGGCCGGGAAACGGCCTGACGGGGGAATTCGCGGCCGGGAAACGGCCTGACGCCGTCCGGGTGACGGAATCGCCCCTACGACACCACCGGCGGAACACCGGGAGCGGACGGCCCCTGACACACGATCCGGGACCGGTCCTCACGGTGGGACGCGGCCAGACGGTGGTGGTGGCCTGTTCGACCACGGCACGCGGCCGGCGGGCGTTCCGAACCCGCGTTCCAGCGCGCCCCTCGCACCCTTCGCGCCCCTCGCGCCCCTCGCACCCTTTCAGGAGGACACCAAGATGCACTCACCCCTGTCCCTCACTCTCGCCGCCACCACACTGGCGGCGACCATGATTTCCGGAATACCGGCGGCGTCGTCGTCGGACACCCTGCGGTGGGGCCCGTGCCCGAAGGAGGCCGCCTCGCCCCGTCTCAGGTGCTCGACGCTCGAAGTCCCGCTGGACTACCGGAATCCGGACGGCCGGAAGATCGAGATCACGATCTCCCGGATGGCGAGCGAGAAACCGTCACGGCGCCGCGGCGTGCTGCTGACCAATCCGGGCGGCCCCGGTGCCGGGGGAATCGGCTACCCGGTCATCCTCGCCACCTTCGGGCTGCCGCAGGAGGTGGCGGACTCCTACGACGTGATCGGCTTCGACCCGCGCGGCGTCGGCCGCAGCTCGCCGGTGACCTGCGATCTGACGCCGGAACAGCTGGCACGCGGCAACTTCCCGCCGTACGCGCGCACCGCGGCCGACGTCACGCGGGCGGCGGGGAACGCGCGGGCCATCGCCGAGCAGTGCGCCACCTCGCCGACGGCGTGGATGCTGCCGCACGTCACCACCGCGAACACCGCGCGCGACATGGACCGGATCCGGGCGGCCCTGGGCGAGCCGAGACTGTCGTACCTCGGTGGTTCCTACGGCACCTACCTCGGCGCGGTGTACGCGACGATGTTCCCGGGGCGCGGCGACCGGATCGTGCTCGACAGCAGTCTGGGCCCCCGCGGCTACGGCGTGACGGCCATGCGGTCGTTCGCCCGTGGGATGCAGGACCGGTTCCCGGACTTCGCGGCGTTCGTGTCCGCGCGCCCCGAGTACGGGCTGGGCACCACACCGGAGCAGGTGACCGCGAAGTACTTCGAACTCGCGGAGCGGCTGGAGGCGGCACCGGTCCAGGGCGTCGACGGGACGTTGTTCCGCGGGATCACATTCGACCGCCTCTACAGCGACGCGACCATGCCCCTGCTGGCCGAGACCTGGCGGGCGCTCGACACGGACCGGCCGCTGCCGCCCGGCCCGCCGCTGACCGCGCCGGAAAACGCCACGGCCAGCCGTTACCACGTCATCTGCGGTGATTCGCGGTGGCCGAGGACGGTCCGGAGGTATCAGAAGAACGTCGCGGCCGACCGGCTGAGGTACCCGATGCTGGGCGGGTCCACGGCCAACGTCGGACCGTGCGCGTTCTGGCCGGACGGGCGGGCCGAGCCGCCGGTGCGCATCGGTGACCGGGGCCCGTCGAACGTGCTCATGGTGCAGAACGAGCGCGACCCGGGAACGCCGCTGGCCGACGCCCGGGAGCTGCGGCGGGCCTTCGGGAAGCGGGCCACGATGGTGACGGCCGACCAGGGCGGGCACGGCGTCTATCCCTTCGGCCCCAACACGTGCGCGAAAGACGCGGTGACGCGATTCCTGACCGACGGGAGGCGCCCGGCGCGGGACCTCGCCTGCGCGGTGGAACCGGGCGAGTAGCGGGGGCGGGGTCGTGTCCGAGGAGTGGCGGCGTCATCGGGCCGTACGGCGGGTCGAGCCGGGAGGCGGGCGCCCTCCTTCGCGGGGCCGTACCCGCCGGTGAGACGGCCGAGCCGGCCGGGACGCACGGAGCGTCCCGGGACCGGGGAGGCGTGATCGACGTCCACCGGCCCCGGTGAGCGAAAAGGTGAGCGGAAAACTGTATGAGCGCTGTTATATTAGCGCTATGACATCTTTGGATCCCACCGCCTCGCCAGGACGGTGGGACACGGTCCACGCCCTGCTGACCTCCCTGGACGCCCAGATCGAGTCGCTGTACACCGATCGGGGCATCCGGGGGGTCCGTCCCCGGTTCGCCTATCCGCTGATCCGCCTCGCGCACACCGGGCCGCTCACCATCCGTGAGCTGGCCGGCTCGCTGGGCCGCTCGCACTCCGCGATGAGCCAGACGCTCACCGCGATGCGGCGCGAGGGGCTGGTCGACTCCGAGTCCGGCGCCGACGCGCGCACGCGCCGCGTCACCCTGACCGAGCGCGGACGCGCCCTCATCCCCTTCCTCGAAGCCGAGTGGCGCGCGACCGAGGCCGCCGTCGCCGAGCTCGACGACGAGATCCCGTACGCGCTCAGCGCCGTCGTCGCCGAGCTGGAGCGCGCCCTGGATCGGCGGCCCATGCGGGATCGGATCCTGGCCCACCTCGACGAGCCCCCCGCCGCCCCGGCGTCCCCGGTGTTCCCGGCAGAGCCCCCGGCGTCCTCAGTTCCTTCGACTTCCCCGACGCTCCCGACGTCCCCGACGTCCTCAGTGCCCTCAGCGCCTCCGACGTCCCCGGGCGCCGAGGTGCCGGGGGAGCCGGGCCCGTGACCTGGCGTGAGCGGCTGATCGACGTCCGCCCCCTGCGGGCCAGCAGGCCGTTCCGTGACCTGTGGATCGGCTCCTCCCTCGCCTCGATCGGCCAGCAGATCGCCGGTGTCGCCGTCCTCCTGCAGGTCTGGGAGCTCACGCGCAGCCCGCTCTGGACCGGCGCCATCGGCCTCGCGACGGCCGTTCCCCTCCTCGTCCTCGGGCTGGTCGGCGGGTCACTGGCCGACGCCGTCGACCGCAGGACCCTCGTCCGAGCCACCACCGCGGGCCAGGTCCTGCTGGCCGCGGGCCTCGTGGCGCAGGCCGCCGCGGGCAACCGGTCGGTCCCGCTGCTGCTCGCCCTCGTCGCCGCGCAGTCCGGCTGCGCGGCGCTCGGAGCCCCGGCGAAGCACACCTTCCCCGTCCGGCTGCTCCCCGCCGACCAGGTCGCCGCCGGGCTCGCCCTGCAGAACGTCGCCTTCCAGGCCTCGATGCTCCTCGGGCCCGCCCTCGCCGGTCTCGTGCTCGCGCAGTGGCGGTATCCCGCCGCGTACGCGATCCAGGCCCTCGCCGGTGCGGCGGCGCTGGTCGCGGTGGTCCGGCTGCCGCCGATGGCCGTGCTGCGCGGCGGTGACGACCGGCCACCCGGGGACGGCGCGCGCCGGGGTCCGGCCCGAGGGGGCTGGGGGATCATCCTGCGGCGCCCCGCCCTCTGGGGCTCCCTCGCCACCGACCTCGCCGCCACCCTCCTGGCCATGCCGATCGCGCTCTTCCCGCTGGTCAACGAGATCCGTTTCGGGGGCGCCCCCCAGACGCTGGGGCTCTTCCTGTCCGCGCTCGCGGTCGGCGGGCTCGGCGCCGGGCTGCTCTCCGGGACCGTCACCCGGCTCCGTCGCGGCGGTCTCGTCCAGCTTCTCGCGGCCACGGTCTGGGGCCTCGCCCTCGCCGGATTCGGCCTGGCCGGGCCCCTCTGGCTCGCCCTCGGCTGCCTCGCCCTCGCCGGTGCGGCCGACACCGTCTCCGTGGTCACCCGGGGCGCGCTGGTCCAGCTTGAGACGCCCGACCGGTACCGGGGGCGGGTCTCCTCGGTCGAGCACGTCATCGGGGTCGCCGGTCCCGAGGCCGGCAACCTCCGCGGGGGAGTCCTCGCCTCGCTGACGTCGGCGCCCGTGGCGCTCGTCGTGGGGGGTCTGGGGGCCGCGCTCGCCGTCGTCGCCATCGGCCTGGTCAACCGGCCGCTGCGCGACTACCGCGTCCCGCCCGCGCACGACGGTCCGACGCCTCCGGAGGCGACCGCGACGCCTTCCGCGCAGACGACGGCCCGGTGAGCGGACGACGGGCCGGTGAGCGGCCCGGTCAGCGGCCCAGCTGGAAGGCCGACATCGGGATGTGCAGCCAGGTGGGCCGGTTGCGGGACTCGTACACCACCTCGTACGCGGCCTTGTCGAGTTCCAGGGCGCGCAGCAGGACGGCGTCCTCGGCGCGCAGGTGGCCGCCTCCGGCGGAGTAGCCCGCCAGGAAGGACGAGCGGTTGAGCTCGGCCCACTCCACCGCGCGGGGGCGGAGCTCGTCGGCGTTGGAGTGGTCGGCCAGCAGGTGGCGGGCGGCGTAGTCGAAGGAGCGGAGCATCCCGGCCACGTCCCGCAGCGGGGAGGACAGCGCTCGGCGCTCGGCGATGGGCTGGCCCGGCTCGCCCTCGAAGTCGAGGATGATCCAGTCGTTGTTGGTGCGCATCACCTGCCCGAGGTGATAGTCGCCGTGGACGCGCTGGACGGGCATCTCCCCGGCCACGTCGGAGACCCGCTGGTAGGCCTCCTCGGCGGCGTGGGCGTGCTCGCCGAGCGCGGGCACCTCGGCCACCGCGACGCCCAGGCGGCGGCGGAACTCCTCGACCATCCGCTTGACCTCCTGCGACTCGATCACGTCGGTCGGGAAGGCCTCGGCCATCTCCTGGTGGACCGTGGCGGTGGTCACCCCGAGGCGGTAGGCCTCTGAGCTGAAGTCGCCGCCCGCGTCGGAGGCTGAGGGCTCCAGGGAGCCGTACAGGTCGCGGACGCTGGCCAGGGCGAGGGCCCAGCCGTCGTTGGCGTTCGACAGGAACTCCTGGGTCATCGCCAGAGTGGTGGTCTCGCCGTCGAGGTCGGTCTCGATCCAGCCGTACGGCCGGGCGATGTGCGTGCCGTCGCGGCGGGCCAGCGCGGTGACGATCTCCAGCTCGGGGTTCACCCCGGCGGTGAGGCGGCGGAACAGCTTGCAGATGTAGGTGTCCCCGTACACCAGCGAGGTGTTGGACTGCTCTGCGCCGAGGACCAGGCTGCGTTTGGAGGTGTCGATCTCCACCCCGTCGAGGTGGCGGAAGCGGAGCCCGCCCAGGTCGCGGCCCTCGGCCATGCCTTCGAGCAGGGCGGCGGTGAGGTCGGCGTCGTAGGCGGCGTCGTAGTAGCCGCTACCGATGTGGGCCGGTTTGAAACGGGCCCACTCCGGCGCCTCGCTGCCGAGCAGCAGCTGGTAGCGGTCGCGCGCCCCCGACTGGTGGACGGAGATGATCAGGTGGCGCAGACGTGGTGACAGCTCCACGTCGGAATCGACGGTGAGGTCGTCGATCGGGCGCCCCTTACCGGCGAACCATCGTTGCTGGGTGATCCAACCGGTAAGGAGCTCCGTCAACACGGCTTTACGCCTCCTGGGACGCGGGTGGCAGGGTGAACCAGTAGAACCCATGCCCAGGAAGAGTCAAAAGATACGGAAGCTCGCCAATCGATGGGAAAGGAACTCCTCCCATCGTCTCCACCGGGACCGTTCCCTCGAAGCGGCGAAGATCGAGCTCCACCGGCTGAGGGAACCGGGACAGGTTGTTGACGCACAGCATCCGGTCGTCGCCGAGCTCGCGCACGAAGGCGAGGACGCTCGGGTTGGACGAGTTCAGCTCGGTGAACTCGCCCAGGCCGAAGACCGGGTGGCGCTTGCGGATGTCGATCATCCGCTTGGTCCAGTGCAGCAGCGATCCCGCGCTCCGCTGCTGCGCCTCGACGTTGAGCGCCTGGTAGCCGTAGATCGGGTCCATGATGACCGGGAGGTACAGGCGGCCCGGGTCGCAGTCGGAGAATCCCGCGTTGCGGTCGGGGCTCCACTGCATGGGGGTGCGCACACCGTCGCGGTCGCCCAGCCAGATGTTGTCGCCCATCCCGATCTCGTCGCCGTAGTACAGCACCGGAGATCCGGGAAGGGAGAGGAGTAACGCCGTGAACAGCTCGATCTGGTTGCGGTCGTTCTCCAGCAGCGGGGCGAGCCGCCGCCGGATGCCGACGTTGGCGCGCATCCTGGGGTCCTTGGCGTACTCCGAGTACATGTAGTCGCGCTCGTCGTCCGTCACCATCTCAAGCGTGAGCTCGTCGTGGTTGCGCAGGAAGATGCCCCACTGGCAGTTCTCCGGGATCTTCGGCGTCTGGGCCATGATCTCGGAGATGGGATAGCGCGACTCCCGCCTGACCGCCATGAAGATGCGCGGCATCAGCGGGAAGTGGAACGCCATGTGGCATTCGTCACCCCCGGTGGCGGAGTCGCCGAAGTACTCGACCACGTCGGCGGGCCACTGGTTGGCCTCGGCGAGCAGCACCCGGTCGGGATAGAGCCTGTCGATCTCCGCCCTGACCCGCTTCAGGTACTCGTGGGTGCGGGGCAGGTTCTCGCAGTTGGTGCCGTCCTGCTCGAAGAGGTACGGGATGGCGTCCATGCGGAAGCCGTCGATGCCCAGGTCCAGCCAGAAGCGCAGCACCTCCAGCATCGCGTCCTGCACGTCCGGGTTCTCGTAGTTGAGGTCCGGCTGGTGCGAGAAGAAGCGGTGCCAGTAGTACTGTCCCCGGACCGGGTCGTGGGACCAGTTGGACGTCTCGGTGTCGACGAAGATGATCCGGGCGTCCTTGTAGAGCTCGTCGTTGTCGTTCCAGACGTAGAAGTCGCCGAACGGCCCCTCGGGGTCGTGCCGGGAGGCCTGAAACCACGGGTGCTGGTCGCTGGTGTGGTTCATCACCAGGTCGGCGATGACCCGCATGCCGCGCTTGTGCGCCTCGTCGACCAGCTTCACGAAGTCTCCGAGATCGCCGAAATCAGGAAGGATCTTCATGAAGTCGGCGATGTCGTACCCGCCGTCGCGCAGCGGCGACTCGTACAGCGGAAGCAGCCAGAGGCAGTCGACACCGAGCCACTGGAGATAGTCCAGCTTCTGGATGAGACCGCGGATGTCTCCGGTGCCGTCGCCGTTGGAATCGGCGAAACCCCGGATGAGAACCTCGTAGAAGACAGCTCGCTTGAACCAGTACGGGTCGCGCGGCTTTTCCTCGTCGAAGGTGTTAGGAATTGGCTCAGGTAGCTGACTCACCAGTGACTCCCCGCTGTTCTGCCGGTATAGGCGTACCCGGCCGGCTCACCGCTGGTTCGCCGCCGCGGCACGCAGAGTGAAGACGTGCGCTGGGTTGATGTGGGGATCGAGACGCACGTAGTTGTCCTGCCGCCAGCGATACGACTCGCCCGACAGCTCGTCGTCCACGACGAACTCGGCTTGCCAGTCGAGACCGAGGGCGGGCATGTCCAGCGACACCGTCGCCTCATGGGTGTGGTGCGGATCCAGGTTCACGACGACGAGGACAACGTCGCCCAGGCCGTGCCGTCGTGTGGCCGTGTCGTAGGCGCCGGGCAACCGCTTGGAGAAGCAGATCACATCCGGGTTGTTGACGCTGTGAAACCGTAGATTACGCAGTTCCTGGAGTGCCGGGTGCGCTCTTCGGAACAAATTGAGTTGTGTGATGAACGGGGCAAGGCTACGACCTTCTCGCTCTGCCTCTACCCAATCGCGGGGTTTGTACTGATATTTCTCGCTATCAAGGTATTCTTCGCTACCCGGTCTAACCGGTACATTCTCCGCGAGTTCATATCCGGCGTACACGCCCCACGTCGGCATCGCCGTGGCCGCGAGTACTGCTCTGATATAAAATGCCGGGACTCCCCCGTGTTGAAGGTATTCGTGGAGAATGTCCGGAGTATTGACGAACACGTTGGGCCGCATGTAGTGCGACGTCTCGTGGGAGAGCTCGCCCAGATAGTCCTCGACGTCCGGGCGCGAGTTCTTCCACGTGTAGTACGTGTACGACTGGTGGAAGCCGACCTTGGCCAGCGTCCGCATCATCGCGGGGCGGGTGAAGGCCTCCGCCAGGAACAATACGTCAGGGTCGGTGGTGTGCACGTCGGCCAGCAGCTTCTCCCAGAAAGCCACCGGCTTGGTGTGCGGGTTGTCCACCCGGAAGATCCGCACCCCGTGGTCCATCCAGAGCCGCACGACCCGCCTGATCTCCTCGTAGATCCCCTTGGGGTCCCTGTCGAAGTTCAGCGGATAGATGTCCTGGTACTTCTTCGGAGGGTTCTCCGCGTACGCGATGGAGCCGTCGGCGCGGATGTTGAACCACTCCGGGTGCTCCTTGACCCACGGGTGGTCGGGCGCGCACTGCAGGGCGAAGTCGATGGCGACCTCCATGCCCAGCTCGCGGGTCTTCGCCACGAAGGCGTCGAAGTCCTCGAAGGTGCCCAGGTCGGGGTGGATGGCGTCGTGGCCGCCCTCCTCGGAGCCGATCGCCCACGGGGAGCCGGGGTCGTACGGCTCGGGGGTGAGGGTGTTGTTGCGCCCCTTGCGGAAGCTGTGCCCGATCGGGTGGATCGGCGGCAGGTAGACGACGTCGAAGCCCATCTTCGCCACGGCCGGGAGCCGCTTGGCGGCGGTCTGGAAGGTCCCGGACTTGGGGGCGACGCCCTGCTCGATGATCGCGCCCTCGGAGCGCGGGAAGAACTCGTACCACGACCCGAACAGCGCCCTGCGGCGGTGCACCAGGACCGTGCGCGGGGCCGACCTCGTCACCAGGTCGCGCAGCGGGTGGGCGCGCAGCATCGCCGCCGTCTCCGGCATCTGGGCCACGGTGAACCGGGCGCGCGGGTCGATCTCGGGGTCGCGCAGCCTCGCCGCGACGGCCTGCAGCGCGGCCCGGTGCCCGCAGACGTGCCGCTGCGCCACCTTGGGACGCCTGGCCGCCCGCGCCGCCGGGGTCCTGCCGCTCACCGGCTTGCCGGTCGCGGCCGTCCCGCCGGCGGGGCCGGTCGCCGGCCCGCAGTCGGCGGCCCGCACCGCCCTCGCCGCGCGGTCGAAGAGCCGGGCGCCCTCCTCGCACATCAGGTCGGCGTCCAGGTCACGCGGGATCTTGATTCCCGCGTCGTGCAACCAGGTGGCCACGGGATCGCTCCACGCCTCCACCCGGAACCGCCACTCACCCTCGGTGGGCAGCGTCACCTCCACGCCCCACCTGTCGGTGCCCGGGGCGAGCTCGCCCATGGGCAGCAGGGGGCCGCGCACGCCGCCGGGGCCGGTGAACACGACCCCTGCCGCGACCGCGTCGTGTCCCTCGCGGAACACGGTCGCGGAGATCTCGAAGGTCTCACCCGCGGCGGCCTTGGCGGGGCGGCGCCCGCAGTCGACCGTGGGGTGGATGTCCTGGATTGGGATTCGTCCGATCATCGCGTCTCAAGGTAGCGGCGGCACGCCCGGTACCGCCGGGGAAGTCAGCAAGGAAGGATCTTCGTTTTTTCAAGCATCCCCGGGCGGCCGGTCTCGGGGCAAGCCGAAGCCCGCCCTGATGGGACGGCCGGGTCCCGAGGGCAGTACGTTCTGACTCGTATCTCCGGTGCCCCAATAGTCCAGCTTCATGCGTCCCGCTGGATAGAGTGCGGCACCTCTTACTCTTCCGCGAGTTGTCCTAACAGTTGATCACCTCTCTTTGATGTGTTTGGGGTGGATTGATAGCGGTGAGAGGGAGACGCGTGAGTGTTCGGGTCGCCCTCGTGGCGCTGAGTAACTAGGGTCTGGCACCGTGAGAGCAATCCGCAGGTTCACCGTCCGCACCGTCCTGCCGCCGGAGCTGGCCTCCCTCGGCGAGCTCGTCCTCAATCTGCGCTGGTCATGGCATCCGGAGACACTGGATCTGTTCGGCGAGGTCGATCCGGCCATCTGGGGGCGAGTAGGGTACGACCCCGTCGCCCTGCTGGGCGCCGTGGAGGCCGCCAGGCTCCGCGAGCTGGCCGCCGACCGCCGCTTCCTGAGGCGGCTCGCCGACGCCGCCGACGACCTCCGCGAGTACATGACCGCCCCGCGGTGGTACCAGACCATGTCCGACGCGCCCAAGGCCATCGCCTACTTCTCCCCCGAGTACGGGATCGCCGCGGCGCTGCCGCAGTACTCGGGAGGGCTCGGCATCCTCGCCGGTGACCACCTCAAGGCCGCGAGCGACCTCGGCGTGCCCATCCTCGCCGTCGGCCTGCTGTACCGCCACGGCTACTTCACCCAGTCCCTCTCGCCCGAGGGCTGGCAGCTGGAGCACTACCCCTCCCTCGACCCCGGCGGGCTGCCGCTCACCCTCCTGCGGGAGGAGGACGGCACCCCGGTCCGCATCAAGATCAGCCTCCCCGAGCAGCGGACGCTGCACGCCCAGGTCTGGGTGCTGCAGGTCGGCAGGGTGCCGCTGCTGCTGCTCGACTCCGACGTGGCCGAGAACGACGCCGCCGCCCGCGACGTCACCGACCGCCTGTACGGCGGCGGCGGCGACCACCGGCTGCTCCAGGAGCTGCTGCTCGGCGTCGGCGGCGTCCGCGCCATCCGCGCGTACTGCCGGGTCACCGGGCACGCCGAGCCCGAGGTGTTCCACACCAACGAGGGCCACGCGGGCTTCCTCGGCCTGGAGCGCATCCGCGAGCTCACCGAGGCGAGGCTCTCCTTCGACGAGGCCCTGGAGGCGGTGCGGGCCGGGACCGTCTTCACCACGCACACCCCGGTGCCCGCCGGGATCGACCGCTTCCCTGCCGAGATGATCGGCCGCCAGTTCGGCGGCGAGAACGCCTGGCCCACGGTCCCCGTCGACCGCATCCTCGCGCTCGGCGCCGAGGAGGAGCCGGGCAAGTTCAACATGGCCGCGATGGGCATGCGGCTCGCCCAGCGGGTGAACGGCGTCTCCGAGCTGCACGGCGCCGTGAGCCGGGAGATGTTCCAGAGCCTGTGGCCGGGGTTCGACACCGAGGAGATCCCGATCGGGTTCATCACCAACGGTGTGCACGCCCCCACCTGGGTCGGCCGGGAGATCATGGAGCTGGCCGGCAAGGAGCTGCCCACCCTGGTCGACCGCGCCCAGGGCTGGGAGAGCATCGGCAAGATCTCCGACGGCGACGTCTGGGGCATCAGGGGGCGGCTGCGCGAGAAGCTCGTCGTCGCGGCCCGCGCGCGGCTGCGCCAGTCGTGGATCAACCGGGGCGCCTCGCCGGCCGAGCTCGGCTGGATCGACGACGCCCTCGACCCCGAGGTGCTCACCATCGGCTTCGCCCGCCGGGTGCCCTCGTACAAGCGGCTCACCCTGATGCTGTCCGACCCCGACCGGCTCCGCGCGCTGCTGCTCGACCCCGCCAGGCCGGTGCAGATCGTGATCGCGGGCAAGGCCCACCCGGCCGACGAGGGCGGCAAGAAGCTCATCCAGCAGATCGTGAAGTTCGCCGACTCCGAGGACGTGCGGCACCGCATCGTCTTCCTGCCCGACTACGACATGGCCCTGGGCCAGCTGCTCGTGCAGGGCTGCGACGTGTGGATGAACAACCCGCTGCGCCCGCTGGAGGCGTGCGGCACGTCCGGGATGAAGGCCGCGCTCAACGGCGGCCTCAACCTGTCCATCCGCGACGGCTGGTGGGACGAGTGGTACGACGGCACCAACGGCTGGGCCATCCCCACCGCCGACGGCGTCGCCGACCCCGACCGCCGCGACGAGCTGGAGGCCGCCGCGCTGTACGACCTGATCGAGCACGAGGTGGCCGACCGGTTCTACGACCGGGCCGACGGGCTGCCCCGGCGCTGGCTGGAGATGGTCAGGCACACCCTCGCCTCGCTCGGCCCCAAGGTGCTCGCCGGGCGGATGCTCCGCGACTACGTGGTCGGCCTCTACGCCCCGGCCGCCAAGTCCGCCCGCGCCCTCTCCGGTGAGGGGTACGAGCAGGCCAGGAGCTTCGCGGCGTGGAAGCTCAAGGTCGGCAGGGCCTGGCCGGGCGTGCGGGTCGAGCACGTGGAGGCCTCGGGCCTGGGCGACAGCACCCCGGAGCTCGGGACCTCCCTGGAGCTGAAGGCCACCATCGCCCTCGGCGAGCTGGAGCCCGGGGACATCCGGGTCCAGGCGGCCTACGGCCGGGTCGGCGACCACGACGACCTGGCCGCGCCCTCCTACGCCGACCTCACCGTCGAGTCCGAGGGCGACGACGGCAGGGCCGTCTTCGCCGGGACCATCCCCCTCGACCGCACCGGGCCCTTCGGCTACACCGTCCGGGTCGTCCCCGACCACCCGCTGGTGGCGTCGACCTCGGAGCTCGGCCTGGTCGCGGTGCCCGAGGAGCCCGTCGGCATGACCAACGGCACCCTGCGCTGACCGCGTGACCGTCCGGCGCCCGCGCCGGACGGCGAAGACCCCCGTGCCCCGCCCGGTTTCCGGGTGAGGGGCACGGGGGTCTTCGCGTTCACCGGACTTCGCGGCACCGATGAGACCGGATGAGTCCGGAAGTGTCCGCATGCCGACACGGTGAGTGGTGCGGTGGGTAGGGTTGAGCACTCGATCCCTGGCGCCCGAGAGAGGTTCCCGGCGCCGTGACCCCGGAGCACGCCTGATCGTGCGGCGGCCCGGTGGCGCGTGGCCCGCGGAGGTCGGTGCCGCGGGCCACGCGGAGAGACCCCGTGACGAGGGGTCAGGCGTCAGGCGTTGGCCTCCGGGGCGGCGCGGACCGGAGAGACCCCCATGGCGAAGGGGCGAGGGGACGGGGGATCAGGCGTTCGCCTCCAGGGCGGTGCGGACCGCGGACTCCAGGGCGCCCTCGATCCAGGAGTGCTTGAGCGAGGTGTGCTCGCCCGCGAAGTGCATCGGCGAATCCCCTCCGGTTCATACCTGGCACAGGATCCTCCCTTTCGTAGTCACTCTAAGTAAGCGAATGACTGCTATCGGTTCAATTTCAGGTATGCCGGGGTCTTTCCGGTTGTGGCGTCAACCGGCCATGCGGGACCTGTCTTTCGCGGCTTTTGTCGCAGGGGGCGCGCGGAGGTGTGTGGCTCCGCCGATGGGCGGCCCTGGGCGCGGACGCCGGGCCGACTTGGGCAAAGTCCCTTTTATGTGGCAAAACGCGACAATATACGTCTTTTACGTAGTTCTTTCTTGTATGTGGCGGGAATGGCTACATAGCCGACACCTCGTACACCCTGGAGAGAACAGTGGACGCTTGGACGTTCGAGGGCCAGCCGGGCGCGCTGGGGGACACCACGGTCACGCTGGTCGAGGGCGGCTCCTTCTGCGTGTGCGCCCGCAACGGCGACATCCTCCCCGGCGGGGCGCAAGGCGTCTACCACGCCGACACCCGGATCCTGTCGCGCTGGGAGCTGCGGGTGGACGAGACGCCCGTGGAGAACCTCAAGGTCATCCCCGCCGAGCCGTACCACGCGACGTTCCTCAGCAAGGCGGCCCCCCGCCCCGGGCGGGCCGAGAGCAGCCTGCTCGTGATCAGGGACCGCTACGTCGGGGGCGGCCTGCGTGAGGACCTCACCCTGCGCAACCTGGGGAGCGAGCCCGCCGGGTGCGTGGTCGACATCCACGTCGCCTCCGACATGGCCGACCTGTTCGAGGTGAAGGCCGGACGGATCCGGCACGTGACCGACGTGGAGACGACCTCCGACAGGACGGGACTGCTGATCGTCTCGGCCTGCCGCTCGCGCGGCACCAGGGTGGTGGCCGAACCCGCGCCGTTCGCCGTGCCCGGCGTGCTCATCTTCCGGGTCGTCGTGCCCGCGCGGGGTGAGTGGACCGTGAGCCTGCAGGTCAACCCGATCCTGGAGGGCGAGGAGTCGCCCGCGTGGTTCTCCACCCACCACCCGCTGGAGCACGCGGAGCCCGCCAGGCGCCGCGCCGACTGGGAGCGCCTCAGCCCGATCATCGTCACCTCCGACCGCGTCCTGGCCCGGGTCCTGGAGCGTTCCAAGGAGGACCTCGGCGCGCTGCGGCTCTTCGAGTCCGACAAGCCGGACGAGCCGCCGACGATCGCCGCGGGCGCGCCGTGGTTCATGACCCTGTTCGGCCGTGACTCGCTGCTCACCTCGTGGATGGCTCTCCAGATGGACCAGTGCCTGGCCCTGGGCACCCTCAGGCGCCTGGCCAGGCTGCAGGGCACCGTCGACGACCCGCTGACCGAGGAGGAGCCGGGCAAGATCCTGCACGAGCTCCGTTTCGGCACGCAGACCGGCGCCTCGCCGCACGCGGGCCGCGCCTACTACGGCTCGGTGGACTCGACCCCGCTGTTCGTGATGGTCATGGGCGAGCTGCGCCGGTGGGGCATGTACGGGGAGGCCGTCGAGGAGCTCATGCCGCACGTCGACGCGGCCCTCGACTGGATCCGCAGGTCCGCGGACCCGTTCCTGTCCTACCGGCGCAAGACCGACCACGGGCTGATCAACCAGGGCTGGAAGGACTCCTTCGACGGCGTCAACTTCGCCGACGGCACCATCGCCAGCCCGCCCATCGCGCTGGCCGAGGTCCAGGGCTACGTCTACGCCGCCTACATCGCCCGCGCCCACTTCGCCCACGAGGCGGGCGACAGCGTCCTGGAGGAGCAGTGGAAGGCCCGCGCGGAACGCCTCAGGGACGCCTTCAACGAGCGTTTCTGGCTGCCGGACCGGGGCTACTACGCCATCGGCCTCGACGGCGCCGGGCGCGCGATCGACAGCCTCGCCTCCAACATGGGCCACTGCCTGTGGACCGGCATCGTCGACGAGGACCGGGCCCCCTACGTCGCCGAGCGGCTGCTCTCACCGGAGATGTTCACCGGGTACGGGGTGCGGACCCTCGCCTCCACCATGGGCGCCTACAACCCGATGAGCTACCACAACGGCTCGGTCTGGCCGCACGACAACGCCCTGGTCGCGGCCGGGCTGACGCGCTACGGCTTCACCGGCGAGGCCCAGCGGATCGCCTTCGGCCTGCTGGACGCGGCCGAGGTCTTCGGCTGGCGGCTGCCGGAGCTGTTCTGCGGGTTCGACCGGGCCGAGTTCACCTGGCCGGTGCCGTACCCCACCTCCTGCTCCCCGCAGGCGTGGGCCGCGGCGAGCCCCATCCAGCTGGTCAGGAGTCTGCTGCGCTTCGAGCCGTGGATCCCGTACGGGCGGGTGTGGCTGGATCCCGTCGGCCTGGAGGGCCTGCGGATCCAGGGGCTGCCGCTCGCGGGCTCCCGGGTCACGATCGAGGTCGGCCAGGACGGCGCCACGGTGACCGGGCTGCCCGAGGGGATCACCCTGATCAACGAGCCGCGCAGCCCGCTGACCGCCGCCCTCCGTCAGGTCCACTGACCGTCTCTCCCGCGTCCTCTTGTCCTTGATCCGTAGTGAGGTGGCCATGGTCTCGTCGAGAAACGTCCCCGGATGGTCGGAGGGCATGCGCATCCTGATGGTCGCGCCGCCCTGGTACGACGTGCCGCCCCAGGGCTACGGGGGCATCGAGTCGATGGTGGCCGGTCTCGTCGCCGGGCTGACCCGGCGCGGGCACGACATCACGCTGGTCGGGGCCGGCCGGCCGGGGACCTCCGCGCGCTTCCTGAGCACCTACGGGCGGGCGCCCTCGGAGCGGATCGGCGAGCCGATGCCCGAGGTCCTGCACGCCGCCAAGGCGTACGCGATGACCTCGAAGCTCGCGGTGGACGTGATCCACGACCACACCCTGGCCGGGCCGCTGACCGCGTCCGCGCAGCCCGTCTCGACGGTGATCACCTGCCACGGGGAGGTGGGGGGCGAGTTCGGCGAGTACTACCGGGTGCTCGGCGCCGCCGTGTCGATGGTCGCCATCTCCGAGGCCCAGCGGCGCATCGCCCCCGACCTGAACTGGGCGGGGGTGGTCCACAACGCGGTCGACGTCACGGCCTTCCCGTTCAGGGAGCGCAAGGAGGACTGGGCGCTGTGGCTGGGCCGGTTCAACGAGGACAAGGGCGCCCACCTGGCCATCGACGCCGCCCGCGCCGCCGGGCGTCGCATCCTGCTCGCGGGCAAGCTCACCGAGAAGATCGAGTACGACTACTTCGACGAGTACGTCAGGCCCCGGCTCGGCCCCGACGCCGAGTACGTCGGCGAGGCCGACACCGCGCGCAAACACGAGCTGCTGGGCGCGGCCAGGTGCCTGATCTTCCCGATCGTCTGGGAGGAGCCGTTCGGCATGGTCATGATCGAGGCGATGGCCTGCGGCACGCCCGTGGTCGCCCTCTGCAGGGGCGCCGTGCCCGAGGTGGTCGTGGACGGGGTCACCGGGTTCATCCGGAGCGACCCCTCGGAGCTCCCCGCCGCCATCGAGGCGACGGACACGCTCGACCCGCGCGCCTGCCGCTCCCGGGTGGAGCGCTTCTTCGGCGTGGAGGTGATGGCCCGCGCGTACGAGGCGATCTACCGCAGGACGATCGCCGGGCTGCCGAGGCGGGCGAAGAACGACTCGGGCAGGAACGCGGGGGAGAGCAGGGACCTGGCGATGCCCGTCAACTGAGCCGCGCTCTATGGTGGTTCGCGGCACAGAGATCAACGGGCATCGACAGGGATCGGCGGGGACCACGGCGCGGCCCGCGGGCCCCGGCCGAAGGCGGAAGGACGTCCATGGGTGAGTTCGTGCAGGTGGAGGCGGCCGACGGGGTCGCGACGATCAGGCTGGACCGGCCGAAGATGAACGCGCTCAACCGGCAGGTCCAGCTGGAGATCGCCGAGTGCGCCCGGCAGGTGGACGCCGACGACGACGTGTACGCCGTGGTCGTCTACGGCGGGAACGTCTTCGCGGCCGGGGCCGACATCAAGGAGATGGCCGGCATGTCGTACGCCGACATGGCGGTCCACTCGCAGGTCCTGCAGGACTGTTTCACGGCCGTCGCGAGGATCGGCAAGCCGGTCGTCGCGGCCGTGACCGGCTACGCGCTCGGCGGCGGCTGCGAGCTCGCGCTGTGCGCCGACGTCAGGATCGCCGGGGAGTCGGCCAAGCTGGGCCAGCCCGAGATCCTGCTGGGCATCATCCCCGGGGCGGGCGGCACCCAGCGGCTGCCCCGGCTGGTCGGCCCGGCCAGGGCGAAGGACCTCATCTTCACCGGCCGCCACGTGCCCGCCGCCGAGGCGCTGGCCATCGGCCTGGTGGACCGGGTCGTCCCCGACGAGGACGTGTACTCCGAGGCCCTCGCGTACGCCGCCCGGTTCGCGGGAGGCCCCGCCCTGGCGTTGCGCGCCGCCAAGAAGGCCGTGGACCGCGGCCTGGAGACCGATCTCGACACCGGCCTGGAGATCGAGCGCCTGCAGTTCTCGGGGCTGTTCGCCACCGACGACGCGGGGATCGGCATGCGCGCCTTCTCCGAGAGGTCGAAGGCCGAGTTCACCGGCCGCTGACCTGTCCGCCGACGTAGGTGGAGCTTGTAGGGATTGGTCCTGGATGATCGATGATTGCCGGTATCGTGCCGGGTTATGGTGCGGTTGGTGAAGCGTGCGCTGGTGCCCGCCCCGCTGCGGCGGGCGGTTCTCGGCTGGTTCGACTCCCGGTACATCTCCAGGGCCGACCACCGGCAGGACGTCAAGGACGCCCTCTGGGAGGTCCAGACGCTGGCCAGGGAGGTCACCGCGCTGCGCGCGGAGGTCGTCGAGCTCCGCTCGCGGGTGGCAGGGGTCAAACTCGACCCGGCGCGGGCCGGGCGCTGGGACGACGCCCACCGGCTCGCCCAGGAGACCGCCGTGGCGCTGGACGGGGTGCTCCAGAACGAGGTGCTGCTCTGGCAGGCCGTGGACCGCGCCACCGGGCGCGAGCCGGGCACAGGTGGCGCAGGAGGCGTTGTGAGCAGGGGTACGGCGGGCAGGGGAGACACGGCGTGAGAGTGGCCTGGACGGCCGACGGAGGCACCTGGCGCCTGGAGTTCCGGCTGGACCCCGAGGACGGCGTCACCGGCCACTGCGCCGACGGCGCGGCCCTGAGGCTGGCCACGAACACCTTCAGGGCCGAGCTGCCGCGAGCGCCGCGCGACATCCACCCGGACCTGCTCGCCCTCACCGCGTGGACCGTGGTCGCGCCGTGGACCCGGCGCCGCGTCATCTTCGACCGGCCGATCTCGCCGGAGCTCGCCGGGGCGATCGGCGACGGCTGGGGGATCGAGGCCGGTCCCGCTGGAACGCGACCGCGCTCCGGGGACAGGCTGGCGATCTCCTACAGCGGCGGGGCCGACTCGGTCGCGGTGGCCGCGATGCTGCCCGACGCGCCGTTCGTGCACTTCCAGCGGGTCTCCCACCCGCGCGTGCCCAACCGGTGGACCCACTACCGCTCCGACGTCCTGGCCTCGCTGGCGGAGAAGACCGGCCGCGAGCTGACCGTCGTCCGCTCCGACCTGGAGTTCACCCTCGCCGAGCCCCGCCCCGGCTACCCCGAGCACCACGCGGTCGCCGCGGGCGCGCTGCTGCTGGCCGACGAGCTCGACCTGGGCGGCCTGGCCTTCGGCTACGAGCTGGGGTCGCGCTGGCTGGGCGGCGCCCGCTACATCCACCGCTACACGCCCGACAACCTGATGTGGGCCCCGCACGGAGCCTGGGGGCGGGCGTTCGCCGCCGCCGGGCTGCACATCGTGCTCCCGGTGGGCGGGGTGAGCGAGGCCGTCACGATGCGGCTCGCCCTCGGCTCCGACCTGCGCGGGCAGCTCCGCTGGTGCCTGCGCGGGGTGGGCGGCCCCTGCGGGACCTGCGGCAAGTGCCTGTACAAGGAGCTCATCCAGGCCGCCGTCGAGCGCCGCCCGCTCCGCACCACGATCACCGCGGGCCGCCCGGTCGCCCGCAAGTGGCAGCGGCCGCCCCCGTACGGGGGCCAGGAGATGATCGAGTACGGCTGCGCCCGGGTGCCCGGCATCGAGGACACGGTCTTCGCCGCGGCGGCGCGCCACCTCGGGGCGACCGAGGCGTCCACCGCCTGGCTGGACCGCTGCTACCCGCCCGCGGTCGCGGAGATCCCCGAACCGTGGCGCAAGCAGGTTCACGACTTCGTGGACGGGGAGATCGGTTTCATGAGCGAGGAAGAGGCACGGCGCGTCGAGACCTGGGGCATGACGTGAAGGTCTACGTCTCGGTCGACATGGAAGGTGTCACCGGCCTGACCGACCCCGAGGAGATGCACGCCGGGGGCCGGGGCTACGAGCGCGGCTGCGAGCTGATGACCGGTGACGCCAACGCGGTCGTCGGGGGCCTGTTCGACGCCGGGGCCACCGCCGTGCGCGTCAACGACGCCCACGGCTCGACCAAGAACCTCAGGATCGACCTGCTCGACGAGCGGGCGACCCTGCTGCGGGGGCCCGGCAAGCCGCTGCGGATGGGGCAGGGGCTGGACGCGAGCCACCGGGCGGCCTGCTTCGCCGGATACCACGCGCGGGCCGGTGTCCAGCACGGCGTGCTCAACCACACCTGGATGGGCAAGGAGATCCACAACGTCTACCTCAACGGCGAGGTCTGCGGGGAGACCCGTCTCGTCGCCTCCTTCGCCGGGACGCTCGGCGTCCCCGTGATCCTGGTGACCGGGGACGAGGCCGTCTGCGAGGAGGCGAGGGAGCTGCTCGGCGACGTGGAGACCGTAGCGGTCAAGAAGGGCATAGACAGGTTCGCCGCCGAGCTCCTGCCGCCCGCCGTCGCCCACGCCCGCATCCACGAGGCCGCGGCCCGCGCGCTCGACCGGGTGGCCGACTTCCGCCTCTGCGCCCCCGAGCCGCCGTTCACCCTCGGCGTCGAGTGGAACTCCACCGCCATCGCCGCCGGATGCGCGATCATCCCCGGGGTGACGGCGGCGGGCCCGAGGCACACGGAGTTCACCACCGACGACTTCTCGCAGATCATGGCCCTGCTGGGGATCTTCGCCACGATCGGCGGCCATATCGCCTGCGGCAGCGGCGCGTACGGCTGACCCTTGACGACCCCCGTGAGTGACGAGACAGGTTCACCCCCCGCGGCCGAAGTCGATACCAAGACCGCACCCGGTACGGGAGCGGGCCTGACGCGCAGGGCGCTGCTGGTCGGCGTGGGCGCGGCCGGGGGAGCCGGGGCGATGTTCGCGGCCATGGGCGCGCTCGGCCTCGCGCCCGAGTCCCAGGACAGGAACTTCACACCCCCGCAGCGCTCCGACTTCTCCCTCACCGGCAAGGGGGCGGCCAAGGTGGTCGTCCTCGGCGCGGGCGTCGCCGGGCTGACCTGCGCCTACGAGCTGGGCAAGGCCGGGTACGACTGCACGGTCCTGGAGGCGTCCGGCCGGGTGGGCGGCAGGAACCTCACGCTGCGCGCGGGCGACCGGCTCGACGAGCTGGGCGGCGAGACGCAGACGGCGGAGTTCCAGGAGGGCGTCTACTTCAACGCCGGGGCCGCGCGGATCGCGCCCTGGATGGTCACCATGGACTACTGCCGCGAGCTGGGCGTCCCCGTCGAGATCTTCGTCAACAACAACGCCTCCGCGTACGTCTACACGCGGGGCATGACCGCCCCGGCCCGCGCGCGGGCGGCCCGCGCGGACCTGTACGGATACGTCGGGGAGCTGCTGGCCAAGGCGAGCAACGCGGGCGCGCTGAACCGCCGTCTCACCGCGGACGACCGCGAGCGGCTGGAGGAGTTCCTGCGGCGTTTCGGCGACCTCGGCCCCGACCTCGCCTACCGGCGTGACTCCAGGCGGCGGGGCTTCGAGACCTATCCCGGGGTGGGCGAGGGCGTCTCCGTGGGCGCGGCCTCCTCGCTGCGCGACGTGCTCGCGGCGGGCACCGGCAGGTACGTCACCATGGACTTCGGCTACGACCAGGTCATGCCCATGTTCCAGCCGGTGGGCGGGATGGACACGATCACCGGCGCGCTCGCCGACGCGGTCGGCCGCGACCGGATCAGGACGGGCGCGCCGGTCACCGGGATCAGGAACCTGCCCGACGGCGTGGAGGTCACGCACCGGGACGGCACCGGGGACAACGCCGGGACCGGCGTCGTCCGCGCCGACTACTGCGTCGCGACCCTGCCGCCCCACCTGTTCGCGCGCCTGCCGCACAACCTCGGCACCCCGGTCACCACCGCGCTCCGCACGCCCGTACCCGTCCCCGCCGGAAAGATCGGGCTGGAGTACGGGAGGCGCTGGTGGGAGATCGACGACCGTATCTACGGCGGCGCCTCCGAGACGGACCTGGACATCACCCACATCTGGTATCCCTCCTACGGCTTCCACTCCCGTGGCGGCCTGGTGGTCGGCTACTACAACGTCGAGGAGAACGCCGAGGTCTACACCGGCCTCTCCCACCGCGAACGACGGAACCGCGCGCTCACCCAGGGCAAGAAGATCCACGGGGAGAAGTACCGTGCCGAGCTGCGCTCCAGCGTCTCGATCGCCTGGGGGCGCCAGCCGTACATCGAGGGCGGCTGGGCGAGCTGGCCCTCCTTCGGGAGCGACTACGCCCTGCTGCGGCGCCCGGCGGGCCGGGTCTACTTCGCCGGGGACTGGCTCTCGCACCTGACGGCCTGGCAGGCCGGTGCCATGGAGTCCGCGCGCAGGGCGGTCACCGATCTGCATCACCGGGTGCTCCAGACGCCCTCCTGAGTGTCGCCCCGCCGCCGTAAAGTCTCCGGTGCGAGAGAATCTCCGAAGGAATTCCCAGGGAGGCGAGACGGCGATGGCGATCGGGACGTTGGACTGGACGAGCGCCGCGGGGCGGCCGGACCTGCTGGCGGAGCCGGTGGCGCGGGCGATCGGCGAGTTCGGTGAGCTCGCCGGGGGCGGTGAACCCGGTGGGATCACCGTCGCCGAGATCGACCCGGAGCTGGCCGACACGGCGGCCTTCTGCGAGCGCTACGGCGTGGGTATGGGCGAGTCGGCCAACTGCGTGATCGTGGCGGCCAGGCGCGCGGGGGAGACCCGCTACGCGGCGTGCATGGTGCTCGCCACCACGAGGGCCGACGTCAACGGGGTGATCCGGCGCCATCTGGACGCGCGGAAGATCTCGTTCGCGCCGATGGACGACGCGGTCGCGCTGACCGGCATGGAGTACGGCGGGATCACCCCGCTCGGGCTGCCCGAGGACTGGCCGGTGCTCGTCGACGAGGCGGTGGCGGCCCACCCCGAGGTCGTGATCGGCAGCGGCGTCCGGCGCTCCAAGCTGGCCGTGTCCGGCTCCCTGCTGGCCGGACTGAAAACCGCGCGGGTTCTCCACCTGGCGAACTGAAGCGGAAATGAGATTAAGTGAGAGCGGGAATCGGGAAACCGTCGGGGTTCTATGAACGTTATTCAGTCGGAAAATGTGGCCCGATGGTTCATCTCGTGGGCGAGGTCTAAGCCGATATGGTGCTTCATGCCATGAATCAGGACGACCGATTGGGCCCTTACCGGCTGCTGCGGCGGCTCGGTGAGGGCGGTATGGGCGTGGTCCACCTAGCCGTCGACCCGCAGGGCCGGCAGGTGGCGGTGAAGGTCCTCCGCGCCGAGGTGGCGGGCGACGACGTCGCGCGCCGCCGTCTTTCGCGCGAGGTCGAGACGATGCGCCGCGTGCGCAGCGAGTACATCGCGGAGGTCCTCGACGCCGACGTGACCGGCCACCGCCCCTACATCGTGACGCGCTACGTCGCGGGCAGGCCGCTGGACGAGGTCGTCAAGCAGGACGGCCCGATGGAGCTGCCCGCGCTGCTGCGGGTCGCGCACGGGGTGGCGTCGGCGCTGGCCGCCGTCCACTCGGTCGGGGTGATCCACCGCGACCTGAAGCCCGGCAACGTCCTCATCCTGGACGGCGAGCCGGTCCTCATCGACTTCGGCATCGCGCAGGCCGTCGACGCCACCCGGCTCACCCAGACCGGCATGTTCATCGGCACCCCCGGCTACCTCGCCCCCGAGATCATCGAGGGGCACGAGGCCGGGCCCGAGGTCGACGTGCACGCCTGGGCGGGCACCCTGGTCTTCGCCGCCACCGGCCTGCCGCCCTTCGGCAAGGGCACGCTGGAGATGATCTTCTACAACATCACCGCGGGCAAGGCGAACGTCGACGCCGTTCCCCAGGCGCTCCAGCCGGTCCTGCGGGCCGCGCTCCAGCGCGACCCGGCCAGGCGGCCCGCCGCCGCCGACCTGGCGGCGCGGGTGGCGCGCCTGCTGCCCCGCCCCGGCACCGGCCCCGGCAGGCCCCGGGTGCCCGACGAGATCACCACGGTCGCGGAGTTCGACGACCCCGCCCCCGGCTCCCGCTCCCCGGGCGCCTCCGGGTCCTCGGGCGCCTTCGGCGCTCCCGGCGGCCCCGGCGCTCCGAGCCCGCGCGTCCCCGGGCGCCAGGGCGCCGCGGTCGACGGGCCGGGCGACGTGCCCACCCCCGTCGCGTCACGCCCCGCGGTCCAGCGGCCCACCTCCTGGCCTCCCGCCCCCGTGGTCCAGCCCCAGGAGTACGTCTCGCTGCTCGGCGAGGAGCAGCCCGACCCGTGGCCCACCCGCCGGGTGACGCCCGAGGAGCTGCGCCAGGCCGCGGCGGCCCAGCAGGCCGCGTACGACCTGCCCACCGGCATGCTCGCCCCCGAGGACGTCCCCACCCGCACCCCGAGCGCCGTCCCGGGGCCCGTGCCCGGTCCTTCCGCTCCCGCCGTCGGCGACCAGCAGGCGGCGCGGGCCGACGACGGCGCCACGGCTCCGGTCTCCGACGGGGACATCCCCACCCAGCGGGTCCGCCCCCAGGACCTGCAGGAATACATCCGCCAGTACACCGACCAGCCGGGCCGGCCGGGTCAGCAGGGACAGCAGGGCCGCTCCGGCCAGCAGGCCCAGCCGGGCCAGCAGGGGCAGCAGAGCCAGCAGGGCCGGTCGCCGCAGCCCGGTGGCCAGCCCCCGCCTCCCTACCCGCAGCGGCAGGCCCCGTTCGACCAGCAGCGGACCCCGAACGTCCGCACCCCCACGCCGCCCCCCTACCCCTATCCGCATCCCCAGCAGCAGCACGGCCAGCACGGCCAGCACTCCCAGCAGGCTCAGCAGCCCGTGCCGTCGGCGCTGCACCCCGGCCAGCGTCCGGGGCACGCGTTGCAGCGTTCCAAGGCGTACGGGGTGGCGAGCGTGCTGATGCTGGTCATCATGACGGTCGCGGCGGTCATCGCCCCGGTGATCGTCGCCGCGCTGGTGATCCCGGTGGCGATCCTGCTGCGCGCCGCCGACATCGCCCAGCCGGCGCTCAACTCCAGGAGGGCCGCGGGCGAGGCGGCGGCCGACGTCTTCCGGGTGTTCGGCCAGCCGGCCGCGCTCCTGAAGTCGATCGGCATCACCGTCGCCCTCGTGCCGTACGCGCTCATCCTCGGCCTGCCGGTGACGCTCCTGCTCGCGGTGCTGGCCGGGGGCATGCCGGAGACCAACGCGCTGAGCTGGGGGACCGCCGTCGCGCTCTGGACCGTCTGCGCCGGACCCGGCGTGGAGGGCCCAAGCCGCCAGATGCGACGTACGCTGGCATCACTGCTGCCGTCACGCGGCGCGGCCATCGTCGCCGCCGCGGGGCTGGCGGTGGTGGCGGCGCTGATGGTCTTCCTGGCGATCGGCACCGTGGGAGACGCGGCACGACGGGCGGTGTGGACACCGGTCGACGTCGGAACGGTGGTGCAGGAACTGAAGGACCTACGAAAGAAGGCGGCGTGATGACCGGGGACACGCGGGCGCCCGAGCGGCTGGGTCCGTACCGCCTGCTCAGGAAGATCGGCGAGGGCGGCATGGGCGTCGTCCACCTCGGGCTCGACGAGGACGGGCGCGAGGTGGCCGTCAAGGTCCTGCACCCGCACGTGGCCGCCGACCTCAAGGCGCGCGACCGGCTCACCCGCGAGGTGGAGACCATGCGGCGGGTGCGCAGCCAGCACGTCGCCGAGGTGCTCGACGCCGAGCTGACGGCGAAGCAGCCCTACATCGTGACCCGGTTCGCCCCGGGGCGCACGCTGGAGGAGACCGTCCTGGAGGACGGCCCGCTCTCCGACGGCCAGATCATCCGGCTGGCGCAGGGCATGTGCGCGGCGCTGGTGGCCATCCACGCCGCCGACGTCATCCACCGCGACTTCAAGCCGTCCAACGTGATGATCGTCAACGGTGACCCGCTGGTCATCGACTTCGGTATCGCGCACCTGGTCAACGCGACCCGGCTCACCCAGACCGGCATGTTCGTCGGCACCCCCGGCTATCTCGCCCCGGAGATCATCCGTGACTCCGAGATCACCCAGGCGGCCGACGTGCACGCGCTGGCCTCGACGGTCTTCTTCGGCGCGACCGGCAAGCCGCCGTTCGGCACGGGCAGCTTCGAGGTCGTCTGCTTCAACATCATGGAGGGCCGGGCCAACGTCGACCTGGCTCCCGCGTGGCTGCGCGGCTGGCTGCGGCGGGCCCTCGCCGTCGACCCCGTCGCCCGGCCGTCCGCGACGGAGCTGCACCGGATGGCCCGCGCCCTCGACCCGAGGGTGACGGCCTTCCACGAGACGCCGCCCACCTCTGTCCTCGACAACGGCGGGACGAAGGTCCTCAACACCGACGGCACCAGGGTCCTGGACGGTCAGGCCCCGCCTCCGTCGCCGTCCCCGTCCGCGCCGTCGTCGCCGCCGCGTGGCGGCACCCGCGCGCTGCCGCAGGACGGCGGTTACGCCGACCTGCTCCCGCCGGTCGAGTACGCCAAGCCGGAGCGGCGCGAGCGCAGGCCCAGGCAGGAGCAGGGCCAGGGGTCCGCCGCGACGGCCCCGCCCCCGTACGTCCCGGCCTCCAAGCCGCCGCCCTACGTCCCCGCGCCGCCCTCGGCGCAGGCCAGGGCCGCGGCCCCGCCGCCCTTCGCCGACCAGCGGGTGGCCGGATACCCGGCGCCGCCGCCCACCGGTCAGGCGCGCCCCTACCCGCCGCCGGTCCAGGCGCGGCGCGAGGCCCCCACCCAGGACCGGCACGCCCCCGCGCCCCGCACCCCCCCGCAGGAGCGCTACCGCGCCGCCCACCCGCTGGCGTCGGCGCTGCTGCTCACGATCCTGGTCGCGCTGGCCTGCGTGCTGCCGGTGGTGACGAGCGTGTTCGCGCTCGCCGCCGCGCTCTGCCTGCGCGTGGGCGAGCACCTCTTCGGGGACCTGGCCCAGCGCCGCTCCATCCGGGGCAGCAGCGCCAGTGACCCCCTGCTCGCGGTGCTCGGCACCCCGTGGGCGCTGATCAGGTCCGCGTTCGGGACGCTGGTCACCGGGCTGCTGTCCGCGATGTTCGGCATGTGCGTGTGGGGGTTCCTCGTCTACGCGGGGGACATGAACAAGAACTTCGCGGCCGCCTACGCCGCGGGTGCCTTCGTGGCCGGGCTGTTCGTGCTGCCCGGCGGCGGCAAGCCCCGCAAGGCCGTCGCCCGCGCGCTGAGCGGGGTGATCCGCAGCCCCGGCGCGGGCATGGTGACCACGATCGTGCTGGGCACGCTGGCGTTCTTCGCGGTGATGGCGGCGTTCAGCGTGGTCCCGTCCTTCTCCCCGTGGCGTAACCCGACCGTGGTCGTCAACGAGCTCACGGAGCAGTGGCGGCAGTCGGCGAACGAGGGCGCGATGGGCGCGCTCGACCTCATCGGCGGTCTCTTCGACGAGTTGATGAAGAGCCTCGGCCTCGGATTCCTGACATTCTGGAGATAACGGTCCCGACGGCGGGTCTTCGACGGTCGCCGACCGGTGCGCGATCGCCCTCTCTGCGGCACGATGGAGGGGACCCGCCGGAAGGAGTCGCATGGTTGCGCCGGACGGTGAACGTCTTGGCCCCTACCGCCTGCTGTCGAGACTGGGCGCCGGAGGTTTCGGCGAGGTCCACCTGGCGCTGGATCCCCAGGGGCGCACGGTGGCGGTCAAGATCCTGCATCCCCACGTCGCGGCCGACGAGACGGCCCTGACCAGGCTGGCCCGCGAGGTCGAGACCATGCGGCTGGTCCAGGGCCCGAGGGTCGCCGAGATCCTGGACGCCTCCCTGGAGGGGGCCCGCCCCTATCTGGTCACCCGTTACGTCCAGGGCCGCCCGCTCGGCGCGGTGGTCACCGCCGACGGGCCGGTCACCGACGACGATCTCGTACGGCTGGCGCGCGGCCTGGCCGAGGCCGTGGCCACCGTGCACGCCGCCGGGGTGGTGCACCGCGACCTCAAGCCCGCCAACGTGATCCTGACCGACGGGGAGCCGGTCGTCATCGACTTCGGCATCGCCTCCGCGCTCGACTCGCCCTCGGTCACCGCCTCGGGGGCCGTGCTCGGCACGCCCGGCTACCTGGCGCCCGAGGTGCTGGAGGGCGCCGAGGCGGGGCCCGAGGCCGATATCTTCGCCCTCGGGGCGACGCTGGCGTACGCGTCCACGGGACGGCACCCCTACGGCACCGGCCCGGCGTCGGCGATCGGCTACCGCGTCGTCCACCACCCTCCCGACCTCGACGGCGTTCCCGGCTGGCTGGGGCCGACGCTCGGCGAGTGCCTGCTGCGCGACCCCGAGGCCCGGCCGTCCGCGGACAGGATCGTGACGCGGCTGGGCGGCACCCCCGTCGCGCGCCCCTCCGGGCACCGCCGCGACACCGCCGACGCCCGGAGGGGCGCCCAGGCCGAGGGCGGGCGGCACCGGCCGGCCGCGTTCCGCGACCCCCCGCCGTTCGCGGGAGCGGGCTCCCCGGACTTTCCGGACGCCGTGGCGTTCCGGGATCCCGCGCTGTTCCCGGAGTCCCTGTCCCGGGACGTCCCGGTGCCGAGGAGCAGGCCGCCCCAGGGCGCCGCGAACCCAGCGAACCCAGCGACCCCGGCGGACACCGGGATGCGGGATCTCGGCACCCGGGAGTGGCGGCCGGGGCAGCGGCGCCCGGCGACGGGACGGCCCTCGCCTGAGGAGGCCCGCGAGCGCCGCAGGGTCGTCCTGCACCGCCGCTGGGTCGTCGGCACCGGCCTGCTCGTCGCCCTGACGGCCGCGACCGCGCGGGAACCGCTGCCCGAGGTGGCGCTGCTGCTCCTGACCGGGTACGGCTCGGTGATGCTCGTCGACGCGGGTATCGCCCTGTTCGCCCGCCGGAACCGGGGGCGCATGATCCTCGACCTGGCGGCCGGAGCGGGGGCCGCCGGGCTGGCGGCGCTCCTCAGCACGTTCTTCAGCACGTTCACCCTGGCTCTGGTTCTGGGGACCGTCGTCTTCGTCCTGATCGCGATCCTGGTGGCCAGCTGAGCCTCACCGGGGCCGGGACCCGCGCCGCGTGCGTGGCGCGGAGCTCGCACGCGAATACCGGAATATAGTTCGGTATGGTAGGGGTGGCGGTCCTTGGGGAAGGTCACGGCCGCTCGGCGCGACCCGCCCAACCTGGTGGTTTGCGCCTAAGCTACTGATGGGTAACATGATGACGGGGGGCCGGGACGGTCACACACCGACCGGGCCACCCGCTGCCACACCGCCCGAGGGCACCTGGCAGTCTTGGCAGCGCGTGCACGTACCCCGCGTGCACGTACCGCATCCGGCGTCAACCGCGGCGACGCGGTGGCGCGGGCGAACACGGGAGGTCGGCCACCGGCCATGAACATCGTCGTCTGCGTGAAGCAGGTCCCCGACACGGCGACCGAGCGCAAGCTGAAGTCCGATGACAATACGCTCGACCGCGACGCCGCCGACGGCGTCATCAACGAGCTGTGCGAGTACGCGGTCGAGGAGGCGCTGCGCCTGAAGGAGGCCCACGGCGGTGAGGTGACCGTTCTCACCATGGGTCCCGCCAAGGCGAGCGACACCATCCGCAAGGCCCTGGCCATGGGCGTCGACAAGGCCGTCCACCTGGTGGACGACGCGCTGCACGGCTCGGACGCCCTGGGCACCTCCCACGCCCTGGCACAGACCCTCAAGAAGATCGGTTTCGATCTGGTCGTGCTCGGCTCGGAGTCGACGGACGCCCGCACCGGGGTCCTCGCCGCGATGCTGGCCGAGCGCCTCGGCGTGCCGCAGCTCACCTTCGCCAATCAGGTGCAGGTCGACGGGGGCGCCATCTCCATCCAGCGCGTCACCGACTACGGCTACGACAGGGTCGAGGCCTCGCTGCCCGCCGTCGTCTCCGTCGTGGAGAAGATCAACGAGCCGCGCTACCCGTCCTTCAAGGGCATCATGGCCGCCAAGAAGAAGCCGGTCGAGAAGCTCGGCGTCGCCGACGCCGAGATCGACGCCTCCCAGGTGGGCCTGGCCAACTCCTGGAGCGAGGTCGCAGACTTCGCGGTCGCCCCGCCGCGCGCGGCGGGCACGGTCGTCAAGGACGAGGGCGACGGTGGCGTGAAGGCCGCCGACTTCCTCGCGTCGAAGAAGTTCGTCTGAGAGCGGGGGTTAGCTGGAATGTCCGAGATTCTCGTTCTGGTCGAGCACGTCGAGGGCCAGGTCAAGAAGGTCACCCTTGAGCTGCTGACGCTCGCCAGGAAGCTGGGCACCCCGTCGGCGGTCTGGACGGGCGAGGGCTACTCTCCCGAGGCCCAGGCCAGGCTGGCCGAGTACGGCGCGGAGAAGATCTACCTGGCCGACTCCGCCGAGGTCAGCGACTACGTCGTGGCGCCCAAGGCGGAGCTGCTCGCCCACCTCGTGGGCGAGACGTCGCCGGCCGCGGTGCTCGTCGCCGCGACGGCCGAGGCCAAGGAGATCGCCGGCCGTCTCGCCATCAAGATCGACTCCGGTGTGCTCACCGACGTCGTGGGCATCGAGGACGGCCTGGTCGCCGACCAGTCCATCTTCGGCGGCGGCATCAACGTACGGTCGCGCGTGACCAAGGGCACCCCGATCGTCGCGGTGCGCCCCAACGCCACCCCGGTCGAGGCCGCCGCGGGCGCGGGCGCCGAGGAGCGCGTCGCCTTCACCGTGTCCGACGCCGCCAAGGGCGCCAGGATCGTGGAGCGGGTCAAGGAGGAGAAGGGCGCGCGCCCGGAGCTCACCGAGGCCGCGATCGTGGTCTCCGGTGGCCGGGGCGTCGGCTCGGCCGAGAAGTTCTCGATCATCGAGGACCTGGCCGACTCGCTCGGCGCGGCCGTCGGCGCCTCCCGCGCCGCCACCGACGCCGGCTGGTACCCACACCAGTTCCAGGTCGGCCAGACCGGCAAGACCGTCTCGCCGCAGCTGTACATCGCGGCGGGCATCTCCGGGGCGATCCAGCACCGGGCCGGCATGCAGACCGCCAAGACGATCGTCGCGATCAACAAGGACCCCGAGGCGCCGATCTTCGAGCTCGCCGACTACGGCGTCGTGGGCGACCTGCACCAGATCGTCCCGCAGCTGACCCAGGAGGTCACCAAGCGCAAGTGACCTGGATGGGTCACGACAAGGGGGTACGGGCACGATGTGCCCGTACCCCCTTGTCGGTCCGCGGGTCCGCCTAGGTCAGGCCGCCATGGAGAGCTCGCGCCTGGGGGTCTCCAGCGGGACGGCGATCGCGCGGGAGCGGGGCAGGAACCACGCGGCCACGGCGATCAGCACGCCGAGCACCACGGCGATGCCGAGGCCCACCCTGAGCGTGACCAGGTCGGAGAGGAAACCGATGATCACGGGGCCGAGCAGCAGTCCCGCGTAGCCCATCGCGCCGGTCTGGGCGATGGCCGGTCCGGGATCGCCGGTCGCGCCGCCCGCCAGGGACATGGCCATCGGCGAGACCGTCGCCACGGCCATGCCGACGAACAGCATGGCCGAGACGGCGATCGGTGCCGTGGGAGCCGTGAGGACCACTCCGAAGGTCGCGGCGGTGGCCAGGCCCGAGGCGACCATCATGCCGCGGGCGCCGAAGCGGGCCCGGACGCGGTCACCGGTGAGGCGCCCGGCCAGCATGCCCGCCTCGAAGACCGGGTAGCCCAGGGCGGCGAGCGCCTCCGGGGCGCCGAGCACGTTCCGCAGGTAGAGGCCGTTCCAGTCGGCGACCGTACCCTCGACCATGAACGCGCAGAAGGCGATCACGCCGAGAAGGTAGACCACCGGAGGCATCCGGCGCCGTGCCGGACGCTCCTTGCCCGGGCGGCCGACGCCCGTCACCGGGTCGGGCAGGTAGGAGCGGCTGACGAGGGCAGCCACGGGGAGCGCGAGCAGGGCGACCAGGGTCAGGTGGACCGTGATCGAGAGTCCCGCCGCGATCGCCGCGGTGCCCAGCAGCCCCGCGGAGATCGCGCCCACGCACCAGCCGGCGTGCATGCCGTTCATCAGCGGGCGGCCGTAGGCGCGCTCGACCGCCGATCCCTGCGCGTTCATCGCGACGTCCACCGCGCCGAACGCCATGCCGAACAGGCCGCTCGCGGCCAGGACCAGGGGGAACGACGGCGCCACCGCGAGCAGCGCCAGGGTGATCGCGGTCAGCGGAGCCGCGACCCGCAGGATGCTCCGGCTACCGAAGCGCGTCATCACCCCGCGCATGGACTGCATGGTGACGAGCGCTCCCAGCCCCCACACGAGGAGGGTGGCGCCCACCGATGCCTCGGACAGCCCGAGTTTGTCGGAGAGCGCCGGAATGCGCACGGTCATCGATCCGCACAGCAGGCCTGCGAGCACGAATGTGAGAACCGCTCCGGTTCGAGCCGCTCTCAGGTCGCGGGTCATGACTCAATCCCTTCAATAAATGTTTTGACAAACCGGGGAGCGGGCACACCAAAGTCGGTCGCTTTCGCGCGTGCGAAAGCGACCACCAATCCTTGTGAGTGCTTCCCCTGGTCAGGTGAATGATCAGACGGGTTCCCGCTGCCGGGCGCGTCGCGGCGCCGAGATGATCAAGCAGGTGGTGCCGTCAGGTGGACGGTGCGATCAGGCGGACAGGGCGTTCAGGCGGGCAGCAGGGCCAGCAGGCGCCGTTTCAGGATCTCGAAGTGCTCGGCGTCGTAGAGGTCGGGGTCGTGGCTCGCCACGTCCCACAGGCCCTCGCAGGCCAGGCGCACGATCTGCGCCGCCTCCGGGTCGGGCTCGCTGTCGAGCCCCTCGCGGTGCCAGCGGGCCATCGCCACCCGGAGCGGAGCCAGAAGATAGAGGTTGCCGGAGGCCCCGGTCACCACGGCCCAGCGCCGCAGCCTGCCGCTCTGCACGGCGGCGAACGTGGCCGCCAGATAGTTCTTGGTGTAGGTGCCGTGGCCCTGGACCGCGACGAGCTCGTCGAACTCCTCGATCAGCCGCTCGACCATGCCCTTGATCAGGGCTTCCTTCGTGCCGAAGTGATAGAGAAGGCCGCCCTTGCTGCATCCGGCGCGCTCCGCGACGGTCGCCAGGGTGAGCGCCTGGGAGCCCTGGTCGCAGAGCAGATCCTCTGCCGCGTCCAACAGCTCTTCCCGTCTCATGGCCGTTACTGTACCGTCTGGACGGTTTAGTGGTCAACTCCGGGGATCAGGCCCTCCGCGGGCGCGGATACGCTTGGAAGGTTGACAGCGAGTTGGGGGAGGGGAATGCGGCCGTGAAGTCCGCCTATCTCGATCATGCGGCGACCACGCCGATGCTTCCCGAGGCGATCGAGGCGATGACAGCCCAGCTCGTCCGGGTCGGCAACGCGTCCTCCCTGCACGCCACCGGCCGCCGCACCCGCCAGGTCGTGGAGGAGTCGCGGGAGACCATCGCCGCCGCGCTCGGTGCCAGGCCCAGCGAGGTCGTCTTCACCGCGGGCGGCACCGAGGCCGACAACCTCGCCGTCAAGGGCCTGTACTGGGCCCGCCGCGCCGGGGGTGCCGACAGGATCCTGATCAGCGCGGTGGAGCACCACGCCGCCCTGGACCCCGCGCACTGGCTGAGCGCCCACCAGGGCGCGACCGTCGAGCCGCTGGAGGTCGACGAGCTCGGCCGGGTGCACCCGGGGACCCTCCGCGACGCCATCGAGCGCGACCCGAAGAGCGTCGCCCTGGTCAGCGTCATGTGGGCCAACAACGAGGTCGGCACCGTCCAGCCCGTCCACGAGCTCGCCGCGATCGCGGGGGAGTTCGGCATCCCCTTCCACACCGACGCGGTCCAGGCCGTCGGCCAGCTCCCCGTGGTCTTCGCCGACTCGGGGGCCGACGCGCTCACGCTCTCCGGGCACAAGGTCGGCGGCCCGATGGGCGTCGGCGCCCTGCTGCTCGCCCGGGGCGTCGACCCGGTGCCGGTGCTGCACGGCGGCGGCCAGGAGCGCGACGTCCGCTCCGGCACGCTCGACGCCCCCTCCGTCGCAGGATTCGCCACGGCGGTGCGGGCCGCGGTGGCCCGGCAGGCCGAGAACTCGGCCCGGCTGACCGGGCTCCGCGACGACCTCATCCGCCGGGTCCGCCAGGCGGTGCCCGATGTGATCCTCAACGGCGACCCGGTGAACCGCCTTCCCGGCAACGCCCACTTCTCCTTCCCCGGCTGCGAGGGCGACGCCCTGCTCATGCTCCTGGACGCCAAGGGCGTGGAGTGCTCGACGGGCTCGGCCTGCTCGGCGGGGGTGGCGCAGCCCTCCCACGTGCTGCTCGCGATGGGCGCCGACGGGTTCAGGGCGCGCGGCTCGCTGCGCTTCTCCCTCGGTCACACCTCGACCGAGGAGGACGTGGACCGGCTGGCCGAGGTCATCGGCCACGTCGTCGAGCGCGCCCGCCGCGCGGGCCTGAGCTGAGCCGAGCGCGTCCGCCGGGCAGGCCTTGAGCTGAGTCCGAGCGCGCCCGCCGCGCGGGCCTGAGCTGATGTGCCGTACGGGGGCCGTCGCGGGTCTGAGCCCGATCTCTGAGGCCGGTCCCGGGTGGCGCGGACCCTGCTCCTTCCGGCCTTCCGTTCTCCCGCGGGACTTCCGCGGGGCGGATCGGCGGATGGTTCCGGGCCTCCCGGCCCGACGGGGTGGGCGCCGACGCGGGTACGCTCAGGGGGTTATGAGTCTTCGTGTGCTTGCCGCCATGTCCGGTGGCGTCGACTCCGCCGTGGCGGCCGCCCGCATCGCCGAGGCGGGCCATGACGTCACCGGTGTCCACCTCGCCCTCTCCGCCAATCCCCAGTCCTATCGGACCGGCGCCCGCGGGTGCTGCACGGTCGAGGACTCGCGCGACGCCCGCCGTGCCGCCGACGTGATCGGCATCCCCTTCTACATATGGGACATGGCCGAGCGGTTCCACCGCGACGTGGTCGAGGACTTCGTCAGCGAGTACGCCGCCGGGCGCACGCCCAACCCGTGCCTGCGCTGCAACGAGAAGATCAAGTTCGAGGCGGTGCTCGACCGGGCCCTCGCGCTGGGCTTCGACGCGGTGGCCACCGGGCACCACGCGCGCGTCGCGGACGGCGTCCTGAGCCGTAGCCCCGACCAGGGCAAGGACCAGTCGTACGTCCTGGGCGTGCTCACCAGGGAGCAGCTCGGCCGCGCGATCTTCCCGCTGGGCGACTCCACCAAGGCCCAGGTGCGCGAGGAGGCCGCGCGGCGTGGCCTCATGGTGGCCGACAAGCCCGACAGTCACGACATCTGCTTCATCGCCGACGGCGACACCCGGGGCTTCCTCGCCGACCGCCTCGGCGCGGAGCGGGGGCCGATCGTCGACGAGTCCGGCGAGGTCGTGGGCGGCCACGAGGGCGCCTACGGCTTCACCGTCGGCCAGCGCAAGGGCCTGCGCATCGACCGCCCGGCCCCCGACGGCCGCCCGCGCTACGTGCTGTCCATCGAGCCGGTCTCCAACACGGTCACCGTCGGCCCGCGCTCGTCCCTCCAGGTCACGACCGTCGTCGCGGAGCGGCCGGTCTGGAACGGCCCGGCGGAGGAGCCGCGCGAGCCGCTGGCCTGCACGGTCCAGCTTCGCGCCCACGGAGAGGTGTACGGCTGCCGCGCCCAGCTCTCCGGCGGGGAGGTCCACATCACACTGGACAGCCCGGCCACCGGGGTCGCGGCGGGCCAGGCGGCGGTGCTGTACCTCGGTGACACCGTGATCGGCTCGGCCACCATCGCCTCGGCCTCCTGAGCCCGTTCTCCGGGCGCGTTCTTCGGGCGCGTCCGGCCGCGCCGGGGCGTTGAGCGTCGCGGCTCCAAGGCGCGGCTCCAAGGCGCGGCTCCAAGGCGCGGCTCCAAGGCGCGGCTCCAAGGCGCGGCCCTAGGGCAGGGTGACCGACTCGCCGGGCGTGAGGCGGCGCATGTCGGCCTTCTGCCTGTCCGACTCCATCTCCAGCCACATGTCGACCAGGCGGAGCCCGATGTCGTTGAGCAGGCCGTCGTGGGTGGAGAAGGCGCGGGCGGGGCGGACCTGGCGGAGATACTCCACCATCTCCGACGCCTTCATCCACGGCGCGTTGGTCGGCACCAGGAGGGTGGGCACCTCGACACCCGGCGGGGTGAACGCGTCACCCGGGTAGAAGACCTCCTCGTCCACCAGGAAACCGACGTTGCGTACGATCGGCAGGTCCGGGTGGTTGGGAGCGTGCCACTCGCCGACGACCCTCACCCCGAAACCGGCCGTGTCGAAGGTGTCGCCGTGCCGTACGACCTGGATCTTCGCGGGAACGTCGGTGAGCGCGGCGGCCACGCCCTCGTTGGTCCAGATCCGCAGGGACGGGTCGGCCTCGGCCGCCCGGCGCAGCCGGTCGGCGTCCACGTGGTCGAAGTGCTCGTGGGTGATGAGTACGGCCCGCGCCCCGTCGAGCACGGACTCCCCGCTGAAGGAGCCCGGGTCGATCACGAGGGCGGAGCCGTCCTTCTCCAGGCGGACACACGCGTGCCCGAATTTCGTGAGTCTCATCCCCTCACTTTATGGGCGTGCCGGATCATGGTCCCGTGGGGGGCGGCACCGTCGCGCCCTCGTTCCGGTCTCCGGCGGCGATGCTGTGGAGCAGCCGCGCCAGCAGGCCGGAGAGCTGCTCGCGCTCGGCCGCCGACAGGCCGGAGAGCATCCGTTCCATGCCGCGGAGGTGGTCGCCCACCGCGCCGCCGACGAGTTCGCGTCCCTCGGGGGTGAGCCGTACCCGTACCCCGCGGCCGTCGGAGGGGTCCGGGGCGCGGACCAGCAGGCCCGCCGACTCCATGCGGTCGACGCGGTTGGTGGTCGCGGCGGGTGAGAGCAGCATCGAGGAGGACAGGGCCCCGGCCGACAGTCCCTCGGGGACCCCGGAGCGGTACAGGGTGGCGAGCACGTCGAACTCTCCCCGGTTGAGGCCGTGGGCGCGCAGGGTCGCGGCGATGGCGGCGCCCGCGAGGGTGTCGGCACGGGTCAGGCGGCCGAAAAGGGCCATCGGCCGCGGGTCCACGCCGGGCATCTCCCTGTTCCACTGCTCGATCATCCGCTGGACACCGGCGTCCGGGTCTTCCATGCGCGCTCCTCACGTCTCGGTCCCAATAGTTTGACATCGAAATACCTGGGTGCAACTATTTCTACGTCGAAATTATTTGAGAGGATCACCATGAACGACGCGCAGCGCAACGCCCAGGCCGTACGGGATCTCTACGACGCCCTCGGCGCGGGGGACCTGGAGAGCGCGGGCAGGGCGCTCACCGCCGACTCGGTCCTGCACGTGCCGGGGCGAGGTGCCAACACCGGCGACTACGTCGGCCGCGACGCCGTCCTCGGCTTCGTCGCCCACGCCTTCACCGTCACCGGCGGCACCCTCAAGCTGACCGTGCACCGCGTGCTGTCGGACGACGAGACGGCCGTGGCCCTGACGACCTACACCGCCTCCAGGCCCGACCGTGACCTCCCGCTGGAGAACAACCTCGCCCACGTCATGACGATGCGCGACGGCAGGATCGCCGAGGGCTGGTTCCACAGCCGCGACCAGTACGAGGTCGACGCCTTCTGGGGCGATGAGACCGCCTGAGCCGGGCGTACCCGGACCGTGGTCTCAAGGGGGGCTCCGGGGAAGCGGGGGTGTGCCCGGGAGACCCGTCCCGCGGGTCCGCACCGGGGCGTACGAGGGCGTGATCCAGGGGTTTCGCGGAGCGGGGCCGGAGGGTGGGGCGCGGCGCTCGGCGGGGCGAGGCCGAGAGGCGGAACGCGCGGGAGGCTGCCGGGAAGGGTGCCCCCCGCGCGGTCCGGTCAGGTGATCACGGGCGGCGCGGTGCCGCCGTCACCACCCCAGATGTCCTCGTCCTCGGTGAGCCAGGTGGAGCGTTCGCGGTCCTGGTTCCCCTCGCCCGCCGCGCCGCCCATCGGCATGAACGGCATGCCGCCCATGCCCATGCCGCCGCGGCCGTCGGCCCGCAGGCCACCGGCACCGCCGAAACCGCCGCCGGTCCCGGTGGTGCCGCCGTTGCCGACCCAGGAACTCGGCCCGGCGGGGCCGTTCTGGCCGAACGTGGTGGGGCCCGCGCCCCCTCCGCCGCCACCGCTGTAGGTGGGCAGGCCGATACCGGTGCCGGGGCCCGTCCCTGTCCCGGGACCGAGTCCCGTGCCGGGGCCGAGCCCGGTGCCGGGGCCGAGTCCCGTACCGGGACCGCCCGGCACGGTGGGCTCGAAACCGGCCAGCTTGGTGTTGCGCGGATCGTTCGGGTCCAGGCCCGGGTTCGGGTTGTTCGGGTTGTTCGGATTCAGGACCGCGGGGTCGGTGGAGAGTCCGGGCGGAATGGTGCCGCTCCCCGGCGGGCCGCCCGTACCGGGATCGCCGACGCCGGGGACACCGGGGACGTTCGTGCCGGGACCGCCCGGATAGGCCGGGTTGGAGACGCCGGGATAGTCGCCCACGCCCGGATAACCACCCCCCGGGCCGCCCGGATAACCGCCGCCACCGCCACCCGGATAGTTGACGCCGGGGTAACCGCCGCCTCCCGGGTAGCCGCCGCCGGGATAACCGGCACCGCCGGGGTAGCCCCCGCCGGGATAGCCGCCACCCGGGTAGCCCGGGTAGCCCTCGGTGCCGCCCGGGTAGTTCTGGGTGGTGAGCGGAGGGGTGGTCGCGCCGCTCAGCTGGGGCAGGTCCTTCTCCACGGTCGCGGGAATGCTGTTGTAGAGGTTGACCAGCTCCTGGTTGAGCGCCATCAGGTCCTCACGGGCGAAGTCGTTCGTCGACTTGTTCGTGAAGAGATACGTGTCGCCGATCTTCCCGGTGGCGATGTCGTCCCCCGGGAGGAAGTCGACCGCGTCGAGGAACCCTCCCATCGACGGCCTGTTGACGGCGTACTCGATGTACTTGGGAAGGACCTCCCTGCCGTAGTGGGTCAGTGGTTGCCCGAGCTGGCCGCAGCGGGTGGCCAGCTCGTTGACCGTCTTGTGGACCAGCTGGAGCGCGTTCTGCGCCTCGACGGAGGCGTCGCCGCTCCAGACCTGGGCGAGTTCGCCGGCCACCTGCCTGATCAGGAGGTGGCTGTCGCGCAGTGTGCCCGCCGCGGAACTGTAGGCGTGGCCCGCGTCCTCGATGGCCCGCGGGTTGGTGGCCTCCAGCATGGCCTTGATCTCCTCGGCGCTGTAGCCGCTGTAGTGGCCGCGGCTGCCGATTCCCGGAGTGCCCTCACCGTCGAACTTGATGTGGTGAAGCGCGTGGTCGTTGCCCATCTCCTCAGCTCGTCTTGTTCGTGGTGCTGGCCTGCTCGGCGTTCTGGTAGTTGTAGGCGGCGGCCCGCAGCAGCTCGATCGCGGCCCGGTACTTGGCGACGGTGTCCTGATAGACCGCGCCGATCTTCACGTGGGCCTTGCCCGTTGTCCTGGCGAGGTCCTTGGCGGTGTCCCAGGTGCCGAAGTGGGTCTCGGTCAGGTTGGTCATGGACCGCATGTCCTGCAGGGCTCCCTCGTTCGAGCCCTCCAGGCGTGCGACGTCCTCCTCCAGAGCCTTGAGGAGCTGCTTGATCCGGTCACGCTTGATCTCGACGGCCGGGCGGTTCTTGTCGAGGCCGGGCCAGGGCGACGAGCCTCTGTCTCTGTCGTCGGGAGCTGCCATGCCTCTCTCCCCTTTGCTGAGGGGCCGCGGCACCGCCGCGACCCGGTTGGTTCTCCCCGGTGAGGTGGGGCCCCGGCACCGCCGTGACCCGCTTCGTTCGCGGGATCAGCGCCCGTCGAACATCGTGACGTTGACCTTCTCGGTCGTCGCGAAGTTCTCCCTGCCGATCTCGATGACGCCACCGAGGCGCTGGAGCAGCGCGGCCATCCGGCCGGACGCCGCGTCCCACTGGGCGCGGGCGCCGTAGTAGGCCGTGCGCGCGTCACCCTCCCAGTCGCCGAGCAACCGGTCGAGGTCCCCTTCCAGGTTCTGGAGGGTGCCCTCCAGCATCTGCCACTGCCGGGCGAAGTCGCCGGCAGAGCGGTCCATCTGGCCGAAGTCGACAAGAGTGCGGTCGAAGTCGCTAGCCATGGTGATCCCCGTTTCCGAATCCGTCAGCTGTTGATGTCGGCCCCGAGCCGCCTGGACACGGCGGTCTGGTTCTCCTGGGCCGTCTCGTAGTTCTTCTGGATGTTCTTGAGCTTGATGGACAGGCCTTCGAGCTCGCGCAGGATGTTGGTCATCTCGGTGCTCCAGGCGTTGAACACGCCGTCGAAGGAGACCGCGGACTGGCCGTCCCAGCCGGAGCGCAGCTCGCCCCGGTGACCTTCGAGCTGGGTCTTGATCTGGTTGATCGTGGTTTTGGCGTCGTCGGTCTTCTGTGACGCCTCGCCAAGCCGCGAATGATACGCGGAGGTCTTCTGAACCACGTGACACCTCCATGGTGTTCGACTGGCATGGGACTTTCGATCATTACAAAGTGGACAGCCGTTACGTCTCTCACCAATAACGAACAGATGTACCGTTGGTAACGGGGATCACGGTTGTCCCACGGGCACCGGGATCGCCGCCGCCGTCCGGTTGAGCGCGGGGCCCTGCGGGATCAGGTGCACGATGTGCGCCGGAAGCGGCGCGACGTCCGCGGCGGTGTAGCCGAGGCTCGCCAGCGACTCCGTCGCGGTGATCGCGTGCCGCCGCCCCTGGTCGCTGATGAGGAAGACCGAGGTGACCCCGTCCAGCCTGCCGTTCCCCGGCAGCACGCCCACCAGCGACGCGGTGCCCGGCGGGAGCACGACCTGGTCCACCGAGTCCTGGTCGAACCGGCCCGCAGGCGGCGCGGGGATGCGCATCGTGCTGCCGACGGTGAGCCGCGCCCGGGTCGATCCGCGCTCGGTGTCGGCGTAGACCGCGCACACCGGCGAGGCGGGGTCGGGGGCGACGACCCGCGGCATGGTCGTGGGAAGCCCCGCGGGGTCGAAGCGGGTGGCCGAGCGCCGCATCCCGTTCGCGGTCGCCGCGTCGATCTCCACGGCGCGCACCGGCGCCCTGCCGTACGCCTTCTTGCTGGCCGGGTCCTGGAGCAGGAGGTCGGCCTGGGCGGACGTGAGCGCGGCCAGGCCGTCGGGGAGCAGGACGTACCACTTGGCCGCGCCGCCCGACGCCGCGCGCACGGTGTAGATCCGGCCCGCGACGGAACGCCTGCCGTCGGGGCCGCGCACCACCCTGCCGCGGGCGGCGAGCGCCGGGGCGCGGAAGTCGGGGCCGATGGGCAGCGCGTTGAGCCAGGCCGCGGGGACCTGCCGGGGCTGCTCCTCGGTCAGTGCCCGCAGGCTCTCCTGCGGCACCCGCATCCGCCGGTCCGACCAGAGCAGCCAGGTCTGCGAGCCCTCCTCCACGACCATCGCGGTGTCCCGCCCGATCGGGGTGCCGCCGACCGGGAAGCCGCCGATCAGCGAGGTGTGCGGGGTGCGTGTCCCGGCGGCGTCCACGCCCTCGACCACGCAGGCCGACCAGGGGGCGCGGACCAGCCGGTCGCGGGGCGGCAGCGACTCGGGGGCGCCGGGGATGCCGACCATGAGCCCGCGCGGGAAGCGCGCGAGCGACGCCGTGGAGACCGTGCGGACCGCCACGCCCTGCCCGCCGCCGAGCAGCAGCCGGGCCGAGGTGACGTTGGCGACCGGGATCATCTGGCCCCGCGTCGCGCTGTAGACGAAGGTCGCGCCCGACTCCTCCTCGACGATCACCGTCCCCGGCTCGGTGAGCGCGGTGGCGCCGCCGGGCTTCAGCAGGCCGTAGATGCCGAACGCCACCGCCACCAGCACCGCGACCAGCACGCCGCAGAACGTCGCGACGTTGTGCCTGCGCATCGGCGACTCGGGCACGTCGGGCTCGCCCTGGAGCAGGGCCATGCCCAGGCGCTGCGTCATCAGCCGGTGCGCCTGATAGAGATCACGACGGGTCTGCATCCCACCTCCGCCTCGCCGGATGCGCGGTCGCCGACAGCATAGAAGCTTGACATCCCCTCCCCGCTCGAAGGCGGGGGATTCCAACGGCACCTACCCCATGGGGAGGAGGTCGCGTTGAGGTTCACGGTTCGCAGGCTCACCCAACGGTGAGCCTCCCCGCGCGGCCACCGCGTGCCCCGCGGCGGTATCTCGAATGTTTCTCGCCGCGTTGACGTCGGCGTTGACCCGATGCCCGCAGGCCACGCACCGGAAGAGCGCTTGGCTCTCGCGACTCTCCCCGGCGCGGTGCCCGCAGGCGTCGCAGGTCTGCGACGTGAAACGCGGATCGATCCTCCGGACCCGTCCCGGAGCCTTCCGCTCCAGCCGGGTCACGAGCCGACCCCACCCGGCGGCGAGGATGCCCCGGTTCAGGCCCGCCTTCTGCCGGACATTGCGACCCGGCGCCTCGACCGTGCCGCGAGCAGAGCGGGTCATCGCGGAGACCTTCGACCTCTCGACCGCGATCACCTCGAAAAGGCGCGCCAGATCGGCCGAGGTCTTCTCCACCCAGTCCTTACGCCGGTCAGTCTCACGAGCCTTCGGCCGGGCGATGGCGAGCTTGACCTCCGCGCGCCGGTTCGACCCCCGTTGGGCCCTGGCGAGCTTGCGCTGCAGCCTGAGCAGCCGCCTCCCCTCGGTCTCACGCGGGGTGGGCACGCTCAGCAGCTCACCCGTGGACAGAGCGGCCGACACGGCCACGCCTCGGTCCACCCCGACGATCCCACCCGCATCCGGTGCGGGGATCGGCTCGGGAATCACCGCGAACGCCACATGCCGGCGGCCCGCAGCGTCTCGGGTGACCCGATACGACCTCGCCGGCGCGACGGGACGCGACCAGCGAAACCGCACCCACCCCACCTTCGGGACCCTCACCTCGCCGACCAACCTACCGACACCACCCGACAAAATTTGGAGACCACCATGCCCGACCGTCCCGCGATTCCTCCCCGCCCCACGGGGCGAGGCGTCAACGCCGCAAGGACTTGGCGGTCGGCGATCGGCGCACCGGCCACCGACGGTGAACGGCGGTGGTACCGGACGTTTCCGGTCGTCGGCGACCCCGTGAACAGGCCTTCGAGACGGGTGGGGGGACCGGTTCCGGATGGTAGGAGATGTCCGGGAACACGTGATCACGGAGGCCACATGACCCAGGAGAAGTACGTCACCTCCAAGGCGATCGAGAGCATTCGCAAGGAGATCGAGGAGGACGTCATCCCGAAGATCAAGGAGCTGCACGCGATGCTGGGCGACACGACGGTCGGATTTCCCGGCTGGGGGGCGGTCGGCGAGCTCGCGGTCGGGATGCGCTACCGGGAGGTCCAGCGGGACGTCGGGGAGAAGTTCGACGACGCGGTGGAGGTGCTGGAGTCGTGGACGGCCGCGCTGACGACCGCCCGCGTCAACTGGCGGACCGCCGAGGACAACAGCACCGTCGTGTACCAGTGAGCCGGGGACGGGGGGAACCGAGATGACCGCGAGACCGGGCGGGAGGCCGAGCCCGCTGACGGCGGGCAAGAGCGCCAAAGGTGTGATCACGAACTCCACCAAGGTCCTGTCCACCCTCAAGGGCGGTGCCAGGCTGGCGCCCACGGCCTGGGCGGGCGTGGCGATCGCGAGCACCGCCGTGGCGAACGTGCCGGGCATGGCCGACGCCTACAACAACTGGGAGTCCGTCCATTCGCGCCTGGACACCGCGGTGAAGAGCTACGTCGCCGTCCTGCTCACCAAGGAGAAGGAGGGCTGGATCGCCGACGACAGGGAGGCGTTCGACGACGCCGTCCAGCGGATGCAGGAGGCGCTGGAGAGCCTGCGCGCCTACGTCAAGAACGTCGCCGGGATCGTCGACGAGCTGGGGGACGCCTACCGCGCGTACTGGCTCGCCATCGCCAAGATCGCGGCCACCCTGCTCGCCCTCGCGACGATCGCGGCGGCGATGCTGGCGACCCCGTACGCGGCCAGCGCCATGGTCAACCTGAGGATGCTGGGCACCCTGGCCAGCCAGGTCATCGCCGTCTCGACCGGGGCGCTGGGCAAGCTCGTCGCCTCGGTGGCCGGGAGCATGTCGGTCTACTTCTCCGGCAAGGCGTGGGTCCAGTCGTTCAACCTGGAGCCCACCGGCTCGGCCAAGGTCGACTTCACCAAGGCGAGGATCGACCCCTCGCTGCTGCCGTACCAGGCGGCGCCCACGGGTGCGCCCGGCCAGGCGCCCCAGCTGCCCAAGGGCGGCACGTTCGAGTGGCTGTCCCCCAAGAAAGAGATGCCGGAGCCGTACAAGTGAGCGACCTCCCCCTCGGGAACCCCGAGAACCTGCGCCTGGAGGACCTGGACGCCGTCGTACGGCAGAGCGAGGAGACGCTGCGGAGGCTCGGCGGGGTCTTCGGCGAGCTGGAGACCGTCACCGGCGAGGGAACCGGTGCCGACGGCCTGGCCCGCGCCCTGGTGGACGGCACCGGGCGGATCAAGGAGATCACCCTTGAGCCGCGCATCATGCGCCTGGACAGCCAGGCCGTCGCGGAGGCGGTGACCGAGGCGGTCCGCGCCGCCCAGGAGGCCGCCGCCCGCGCGAACGAGGAACTGCTCCGCGCCGCCACCGGCGGCGACCCGCTCCCGCTGGACATGGCCGACGCCCGCCGCCGTTTCGAGGACATCGGCCAGGACCTGGTCCGTACCCTGGACGACCTGACCCGCGACTGACCGCCCACCGGGCCGACACGGGATTCCTGGGGGAGGGATCCCGGTCAGCCCGACAGGCCCCTGATGGCCGCGTACACGTCCATCACCCCGAGCGCGAGCGGGAGCAGGCCGAGGATCAGGCAGAACTCCACGACGTCCCCCGCGCGTCCCCAGAACGGGGAGGGACGCCGCCGCGGGAGGAACAGCGCCATCCCGCCCGCCAGCGCGGCCGCGCACACCAGGCCGATCGTCACCGCGAAGGCGGAGTCCGGCACGGTGAGCGCCACGCCCAGGGTGAGCGCCAGCAGCCCGGTCAGCCCCGAACCGAGCAGCCAGAGGCGCTGGCCGGTCCCCTGGAAGACGCGGGCGCGCATCAGCAGCGCCAGCGAGAGCGTGACCAGGGTCGCGGGGGCGGTCCACCCGCTCGCGGTGAGCAGAACCGGCAGCGTGCCCAGCGCCACCAGGGCGACGCCCGCGGTCAGGCCGGTCGCGAACCGCTCGGCCTCCGTCGCGCGCCGCCGGATGTCCGCGCCGTCGATGTCGTCGGTGTCGCCGCGCAGTTCCTCGGCGTTGGCGGGCAGCGCGGGCAGCGGGAGCCGCGCCAGCCGGAAGGCCGTCGTCGGGATGAGCGGGGCGCAGGCCAGGGTCACCGCGGCGGCCAGCGCGGCCACCCCGGCGGCGGGCGCCCCGGTGAACATGACGACCGCCGAGCAGATCGTCCCGATCACCGCGGCCAGCCCGACGCCGAAGAAGTTGGGCAGCCCCTCGGCGACGATCCAGCCGGTCACGGTGGCGACCAGCGCGGTCACCGCGAACCCGGCCAGCAGGTTGGGCGCCCCGAACGCGGCGGGACCGGCGGGGGGAGCGGGTACGCAGGCCCCGGCCAGGAAGGCGTGGGGCAGCGCGGTGTAGCCGATGGTCGCACCGGCCCGGCCGTCGCCCACGGCCCTGGAGAGCGCGGCGCCCGCCACGACGGCGAGGATCGCGCACGCCCCGGCGAAGGCGACGACCGGCCCCCAGGGCGGCCCGCTCGCCACGAGCACCGCGAACGCGGCGACCATCGACAGCGCCGCGGTGCCCAGCCCGACGCCCCTGGTGTGCGCGGCCCGCCAGCGGCCGGTCCGTTCCTTCACGCCGGTCGCCACGGTGTCGGCGACGTCGTCGAAGATCGCCTCGGGCAGCTGGGACGAGCGGGGCAGCAGGTAGAGGACCTCGCCGTCCCTGATGCCCAGCTCGGACAGGCCCGCGCCCGGGGGCATGGGGGCCGCGCCGATCCGCTGGAGCCCCCAGCCTCCGGCGGGCGCGACCTCCTCGGCGCTCTCGCCGGTGGCGGCGAGCAGGTCGGGCAGCAGGTGGGAGAGGGGGAGGTCCGAGGGCACCGCCAGGTCGACCCGGCGGCGCGGGGTGACGACGGTGATGCGGCACAGGGGGATTGCGGTCACCTGGTTCACAGGCCGCATGGTAGCCACCTCCACGATCACCCGGCACCCGGCGGGGCCGCGAGACGCACGGTGTTCACCTCGCGATCACCCGCTTTCCGCCGAGGGCCGGGGAGGTTCGCGGTGTCTCTCGCGCGATCACCCGGCTCGGGGGACGTGGGGATACGTCCCGGCGACCACCCGGTCCGCGAGGTTCTCGCGCCCCCTGTTCGCGGCGCGCGCGGTGCCCGCGTGCCCGCCCGGTATCGGTGCCGAGTCGTTCCCGGGGATTCCGTCGACCGTGGGGGACGGTTTCGCTACGGTAATCCGGACGGGACAATATTTGCTTAACTCACATCGGGGGCGAAGTGGGCATCGTGGTCGTCCGGCGTCCCGAGCGGCGTCCACCTCCGGCGCCACCGCGCGGCGAGATCCTGCTGGAGGCGCCGCCCGAGATCCCGGAGACCACCTCGGCCGGGTTCACGCAGGTGCTCATGTACCTGCCGATGGTGGCCGGTGGCGCCGCGATGGGGCTGATGTTCGCCGGGGGCGGCGGCGGGAACCCGATCATGTACGTGGCCAGCGGCATGTTCGCGCTCTCCATGGTCGGCATGACCGTCGGCCAGATGGGCCGGGCGGGCGGGGAGCGCAAGCAGCGCCTCAACGGCCTGCGCCGCGACTACTTCCGCTACCTGTCCCAGACCCGCGCCAAGGTCAGGCGCGCGGCGGGCAGGCAGCGCGAGGCGCTCGACTGGAACGGCCCCGACCCCGACGCGCTCTGGGCGATCGCGCTGAGCGCCCGCCTGTGGGAGCGGCGGCCCTCGGACGCCGACTTCGGCGCCGTCCGGGTGGGCACCGGCTCCCAGCGCCTCGCCGTCCAGCTCATCCCGCCGGAGTCCAAGCCGGTCGAGGACCTGGACGCGATGTCCGCCGGGGCGCTGCGCCGCTTCGTCCGCGCCCACTCGACGGTGGCGGACCTGCCCATCGCCATCTCCCTGCACTCCTTCGCCAGGGTCAGGCCCACCGGCCCAGAGGCGGCCGTCCGCGACATGGTCAGGGCGCTCGTCGGCCAGCTCGCCGTCTTCCACTCGCCGGACGAGCTCAGGATCGCGGTGTGCGCGTCCAAGGAGTGGATGGCCCACTGGGAGTGGATCAAGTGGCTCCCGCACGCCCTGCACCCGCACGAGACCGACGCGGCGGGGCCCGTCCGCCTCATGACCGACGACCTGGGCGAGCTCGACCGGCTGCTGGGCGCCGACTTCAAGAACCGGGCCCGGTTCAAGCCGGGCGTCTCCGCCGAGGCGCTCCCGTACCACATCGTGATCATCGACGGCGGGCACGTCCCGCAGGACTCCCCGCTGGGCGCGGACGCGATCGAGGGGGTCACCCTCATCGACCTCGACGGGACCACCACCCCGGCGGGGGAGAAGACGATGCTCAGGCTGCGCGTCACCGAGGACCTGTTCAGCCGGGTCACCACGGACCAGGCGGGCAAGGAGATCGTCACGCCGCTCGGCAGGCCCGACCGGTTCTCGTACCTGCAGGCCGACGGGCTCGCCAGGCGGCTGGCCCCGCTGCGCGGCTCACCGGCCGGGGCGGGGGGCGGCGACGCGCTCGCCGCCGACACCACGCTGGCCGAGCTGCTGGGGCTCGGCGACGCGGCGGGGCTGGACCCGGCGCTGCTCTGGCGTCCCCGGGCGCCGCGCAACCGGCTGCGGGTGCCGATCGGCGTCGGTACCGACGGGCGCCCGGTCGAACTGGACATCAAGGAGTCCGCGCAGGGCGGCATGGGCCCGCACGGCCTCGTCATCGGCGCCACCGGCTCCGGCAAGAGCGAGCTGCTGCGCACGCTGGTGCTCGGGCTCGCCGTCGCGCACTCGTCGGAGGTCCTGAACTTCGTGCTCGTCGACTTCAAGGGCGGCGCGACCTTCCTGGGCATGGACTCGCTGCCGCACGTCGCGGCCGTCATCACCAACCTCGCCGACGAGCTGCCGCTGGTCGACCGCATGCACGCCGCCCTGCACGGCGAGATGGTACGGCGCCAGGAGCTGCTCCGCGCCGCCGGGAACTACGCCTCGCTGCGCGACTACGAGCAGGCCAGGGAGCAGGGGGCCGACCTGCGCCCGATGCCCACCCTCTTCGTGGTGCTGGACGAGTTCAGCGAGCTGCTCTCGGCCAAGCCCGAGTTCATCGAGCTCTTCGTGATGATCGGCCGCCTCGGCAGGTCCCTGGGGGTGCACCTGCTATTGGCCTCGCAGCGGCTGGAGGAGGGCAGGCTGCGCGGCCTGGACACCCACCTGTCGTACCGGATCGGCCTGCGGACCTTCTCGGCGATGGAGAGCCGGGTGGTGCTCGGCGTGACCGACGCCTACGAGCTGCCCTCGGCGCCGGGCAACGCCTTCCTGAAGTTCGACACCACCGGGATGGTCCGCTTCAAGGCCGCGTACGTCTCCGGGCCCTACACCCCCGAGCGGCGGGTCGTGCGGCGCGAGCGCGCGGAGGGGCGGCGGATCGTCCCGTACGGCCCCGCCTACATCGCGTCTCCCGTGCAGGCCGAGCCCGAGGAGGAACCCGAGGCGGCCGTCGGCGCGGGGCGCGACACGCTGCTCGACGTCGTGGTCCGCAGGCTGGGCGGGCAGGGGCCGCCCGCGCACCGGATCTGGCTGCCGCCGCTGGCCGAGCCGCCCTCGCTGGACCAGATCCTCCCGCCCCTGTCCGTCATCCCGGACCAGGGGCTGACGACCGCGCACTGGCAGGGACGCGGGGGGCTGCACGCGCTGCTCGGCGTCGTCGACCGTCCCTTCGAGCAGCGGCGCGACCCGTACTGGGTCGACCTGTCGGGCGCCGCCGGGCACCTGGCCGTGGCCGGGGGCCCGCAGAGCGGCAAGAGCACCGTGCTGCGCACGCTGGTCGCCGGTCTCGCCCTCACCCACACCCCCGCCGAGGTGCAGTTCTACTGCCTGGACTTCGGCGGCGGCGCCCTCGCCTCGCTGGAGGGCCTGCCGCACGTCGGCGGGGTGGCCAACCGGCTGGACGCCGACCGGGTCCGCCGTACCGTCGCGGAGGTCACCGCGCTGCTCGCGCGGCGGGAGCGCGAGTTCGCCGAGCGGGGCATCGACTCGATCACCACCTACCGGCGCCAGATCGCCGCCGGGACCGTGGACCCGGGCGGCTTCGGGGACGTCTTCCTCGTGGTCGACGGCTGGCTCACGGTCCGCCAGGAGTACGAGTCGCTGGAGCCCACGATCACCGAGCTGGCCGCCCGTGGCCTGAGCTACGGCATCCACGTGGTCGCGGCGACCAACAAGTGGTCGGAGTTCCGGCCGTCCATCCGCGACCTGTTCGGCTCCCGGGTGGAGCTGAGGCTGGGCGACGCCTACGAGTCCGAGGTGAACCGCAGGACCGCGATGGCGGTTCCCGAGGGCGTGCCGGGACGCGGCCTGACCCGCGACGGCCTGCACTTCCTGAGCGCGCTGCCCCGCGTCGACGGCGGCGACCAGATCGACGACCTGCCCGTCGCGACCCGGGCGATGGTCGAGTCCGTCGCCGCCGCCTGGCAGGGCCCGCCCGCGCCCAGGGTGCGGCTGCTGCCCGCCGTACTCGCGCCGGAGAGCCTGCCGGGACCCGAGGAGACCGGCGCGCGCATCCCGCTGGGCATCGACGAGAGCACACTCTCCCCGGTGCTCGCCGACTTCGACGCCGACCCCCACCTGGTCGTCATCGGCGACAACGAGAGCGGCAAGTCCAACCTGCTGCGCCTGGTGGCCGAGGGGATCGTGGCCCGCCACGAGCCCTCGAAGGCCCGCCTCGTCGTCATCGACTACCGCCGCTCGCTGCTGGACGCCGCCTACACCGAGCACCGCATCGGGTACGCGGCCTCCTCGACCGCCGCCACCGAGTTCATCGCCGAGATCAGGGAGTCGCTCATCCAGCGGCTCCCCCCGGCGAACCTCTCCCCCGAGGAGCTGCGGTCGCGCGGCTGGTGGAAGGGGGCGGACATCTACATCGTGGTCGACGACTACGACGTGGTGGCCTCGGGCGCCAACCCGCTCGGGGCGCTGCTCGACCTGCTGCCGCAGGCCCGCGACATCGGCCTGCACCTGGTGCTGGCCCGCGCGATGGGCGGCGCGGGACGGGCCATGTTCGACCCGGTGCTCCAGCGGCTCAAGGACATGGCGACCCCGGCCGTCATGATGTCGGGCCACAAGGACGAGGGCGTGCTGTTCGGGGTGCGCCCGCACGCGCTGCCGCCGGGACGCGCCTATCTCTCCGACCGGAGGAACGGCGTGCGCCTTGTCCAGACCGCGTTCGTTCCCCAGCCCGATCCGGAGAGGTGAACGGGAAGCAACAGAAAAGGGCGTCTCTTGTAACAATGAATGACTAGTTTCACTCCCTCAACGTGTGTGACGTTCAGGGGGCTCTCTTGTCATTTCCTCCGGAGCCGACGGACATCAGTCCGGCCGATCTGAAAAAACGCAAGGAAGACTTCCACACCGAGAGCGACGAGCTCGCCAGGGCCTTCGCCAAGGCCATGGCCGACCTCGACGGCCTGGGAGCCTTCTGGGGCGGCGACGAGACCGGCCAGAGGTTCGCGGGCGCCTCGGGCGGCACGGGCTACCTCGCCGCCAGGGACGAGGCCAAGGCCCACGTCGAGGGCATCAGGGACGGCTATCGCAAGATCGGCGACAACCTGGGCCTGGTCGGCGACAACGTCACCGGGGCCAACTGGGCCACGGTCGGGGAGATGGTCAAGGCGGTCGTCGGCCCCAAGATCGTCGTTCCCAGCGGCAAGGCCGAGCTCGAATGAGCAACCCGCTGGCGGCGGTGGGCGCGTTCGCCAAGGCGAACCCGGTCAAGACCGCGATGGGGGCCGGTTCCATCGGCGGCGCCGCGTTCGTCACGTCCATGCTCGGCGTGGGCTGGCCGGAGGGCGACCCGGACAAGCTGCGTTCGGCGGCGGACATCTGGGACGGCCTCGCCGACACCATCGAACGCACCGGCGCCGACGCGAACGGTGTCGCCGAGCAGGTCTGGAAGAACAACGCGGGCGCGGCCGTGCAGGAGTTCCGCACGCTGTGGACGGGCAAGTTCCGTCCCTATCCCGGCGAGGTCGCCAAGTTCTGCCGCGCCGTCGCCACGGCCTGCCGCGACTACGCCCGCGCCGTGGAGATCACCCGGTACGTGCTGATCGTGCTCGCGATCCAGGCCTGGGTGAACATGGTCTACACGGTGGCCTGGGGCTGGGCCACCGCGGGCATCGGGGCGGCCGTGCAGAAGCAGATCATGGACAGGTTCCTCAAGGGCCGCGCGATCCTGCAGATGAAGCTCTTCAAGATCAGCGTCGAGAAGATCATCTACAACTCGTTCTACTACCTGGGCGACAGCGTGGCCTACGCGGGCGGCCAGCAGGTGCTCCAGTGGAGCATCTTCGAGCTCGCCGGGGTCAAGAAGGACCTCACCGGCAACGACGTCACCGGCACGGGCGAGAACTTCAAGCAGTTCGGCCGGGGCTTCGCCAGCAACATGGCCTTCAACGCGGCCTTCGACCTGACCAAGATCGGCCCCTGGGGCAAGGCGTTCCCGGGCGACGCGGCGGGCAACCTGATGTCCCGGCTGGTCGGCTCGGGGACGTACACCGTGACGGACAACGCGCTCCAGGGAGATCCCGCCCTCCCCACCTGGGAGCAGTGGATCTCCAAGCTCATCGTGCACGGCTCCCGCACGGCCAAGCCACCCGCCTGAACGGGTCACCCGCCTGAACGGGTCACCTGCCTGAACGGGTCACCTGCCTGAACGGGTCACCTGCTCGGACGGGTCACCTGCCTGGACGGGTCACGCTCCTCGGGTGAAGCCACCGGCTCCGAGCCGGGGGTGTCACCGGGAGTCCGGCCCGAGGACGCCGTCCTCGGGCCGGGCCTTCGGCGGGGACGCGCACTTCCCGTCCTGGAAGGCCGGCTTCTGGGTGGTCTTCTGGAAGGTCCTCCGGAAGGCTGGCCCGTATCTCCGCAGGCCCGGCCCCGGGTCTTCGCCCGGCCCCGGGTCTTCGCCCGGCCCCGGGTCTTCGCCCGGCCCCGGGTCTTCGCCCGGCCCCGGGTCTTCGCCCGGGGCCGGGTCCCGCACGCGGGGTCAGTCCCCGAAGGGGTCTTCCAGGAGTGAGTTCAGCAGCGTGCCGGTCTGCTCGGCCGCGTCCCTGGTGGCCTCGCGCGAGGCCGCCAGGATCGCCTCCGCGAGGGCCTCGGAGCCCAGGCGGAGGGCGCGCGGGTCGATGCGCAGGGCCGCCAGCGCGCCGCTGGCCAGCACCTCCACCGACACGTGGCCACCGGCCGCCTCACCGCGCCCCCTGGCCTCGGCCAGGCTCCGCCCGACCTCCTCCATCCGGGTCGTCTGCCCCTCGATCACCGTGAGGAGCCGGTCCGTCTCCGGATCGCCGGTCGGTGAGTACGGCCCGCCGGACACGCCCGGCACGCTCTCCCGCTCGCCGCGCATTACCCGCAGTTCCCCCAGTCGAGAGCGGAGGAACCGGCGGGGCCGCCGCCGTTGAGGCGCACGCACCTGCCCTGGGCGGGAAGGACGACCGGGCCCGCGTAGTACTCGTAGCCGCCGCGGTCGCTCTTGGTCGCGCCGCCCTGAACCTCAAGGGTCACCCAGAGCGGGGACGCGACGCCCACGTCCGTGTTCTTCAGGGCGACCGCGCAGGTGTTCCTCGTGACGCCGTTGAAGAGCTGGTAGACCGTCCCGCCCTTGAACGGGACCTGCCGCTGCACCGAGTAGTTCAGCCCGCAGACCTTCTCCGCGGTGTACGGGTTGGCGCGCTGCTCCGGCGGGGACGACGGCGGCCTCGCGGTGGTGGGCGAGCTCGGCCGCACCGTCGGCTTGGTCGTCCGCCAGGGCTTGGTCGTCCGCCAGGGCCTGCCGGACTGCGAGGGCCTGGCGGCGTGCGAGGGCTTGAAGGACGGCCTGGCCAGGGTCGGCGTCGGCGTCGGGGTGGGTGTCGGGGTGGGCGTGGGAGTGGGGGTCAGGCCCGGGGTTCCCTGGGGCGACGTCGGCGTCGGGGTCGGCGTCGGGGTGGGCCCCGGGGTGCCCGGCGGGGCCGGGGTGGGGGTGGGGCTCGGGATCGGGGTCGGCGTCCCGGTCGGAGGCTGTTCCGGCTCGACCGTCAGGGACGGGCTCGGCGTCGGCGTCGGCTGGACCGCCGTCGTGGACGACGCGTCGGCGGAGGGCGCCCCGGACGTGGGCGTCGGCGCCACCGGCGCGGTCGGGACCGTGGTGAGCGGCGCCGTCGGCACCGGCACCGGAGGATTGGTGTACGCGCCGATGGTCGGGACCTGGGGCAGGCCCGTGGGGGCGTCGCTGGGCAGCTGCAGCGGCCCCACCTCCGCGACCCGGGGGTCGGGCGTCGTCCCCCAGGGCACCGTCACCTTGCCCGCGGGGTCGTCCCCGGTGTTCTGCACCGGGTCCTGTCCCTGCGGCTCGTCCCGTGACTGGTCCGCCAGCCCGAGCGACACCTCGGGTATCGCGCCGTCGGCGGAGGCCCGCTCCAGCTCGCTCAGGGCGGTGTACCGCCCGGCGGCCCACAGGCCCAGCCCGGAGAGCAGGACGATCACGCCGACACAGGCGGCCAGCGCCATCGAGAAGCCGCCCGCCCTCGTACGGTTCCCCGCGGCCTTCGCAGGCGCCGGGTCCGGGGCTCCGGGAGCGGGAGACGCGCCTTGGGGAAGCTGCGGAGCTCCCCAGACCGACGTCGCGGGCTCCGCCTGGCGTGGTACGGCGGCACCGGGGATGTTCTCGTCCGGCGGGGAGTCGTCCCCGCGCGTGGCCCCCGTGATGTCCGTACCCGGCCGCGCCCCCGCGCCGTCACCGTTTCCGATCTCCGTTCCGGCACCCGAGACGGTGCCGGAGACGAGGCCGGGAAGAGGAGGGAGCGCCGGCTCGGAGGCGACGCCGGGGAGGGGAGCCGGCGCGTCCGGCGCCTCGGGCTCGCCGAGCAGGCGCAGCATGGCGGTCTTGGTGTCCGGGCGCTCCTGCGGTCGCCTGTCCAGGCAGGAGACGACGACGGGCCGGAGCTCCGCGGGCAGGCCGGTCAGGTCCGCGGGGCCTTCCAGCACCCGCTCCGGCCGGCCGCCGAAGGGCGGTCGCCCGGTCGCGGCGTACACGACCGTGGCCGCCCAGGCGAAGAGGTCCGCGGGCCTGCTCGCCTCCGGCGCCGAGGGAGCGGCGGCGGCCTCCTCGCGGATGTGCTCGGGAGCGCGGTAGTCCGGCTCCCGCTCGCCCGTGACGGGGTCGAGCCCGACGTCGAAGACGCGGGGACCGTCCGGGCCGAGCAGCACGGTGTCGGGGGTGAGCGACCCGTGGGCGAGGCCGGACAGGTGCAGGGCGGTCAGCGCGGTGAGCGTGCCGGCCGCGAACCGCTCCAGCGCGTCACCGGTGAGCGGCCCGTCCTCGGCCACCGCCTGCCGCAGCGTGGGTCCCTCGACGTGCTCGCGGACCACGTACGGGCGGTCGTCGAACCAGCCGACCTCCAGCAGCCTGGCGGTGTGCGCCCCGGACGCGCGCTTGGCGGCGTGCAGCTCGTTCGTGATCCGCTCCCGCACCCGGGGGTCGGGGGCCTCCGGCTCGGCGGCGAGGAGGCGGATGACGCGGATTGTGTCGTCGTCGGGAAGATGTCCCAGGTAGACGGCGTGTCCTGGATCCGGGTCGAGCCGGCCGACCAGGACGTGTACGCCGATACGCTTGGGATCTTCAGGCAGTAATGGGTGCAAATACCCCATTGCATTCCTTCCAGCACAGCTGTCAATAAAGCCGCTTTAAGCTATTCGGGCACCATCCAACCAAATTTGACGCACTAGATCGTGTTTTTAATACGTTTGTCATGTTTGGTTCTCGACGGAGCCGGGTCGCCAGCCCCTCCGGCGCCCCATCGGGACGGCGATGCCCGCCACGGTGACCAGGACGCCCACGGCGAGCGACCCCAGCGCGACCCAGAGCGAGATCGAGATGGCCCGGGAATCCTCCGGAGGCGCCGGCCGCACCGCGTTCCCCGGCAGCGGGGCCGCCTGGCGCGGCGCGAGCGCCACCTGCTCGGACGGCAGGATCGCCGAGACCGCCAGCAGCGGGTTGACCATTCCCGCCCCGGTGCCCGCCCCCGCGCCGCCGTTGGCGGTCAGCTCGACGCGCCGCCGTACCCGCACGTTGTCCAGCTCCGGGTGGCGGGCGCGGACCAGCGCGACCACCCCGGCCACGTACGGCGCGGCGAAGCTGGTGCCCTCCAGGTCCTCCCGGTAGGCCCGCCCGGCCCAGGTGCTCGTGACGCCCTTGCCGGGGGCGAGGACGGAGACGGGGGTGACGGCGTTGGAGGAGTCGGCCCTCGCCCCGTCGGGACCGGCGGCCCCGACCGAGAGGACCCCCTCGTAGGCGGCCGGGTAGGCGGGCCCCGGGGTGCCGTCCTCCTTCTGCACGTTGCCGGCCGCCGCCACCACGACCGCGTCCATGGCGAGGGCGTAGGTGACGGCGTTGCGCAGGTCGGCCTGGTCGCGCGCCTCGACCGACACGTTGATCACGTCGGCGCCCAGCTCGGCGGCCCGCACGATGGCCAGGGCGAGCCGGGCCACGTCGCCGGTGCCGTCCGAGGTCTGCTTGATGGAGAGCAGCTTCGCCTGCGGCGCGACCCCGGTGAAGGGCACCCCCTTCATCTCGGCCGCCGCGATGATGCCCGCCACCGCCGTACCGTGGCCGAGGCAGTCGCGGGCCCCGGTGGCGGTGAGGTCGATCGACCGGGTTCGCCTCAGCTGGGGATGTCTGGAGTCCACCCCGCTGTCGACGACCGCGACGGTCACCCCGGCGCCCTTGGTCAGCTCCCACACCTCGGGGAGGCTGAGCCGCCGCTGGGCCCAGGACTCCCCGATGCTGGTCGTACCGCGCCCGGGATTGCACCTGACCGGCGCGGCGGCCGTCCCCGCGGTGCCCGCCTCCACCACCGAGGTCTCCGCCCTCGCCGCCGAGACGGCTCCGGCGGTCCCGGCCCGCGCCGCCGCTCCGACTTCCGCCGCGCGCACTTCCGCCGCGCCCACTTCAGCCTCGGCCACGGCCGGTGGGGCCGCGACCGCCGCCAGCACCAGCACCGTGACGAGCATCCGACCGATCACGAAACGCCCCCAGAACGATCCAGAACGACCCAGAAAAACGGCCCCCGGGCGAAACGGCCCCCATGCCGAGACGCCTCCGGGGCGAGAAGACCCCAGAAACGGGTGAATACCGGGCAGCACCCTACTCAGCCTGATCGCGTGCCGTCACGGCGCGACGGGATTCTCCCGGCCGGAGGCGCGACCCGGCGGTCGTAAGCTGGCGTGGGCGGGCGAGCCGGGCAGGCACCGGCGGATCCCGCCCACGTCCCGACGCGGACTCACACGAACTCATTCGAACTCATGCGAAACACCGTGAACCGATGCGAACCGATGCGAGACCAGGAGCAGGCTTGAGCCAGTACCCATGGGGCGAGGCGACCGCGACCGGCATCGGGTCGCACCCGGGAGAGGACCACGCGGAGGCGGTCAGGGTCGCCTTCGGCGAGTCGCCCGCGCTGCCGTACCTGCCCGAGCTGCCCGCCCGCGGTGTCGGCGCCGACATGATCGGGCGCACCGCGTCGCTCCTGCTGGAGCTGCCCGTCGAGGTGCAGCCGTCGGGCTGGCGGTTCGCCGACAGGCCGGGCCGCGACTTCAAGCGCGCCCGCGACCATCTCGTCCGCGACCTCGACGGGCTGGAGGAGGTGGCCCAGGGGTACGAGGGGCCCTTCAAGATCCAGGTGTGCGGGCCGTGGACGATGGCGGGGGCGATCGAGCTCCGGTACGGCGACAAGACGCTCGCCGACCCGGGCGCGGTGCGCGACCTGGTCGACTCCCTGACCGAGGGGCTCGCCGCGCACGTCGCCGACGTGCGCCGCAGGGTGCCCGGCGCCACGGAGATCGTGGTCCAGATCGACGAGCCGGGGCTGCCCGGCGTCCTCACGGGCACGGTGCCGACGGCCTCGGGCTTCGGGCGGCTGGCCGCCGTCGACCGCCAGATCGTCGCCGACCGGCTCGGCGCGGTGCTCCCCGAGGAGACGTTCACGGTCGTGCACTGCTGCGCCCCCGGCGTGCCCTTCGGGGTGCTGCGCACGGCGGGCGTGGGGGCCGTCTCGCTGGACGCCCACCTCATGAGGAGACGCGACGAGGACGCGATCGGCGAGACCGTCGAGGCGGGCACCGCGCTGTTCCTCGGGGTCGTGCCGGGCGTGGACGCCAGGCTCCCCGACGTCGACGTGGTCGCCGGGCCCGCCGTCGAGCTCTGGCGCCGCCTCGGCTTCCCCGTCTCGACCCTCGCCTCGCAGGTCGTGCTCACCCCCGCCTGCGGCCTGGCCGGGGCCTCGCCCGCCTACGCCAGGACGGCCCTGGCCACCTGCCGCAAGGCCGCCCGCGTCCTGCAGGACGGCCCCGGCGAGTGATCCGTACGGGAGCCGTACCGGCTTCCGTACGGCTCCCGCGTGCCGCCCGTGACCGCGCCCGGCCGGTGTCGTACGGGAGCGGCGAGGCTTGTCCAACTCGGGGCAATGGCGGGGTCAGAATGTCGGTGCCCGAAGATACGTTTGTCCTGGGCGACGACGATGGGAGAAGCGGGCGATGGGCGCTGAGGTCGAGGGTGTGCCGGTGGCGGCGCTGGAGCGGCACGCGGAGCTGAGCGAGCTGGTCGAGGAGGCCAACTGGCGTTACCACGTGCTCGACTCGCCCACCGTGAGCGACGCCCAGTACGACGGGTGGATGCGCGAGCTGCGCGAGCTGGAGGAGGAGAGCCCGACCCTCCGCACGCCCGACTCGCCCACCCAGAAGATCGGCGCGCCGATCTCCAGCGACTTCACCCCGGTCAAGCACCTGCAGCGGATGGAGAGCCTCGACAACGCCTTCAACGCCGACGACCTCACCTCCTGGCAGGCGAGGGCCGAGCGGCTGGCCGAGCGCGACCCCGCCCCCTACCTGTGCGAGCTGAAGATCGACGGCCTCGCGATCGCGCTGCTCTACGAGAAGGGCCGCCTGACCAGGGGCGCGACCAGGGGCGACGGCCGCGTCGGCGACGACGTGACGGCCAACGTCCGCACGATCGCCAACGTCCCGCACCGCCTGACCGGCGACGACGTGCCCGACGTGGTGGAGGTCAGGGGCGAGGTCTACATCCCCGTCGAGGAGTTCGAGAAGCTCAACGAGCAGCTGGTCGAGGGGGGCAAGGCGCCGTTCGCCAACCCGCGCAACTCCGCCGCTGGCTCCCTGCGGCAGAAGGACCCGCGCGTCACCGCCCAGCGGCCCCTCTACATGATCGTTCACGGGGTCGGGAAGTGGGAGGGCGCCACCGCGCCCCGCGCCCAGTCGGAGGTCTACGAGCGGCTGAAGGGGTTCGGCCTGCCGGTCAGCGACCTCTACAGGGTCGTCGACGGCCTCGACGACATCAACGCCTTCATCGAGTTCTACCGCGAGCACCGCCACGACCCGGCCTACGAGATCGACGGCGTCGTGGTCAAGGTCGACCGCATCGAGCTGCAGAACAACCTGGGCTCCACCAGCCGGGCCCCGCGCTGGGCGATCGCCTACAAATACCCCCCGGAGGAGGTCAACACCAAGCTCCACGACATCCAGGTCGCGGTGGGCCGCACCGGCCGGGTCACCCCGTACGGCGTGATGGAGCCGATCGTCGTGGCGGGCTCCACGGTCGAGCGGGCGACCCTGCACAACGCCTCCGAGGTGGCGCGCAAGGGCGTGCTGATCGGCGACACCGTGGTGCTGCGCAAGGCGGGCGACGTCATCCCCGAGATCGTCGGCCCGGTCGTCGACCTGCGCGACGGGAGCGAGCGCGAGTTCGTGATGCCGGAGCGCTGCCCGGAGTGCGACACCGGGCTGGCGTACGAGAAGGAGGGCGACGCCGACCTGCGCTGCCCCAACACCAGGGCGTGTCCCGCCCAGCTGCGCGAGCGCATCTTCTTCGCGGCCGGGCGCAGGGCGTTCGACATCGAGGGGCTGGGCTACGTGGCGGCCACCGCGCTGACCCAGCCGCTGCCGCCGCAGGAGCCGCCGGTCCGCACCGAGGCGGACCTGTTCGACCTCACGATGGAGCAGCTGCTGCCGATCAGGTCGGTGGTCCGCGACCCCGACACCGGCCTGCCCAAGACCGATCCGGAGAGCGGCGAGCGGAAGGTCGTCACCTTCTTCGCCAACCAGAGCGGCGAGCCGAGCAAGAACGCCGAGAAGATGCTGGAGCAGCTGGAGAAGGCCAAGGACCAGCCGGTCTGGCGGGTGCTCGTCGCGCTCTCCATCCGGCACGTCGGCCCCCCGACGGCCCAGGCGATCGCCGACGAGTTCCGCTCGATCCCCGCGATCGCGGAGGCCTCCGAGGAGGAGCTCGCCGCCGTCGAGGGCGTCGGCCCGCGGGTGGCCGCGGCGATCCACGACTGGTTCACGGTCGACTGGCACCGGGAGATCGTCGACCGGTGGGCGGCCGCCGGGGTCCGGATGGTCGACGACCCTCCGGCCGAGCAGCTCCCGCAGACCCTCGCCGGTCTCACGTTCGTGGTGACCGGCACGCTCGCCGACTTCACCCGCGACGAGGCGGGCGAGGCCCTGGCCGGCCGGGGCGGCAAGGTCTCGGCGTCGGTGTCGAAGAAGACCTCCTTCGTGGTGGTGGGGGAGAACGCCGGTTCCAAGTTCGACAAGGCGGTCAAGCTCGGCGTGCCGATCCTCGACGAGGCGGGCCTGCGGGTTCTGCTGACCGAGGGGCCCGAGGCGGCGTCGGAGGTGACGGTGACCCCCGAGGAGTAGGGGCCGTCCCGCCGGTGCCTCGAAGCGTTGTGTCTTAAAAACGTGCGAATTACTAGTGACGGAACGTGCGCAATCGGTTTCGCGAAGTGGCCCGTAGGCCGTACTCTCCCATAATGAACTAATGGGGGTTTTGTTACTCATGGCCGACCCAACCGACACCCGCGACACCGGACCGCGACCGGGAACGCCCCTGTGGGCCTACCTCGCCGCCGTCATCACGATCGGGTTCACCGCCCTCGTCGTGTCCCTGCTGGGCATGGACGTGGCCGAGGCCGCGGAGCTCGTCCGCAGCCCGCTGTTCTGGATGCTCGCGGCCCTCGTCGTGCTGGGCGAGCTGCGGCCGGTGGTCCTCTCGTCGTCGATGACGGTGGGCGGCACCTACCCCTCGACCATGTTCACCTTCGCCGCGCTGCTCCACTACGGCCTGCCGGTCGCCGTGCTGCTGCAGGCGGTCGCCATGGTCGTCAACGGGGCCGTCACCCGCAAGGCGAGCCACCGGGTCATGTTCAACATCGCTCAGGTGACGATGGCCTGCGGCGCGGCCGGACTGGTGCTCGGACTGTTCGGCGACCGTTCCGTCACGATGGCCTCCTGGGTGCCCGACGGCTCCGACCTGCTCGCGATCGGGCTGGCCGGGCTCGCCTACTTCGTGGTCCGGGCCCTGCTGGTCTCCGGCGCGGTGGCGCTGCACGAGCGCAGGTCGATCCGCCGGGTGATCAGGACCACGGTCGGCCACCAGAGCCTCGTCTACGCCGGGCTGCTCGGCCTGGCCCCGCTCGTCGTGGTGGTGATGAACCACTCGCCGGCCCTGGTGCCGCTCTTCCTGGCGCCGATGGTGGCGGTTTACTTCACCGCCACCATGTCGGTGCGCCGCGACCACCAGGCGACGCACGACGTGCTGACCGGGCTGCCCAACCGAAAGATGCTCGTGCTCAGCACGGAGGAGGCGCTCGCGGAGGCGCGCGACGGCGAGCGGGTCGGCCTGTTCCTGCTCGACCTCGACCGGTTCAAGGAGATCAACGACACCCTCGGGCACCCGGTCGGCGACCGGCTCCTGCAACTGGTCGCGCACCGCCTCACCCACAGCGTCCGTCCCGGCGACGTGGTGGCCAGGCTCGGCGGCGACGAGTTCGCCGTCCTGCTGCCCTCGGTCAGGGACGCGGCGGCGGCCAGGGAGGTGGCGGCGCGCCTGCGGGTGGCGATCACCGAGCCGGTCCGGCTGGAGGGCATGAGCTTCGACCTGGACGCCTCGTTCGGCATCGCGATCTACCCCGACCACGCGCCCGACTTCGAGATGCTCCTGCAACGCTCCGATGTGGCGATGTACCTCGCGAAGGAGGGCAGGACCGGGGTCGAGATCTACACCGCGGACAAGGACCGCAACAGTCCCGAGCGGATCAACCTCCTCGGCGACCTGCGCAGGGCCATCGACCGCTCCGAGCTGCGGCTGCACTACCAGCCCAAGCTCGACCTGGCCGGGGGGCAGGTGCGGGGGGTGGAGGCGCTGCTGCGCTGGCGCCACCCGGAGCGGGGAATGATCCCTCCCGCCGAGTTCGTGCCGATGGCCGAGCAGTCGTACCTGATGCGCCACCTCACCGGATACGTCATCGACGCCGCGCTGGAGCAGGCCGCCCACTGGTGGCACACCGGCCTGCACGAGCAGATCTCCGTCAACGTCTCGGCCCGCGACCTCCTCGACTGCGCCCTCTCCGACCAGCTGGGGGAGGGCCTGGCGCGCTACCGGCTGCCTCCCAAGGCGATCCAGCTGGAGGTCACCGAGCGCATCCTGATGACCGACCAGGCCTACACCGACGGCGCCGTCCGGGCCCTGACCGCGCTGGGGGTGCCGCTCGCGCTGGACGACTTCGGCACCGGCTACTCCTCGCTGGTCCGCCTGCAGCGCCTGCCGGTCGCCGAGGTCAAGATCGACTCCTCGTTCGTCCGCCGCATGGGCGAGTCCAAGGACGACGAGCGGATCGTCCGCTCCATCGTCGACCTGGTCCGCTCCCTCGGCCTGCGCTCGGTCGCCGAGGGCGTCGAGTCGGCGGAGGTGGCCAAACGGCTGGCCGAGATGGGCTGCGACCTGGGCCAGGGCTGGCTGTTCGCCGAACCCATGTCCGCCGCCGACGCGACCGTGTGGTTGCGCAAGCATCGGGCCCTCGCCACGCACGACCTCGGCTTCCTGCGCCGCACCGAGATCCTCGACCCTCAGCGGGCCTAGCCCCGCCCCGGACTCCGGGGCGTCCGGACACGTTCACGCCCCCGGACGCCCTTGGGCGGCGGCACCCGCTAGTTCCACGCCCGGATGAGGTCGTCGGGGCCGTACGCGGCGGTGAGGCCGGAGCAGGAGACCCCGCCGCGCGAGACCGCGACGAGCGGGATCAGGTCGTCCGTCAGGGCCGCTCGGTGCCTGGCCAGCGCGGCGAGGTCGCGGTCGTCGAAAGAGGCGTTCTCCAGCCACTTGATCGACCCCAGGAAGCACAGCCGCCGGGCGATCGGTCCCCTGTCCGCGCCCACGATGTCGATCTCCACGTCGTTGCTCCTGGTCCAGTGGGAGCCGATCGCGGGTGCCTCCGGCAGCCTGCCGTCGGGGAGCAGCCGGGCCAGTGACTCGCGGACGAGGGGCTCCACGGCCCGGCCTCGCCAGGTGCTCCACTGCGCGGCGACCCGACGCATGGTCAGGTCACCCCTGCGACGCTCGATCTCGGGCATGTGCGGCCGGACGAAGTGGAGCCAGAAACGCAGGTAGGCGTCGGTCACGCGGTATCGGCGCTCCTTGGAGGGGCGGGTGGACAGCGGCAGCTCACCGGTCACGATCCCTTTGGAGGCCAGAAGCTCGGCGGCCCTGGAGAGGGTGCTGTGCGAGATCCCGCCCGCGCTTCTGGCGATGTTGGTGAACGTGCGCTCGCCGCTGCCGATGGCCCGCAGCACCTCGCTCGCCTGGGCGCCGGAGGGGAACTCGGCCGCGAGGGAGCGCTCGGCGGACACCAGGAGGGCCGAGACCGGGTTCGTCAGCGCGGCGTGCAGGTATTCCCGGAGCGAGGCCCCGCGAGGCCACTCCCCGCAGACGAGCGGGAGCCCGCCGGTGACGAGGGCCGCGTCGAACGCGTCGGCGGCCGTGAGGCGGAGCATCCGCTGGATCTCGCGGGGGTTGAGCGGCCCGACGATCATCTCGGTGCCGCGCTGGTGGAAGGGCCGCTCGTAGCTGTTCAGCGCCTCCATCATGGACAGGTCGGATCCGATGAGGATCAGCAGAACCGGCTTGCGGCTGAGGAACCGGTCCCAGGCGCGCTGGAGCAGTCCCTCGAAGGCGTCGACGCGGTCCATGAGATAGGGGACCTCGTCGATCACGACGATGGACGGGCTGTCATCGGGAAGCGCTTCCGCCAGCAGCCGCAACGCTCCGTTCCAGGTGCCGGGCGCCGCCTCGGAGAACGCGTCCCGGCCCGGCAGGTCCGACATCGCGACATCCGCCGTGAACTGGTGGAGCTCGCTCCGGGCGTCCGCCCGCGCCGAGGTGTAGAAGAGCGACGGCAGGCCGCTGCGGCCGATGAACTCCTCGGCCAGGGCCGACTTGCCGATGCGCCTGCGTCCCCGGATCAGCACGCACTGCCCGGGACGTCCGGTCGCCGCCTCCGCCCGGACGCGGTCGAGCAGGGACCCGAGAACCGTCAGCTCGTGCTCCCTGCCGATGAACTCGCCCACGCTTCCCCTGATACTTCCATTGGCGATACTACTGCTGGAGATACTATCGCCAGCGATAGTATCTCCAGTGAACACAGAAGTGTGCTTCCAAGAGGCACGCTCCTGTGCGCTTCGGTGGTCGCGGTGAGGCCCGCGATCTCCTTCGGACTCCAGGGCCGGGAAGATCCGGAGCCGCTTCCGCCGGGTTCGGCGGGCCGGAGGCGGTCTGACCGCCGGGAGCGATAGATCTTCGCTTGGTTGCGGCAGTGTTAATGAGTCGGGACCCTCAGGTCGCGAGCCATAGGATGACAGTGTCCAATTGCCATTCCACGAAACGGGTTCAACGACTCATGTCCGCCATAACCCGCGACGAGGTCGCTCACCTCGCCCGGCTGTCCCGGCTGGCGCTGGCCGACGAGGAGCTCGACCACTTCGCCGCCCAGCTCGATGTGATCATCGGTGCGGTCGCCCGCGTCGCCGAGGTGGCGGCCGACGACATCCCGCCCTCCTCGCACGCCCTCCCGCTCACCAACGTCTACCGCCCCGACGAGGTACGACCCAGCCTGACCCCGGAAGAGGCGCTGTCCGGCGCCCCGGCGGTCGAGGACGGCCGCTTCCGCGTCCCGCGCATCCTCGGGGAGGAAGCATGAGCCTCATCCGCAAGTCCGCCGCGGACCTGGGCGCGCTGATCGCGAGCGGCGAGGTCTCCGCCGCCGAGGTCGCCCAGGCCCACCTCGACCGGATGGCCGCCGTCGAGCCCAAGGTCAACGCCTTCCTGCACGTCGACGCCGAGACGACCCTGGAGCAGGCGCGCGCCGTCGACGCCCGCAGGGCCGCCGGCGAGGAGCTCGGCCCGCTGGCCGGGGTGCCGATCGCGCACAAGGACGTCTTCACCACCAGGGACATGCCGACCACGGCCGGATCGAAGATCCTGGAGGGCTGGAAGCCGCCCTACGACGCGACCGTGACCCGCCGCCTGCGCGAGGCCGGGCTGGTGATCCTCGGCAAGACCAACCTCGACGAGTTCGCGATGGGCTCCTCCACCGAGAACTCGGCGTACGGCGTCACCCACAACCCGTGGGACCTGTCGCGCATCCCCGGCGGCTCCTCAGGCGGCTCCTCCGCCGCCGTCGCCGCGTACGAGGCCCCGCTGTCCACCGGCACCGACACCGGCGGCTCGATCCGCCAGCCCGCCGCCGTCACCGGCATCGTGGGCATGAAGCCGACCTACGGCGGCTCGTCCCGCTACGGCCTGATCGCCTTCGCCAGCTCGCTCGACACCCCTGGCCCGTTCGCCCGCAACGTGCTCGACGCGGCGCTGCTGCACGAGGCGTTCTCCGGGCACGACGTCATGGACTCCACCTCCGTCGACGCCCCGGTGCCCTCGGTCGTCGAGGCCGCCCGCAACGGCGACGTGGCGGGGCTGCGCATCGGCGTGGTCAAGGAGTTCGGCGGCGACGGCTACCAGGCGGGCGTGCTCGCGCGCTTCCACGAGTCCGTGGAGCTGCTGGAGTCGCTGGGCGCGAAGGTCTTCGAGGTCTCCTGCCCGTCGTTCACCACCGCGCTGCCCGCGTACTACCTCATCGCCCCCTCGGAGTGCTCCTCCAACCTGGCCCGCTTCGACGCCATGCGCTACGGCCTGCGCGTCGGCGACGACGGCACGCGCAGCGCCGAGGAGGTCATGGCCCTCACCCGGGCGCGGGGCTTCGGTCCCGAGGTGAAGCGCCGCATCATCCTGGGCACGTACGCGCTGTCCAGCGGTTACTACGACGCCTACTACGGGCAGGCGCAGAAGGTCCGCACGCTCATCGCGCGCGACTTCGAGGCCGCCTTCCAGCAGGTGGACGTGCTCATCTCGCCGACGACGCCCACCACGGCGTTCCCGATCGGCGAGCGCGCCGACGACCCCATGGCGATGTACCTCGCCGACCTGTGCACCATCCCGACCAACCTGGCGGGCAACGCGGCCATCTCCGTGCCGTGCGGCCTGGCCGACGAGGACGGCCTGCCGGTCGGTCTGCAGATCATGGCCCCGGTGCTCGGCGACGACCGCTGCTACCGGGTCGGCGCCGCGGTCGAGAGGGCCCTCCAGAGCCGGTGGGGCGGCGACCTGCTGTCCAGAGCCCCGGAGCTCTAGGGCTTTTCCGGGATTTCGGGGCGAGGACGAGGGGGCGACAGGTGACAGGGAGAACGGCGGCATGATCACTCGGATCGAGATCGACGGGTTCAAGTCCTTCTTGAGCTTCGATCTCGATGTGCCGCCCTTCCTCGCGCTGGTCGGCCCCAACGCGAGCGGCAAGTCGAACCTCTTCGACGCCGTGGGCTTCGTGGCGGCCGAGATCGAGGGTTCCGGCGGGCTGCTCGGGGCGGCCCGAGGGCTGCCGGGCGAGCAGTTCCACCGGGTCGCCCACGGCTCGGCGGTGCCCGGGTTCGTCGTCTCGGTGGAGGCGCTGGTCACCCCGGAGCCCGGCTCCGTGGTGCCGATCAGGTTCGACGTGGGCGCGGAGATGGTGCTGAAGATCCCCAGGTCCAGCGGCGCGGTCGTCAGCCACGTCGTCCAGCGGATCCCCGACGAGCTGCTGGAGCTCATGGTCGAGGACCCCGACCCCGAGGGCACGCCCCGCCGTACGGTCCAGTCGTGGCGCCGCCACTCGCCGTCACCCTCGGCGATGCGCCGCCGCGCTCCCTCGGCGAACCGGGGGCCGCTCGCGGCCGACGGCTCGAACCTGGCCGCCGTCCTCGGGCGGATGGCCGGTACGGAGGCGCTGGCCGACCTCGCGGCCGACCTCGCGGGGGTGGTCCCCGACGTCGTCGGGCTGGTGCCGCGCGTCGAGCGCGGCGAGTGCTCCTTCGACCTGCTCGTCGACGGCCAGGGGGTGGTCCCGGCGGCGCTGCTGTCCGACGGCACCCTGCGGATCCTCGGCCTGCTCGCCGCCCTGCACGACCCCGACCATCCGGGCACGCTGCTGGTGGAGGAGATCGAGAACGGCGTCCATCCGGCCCGTCTGGGCGAGCTGCTCCGGCGGGTGCGCCGCCGGATCACCGCGCCGGGGGGTCCCGAGCCGCTGCGGCAGCTCATCCTCACCAGCCAGTCCCCGATCGTCGTCGCGGAGGTCTACCGGACCGAGCCGGACGCGCTGACGTTCCTCGACACCGCGGTCCGCGTCGACCCCGACAACGACCGGGTGTCGCGGGTGACCGTGGCCAAGCCGATCCAGCCGGACGGCGAGCCCGGCACGTTCGTCTCGCCCCGGCAGGTCCGCAAATACCTGGGCGCGGCGGCATGAGCAGCCGCCCGCTGGTCCCGGGGCTCATCGCGGAGGGGGAGGCCGACGAGGGCTTCCTCGGCATCGTGATCTCCAGGCAGTTGCGCGAGCTCACCTGGATGTCGCCGTACGCCGTCGACGTCGAGGCGACGGAGGTCGTCTCCTGCGACCGGGAGCACATGGTCACCGCGCTGGAGGAGCTCGCGGCCGACTGTCACCTGCTCTTCACGCACGACGACGAGCGGGAGCGCCGCCGCAGGGACGGCGTCCGCTACCACTCGCACTACCTGGTGCCGGTGATCGGGCTGGGCGAGACGGAGGGCTGGCTGCTCGCCGACCCCGCCGCGTGGGCGAAACTGGAGGGCAGCGACCTCAGCAGGCTGCCGGCGCGGCCCCGCGACGTCGAGAGGATCTCCGACCCCGCAGGGGTGCTGGCCACGACCGTCCCCCGGCGCGGCAAACCGGCCCGCGACTACTTCGAGTACATAGGACGCAACATCGATCTCGCCGTTCTGGCCCAGGTGCCCGCCTACGCGAACTGGGTGGCCGAGACGAGGAACGCGTTGAAGGGACTTGGTTATCTATGAAGCAGTTTTATGGAGCAGGGAGTGGTGAACGACAGTGAGCGCTGAGACGTTGATGCCGTACGACGAGGCGCTGGAGCGCTTCGAGCCGGTGCTGGGCCTGGAGACGCACGTCGAGCTGGGCACGGCGTCGAAGATGTTCTGCGGCTGCCCGACCACGTTCGGCGCCCCGCCGAACACGCACGTCTGCCCGGTCTGCCTGGCGCTGCCCGGCTCGCTGCCGACGGCGAACGCCGCCGCGATCGAGGCGACCATCCGCATCGGCCTGGCGCTCAACTGCTCCATCGCCGAGTGGTGCCGCTTCGCCCGGAAGAACTACTTCTATCCGGACATGCCGAAGAACTACCAGATCAGCCAGTACGACGAGCCGCTCTGCTTCGACGGCTACCTCGACGTCGAGGTCGACGGCAAGACCGTCAGGATCGAGATCGAGCGCGTCCACCTGGAGGAGGACACCGGCAAGTCCACCCACGTGGGTGGCGCGACCGGCCGCATCCACGGCGCCGACTACTCGATCGTCGACTACAACCGGGCGGGCATCCCGCTGGTGGAGATCGTCACCAAGCCGGTCCCGGGGACCGACAGGCTCGCCCCCGAGGTCGCCCGCGCGTACGGCATCGAGCTGCGCGAGCTGGTGCGCGGCCTCGGCGTCTCGGACGTCCGCATGGAGGAGGGCTCCATGCGCTTCGACGTGAACGTCTCCCTCATGCCGCGCGGCTCCTCGGAGTGGGGCACCCGCACCGAGACCAAGAACGTCAACTCGCTGCGCAGCGTCGAGCGTTCCGTACGGGGTGAGATCGAGCGCCAGGCCGCGATCCTGGCCGACGGCGGCCGGATCATCCAGGAGACCCGCCACTTCCACGAGAACACCGGCACCACCACCTCGGGACGGTCCAAGGAGGAGGCGCAGGACTACCGCTACTTCCCCGAGCCCGACCTGGTGCCGATCGCCCCCGACCCGGCGTGGGTCGCCGAGCTCAAGGCCGGGCTGCCCGAGCTGCCGGGCACGCGGCGCAAGCGGCTCCAGCAGGAGTGGGGCGTGTCCGACCTGGACATGGCGGCGATGCACAACGCCGACGCCATCGCCCTGGTCGAGGCGACGGTCGCCGCGGGTGCCCCGCCCGCGGACGCCCGCAAGTGGTGGATGGGCGAGCTGGCCCGCCGTGCCAACGAGGCCGGGCTCCCGCTGAGCGCGCTGAGCATCACCCCCGACCAGATCGCCAGGGTGTGCGCGATGGTCGCCGGGGGAGCGCTGAACGACAAGCTGGCCCGCCAGGTGCTGGAGGGCGTGCTGAACGGCGAGGGCTCTCCCGACGAGGTGGTGGCCGCCCGCGGCCTGCAGATCGTGAACGACGAGGGCGAGCTGATGGAGATCATCGACCAGGTCCTCGCGAGCAACGCCGACGCGGCCGACAAGGTCCGCAACGGCAAGGTCGCCGCCGTCGGCGCCCTGGTCGGTGGCGTCATGAAGGCCAGCAGGGGCAAGGCCGACGCGGGCCGCGCCCGCGAGCTCATCCTGGAGCGCCTCGGCGTCTCCGGGTAGTCCACGCCTGGGGTTTCCTTGGAGCCTCCGCGGAGACCCGCGAGCGATGCTTCGGAGAACTCACGCGAAGGTCTCGCGCCGGAGGTTTTACCTGTGGCCCGCGCGAAGGCCCCGCCTCCTCGGCGAGGCCCGTGCCTGGGTGCTCCGGCCCTTCCGGGAGGCGGGCAGGTCCGGCCGGATGGTGTGAACGGTGCCCCCGCCCCTCCTGGCGGGGGCACCGTCGCGACCGGTGTGCGACGGCGCCAGACCCGGAGCGCCGTCCGGTCGCGTTCGGCCCGCGAGCGGCCCCTGGTCGTCCGCACCACCGCTCGCGGGAGTTCAGTGCGTCGGCGCGAGAGGTTTCCGCCGTCGCGGCTGCTCACGGGTCGGTGAAGGTGTGCCGGGCCCGCGTGCCGTGCAGCCTTTCGACCTGGACGGACAGTTCCGAGGCGAGCGCCTCGGGGGAGAAGCGCATGAACGTCTCGCGGACACCGGCCTGTCTCCGCCGCTGAGTGACCGTGGCGCGCAAGGTGGCGTACCAGACGGGGACGCTGAGGTCGGTCACGCAGACGATCTCCCAGCCGGGGTAGGACTGCCGGAGCGCGGCGAGGCGGCGTTCGGCCAGCTCCGCCTCCTCCTCGGAGAACTGCGGCCTTCGCGGGACGGACCCCTCCTGGCTCGTCATCGCGGATCCTCCCGCCGGGCCCCGGCCCGCCACTCGTGCTCGTCGAGCTGGCGGCACAGGCCGCTCGGGGCGGGGTCGTGCAGGGTAGGGGTGCAGACGCAGCCCGGCACCGGACACGGGCCGGTGGCGTACCAGATGTCATTGGCCCACCAGATCCTCCAGGGCGGGAACGCGTGGCCGATGCTCGTCGCGAGCGCGTCGGCCTGGCCGCCGGTCAGCGGGGGCGGATCCCCGACGCCCGGCGCGTGTGGTGATTCCGTGTTCCGATGCATGTACATAGCGTCACCGTCACGAGGGGTGGCGAAGTATCACTGGTTGTGAAACCCGTACGTGCTACGGCAGGCCGAGCCAGCTCGCGAAGCCGCTGAGGCTCCGGGGGCGACGCCGTTCCAGATCGACGAGCATCCGGACGGTTTCACGGACCATCGGATGGTTGCGCGTCTGCTGGGGTGCGACACGGCGGGCGGCCAGCAGCGTCTCCAGGGCCTTCTGGCGATCGCCGTGGTAAAGCCAGCCACGTGCCAGGTCGATGTAGTGGTGGCCGAGACGGACCGGCGCGACCGTCGGGGGGAACGTGGCGTGCCGGGCGCGACGGACCGCCTCGCCGCCGTCGTACATCTCCACGGCGGCCGTGACCTCATGCATGATCACATTGGAGGGCCCAAATTCGAGACCGTAGTGGTTCGCGTCCCCGCCCAGGGCGCGGGCGGCCTCGCGTGCGTGCTCGATGTGGTCGAACGCGGTCTGCCGGTCCGCCGCGCGGGCGGCGAAGATCGCGGAACGGAGATGGGCGGCGCCGTACACGCTCAGTTCGGCGGGAGCCAGGCGGCCGAGGTCCTCACCGATGTCCCGCCGGACCCGATCCAGAAGCGTCAGGCCCTTGTCGTAGGTGGCCGTCGCCAGGAACAGGGTCGAACGCTGCCACTGCGTGCGGGCGACGCGCAGCGGATCCTGGGACGCCTGGGCCGCCCACGCCACACGATCCATGGCGGAGCTTCGCAGGTCGAAGTATCCCAGCGTGTAGGCGATCGCCGTCACCCCGGTGTACGCCTCGGACAGCAGCCCGAAAAGCTCGTCGCGTCGCGCGCCCTCGCTGACATGCGCGGCTCTCGTCAGCTCCTCCAGGAGTCCCGGAAGCATCTCTCCCAGCTGGGCGTACCTGGCCTGCCTGCCCAGCGCGGACGCGCGGCGCACGTCCGCCCGAAGCCGCTCCATCGACGGCGGCGAGATGTCCTCGTCGGGCAGATCCCACGTGAGGAGCGCGCGCCGAATCTCGGGAACACACTGGTGAATCCGGTTCTCGCGCGCATCGGGATCGAGGTACGGCTGACCTGTCAGCTCGCCGAGCCCGATCCGCAGGGTCCGGGCCACGCCGGTGACGAGAGCCTGTGTGGCCGGTTTGTGCCCTCGTTCGACCTGGGCGATCAGGCTCTTGGAACAGGGCACGCGGTCGGCGAGTTGCTGTTGCGTCAGGCCGCGCAACTTGCGGGCCCGGGCAATCCGCCGCCCAATTCGATCTTCGGCGGAGGGGTTCGCACCGTCATCACGCATGAGCAGGCCCCGCACGTTTCCGTAATGGTCTCGACGACCTCAGGCTACGTTCGGGGCCTTCGCGTGTCATGGGAACAGCTGGTCAGGGGGTACGAGATCCGCTTGCGGCTGCCCGCCGCCTCCGGTGATCACGGGCCACTCCGGCCGGGCCGACAACGGAAACCGTGAACAGCCGCTCCCGAAACCCTGGCGGTGCCCCGCGAGCGCTCCGACGTTCGCGAGGACGGCCGTTCCAGACGCGGCCCAATTCGATCGCGCCACCCCGGGGTTCTGATCAATTCGTACCGGTCTCGTACCGCGTGGGGTGAGGTCAGGCGGGAGTGGCCTGGGCGGCTACCAGGTTCGCGTATGTGCCGCCGACGGCCATCAGCTCGTCGTGGGTGCCGCGTTCGACGACGCGGCCGGAGTCGACCACCAGGATCAGGTCGGCGTCGCGGATCGTGCTCAGCCGGTGGGCGATCACGATCCGGGTCTGGGTGAGCCAGAACAGGTTGGACTCGATGGTCGCCTCGGTGGCGCTGTCCAGGCTGCTGGTGGCCTCGTCGAGCAGCAGGATCTTCGGCCGTGACAGGAGGGCGCGGGCCAGGGAGAGCCGCTGGCGCTGGCCGCCGGACAGACCGCCGCCGTCGGTCAGCATCGTCTCGTACCCCATCGGCATGGCCATGATCTCCTCGTGCAGCGCCGCGACCTGGGCCGCGGCGGCCACCCGCTCCAAGGGCGCGTCGGGGGAGTTCAGCGCGATGTTCTCCCGGATCGAGCCGCTGAACAGGGAGGATTCCTGACCGACCACACCGAACTGGCGGCGCAGGGTGCGCAGGTTGAGCTCGGAGGCGGGGACGCCGTCGTAGAGGATCTCACCCTCCACCGGGGTGTGCAGGGTGAGCAGCAGCCTGGCCAGCGTGCTCTTGCCCGAACCCGAGGCGCCCACCAGGGCGACCTTCTGCCCCGGGCGGATGGAGACCGAGACGTCCCGCACCACCCACGGGCCACGGGGGTCGTGCCGGAAGCCCACGCCGCGCAACTCCACCGCGCCGCGCAGCCGCAGCACCTCGATGCCGTCGCTGGCCTCGGGTTCCGAGGCGAGGATGTCGGACAGGCGGTCGAAGTGCGCGCCCGCCTGCTGCAGGCTCTGCAGGCCGGTCATCAGCGAGCCCAGCGGGATCAGGGCGCCGAGCGCGACGGCGTTGAGCGCGATCAGCGCGCCCACGGTCAGCTCCCCGTCGAGCACCCGCCACGTGCCGAGCCACAGCAGGCCGAGCGGGGCGACCACCCGGATCGCGGACAGCGCGGCCTCCACCAGGCCCTGGGTGAGGCCGCTACGCACGTCGGCGTTGAGCTGCCGGGCGAAGTGGGCCGACCACTGCTCCACCGCCCGGTTCTCGGACCCGGACGCCTTCAGCGTCTCGATGCCGGTTATCGCCTGGATCAGACTGCTCTGCGACGCGGAGAAGGCGGTGAGTTCCTGCTGGGTGAGCAGGTTGATCCGGCGGGTGGTGGCCAGGACCAGGAGGCCCTGGGCCACGACCACCCCGCTCAGCGCCAGCCCGAAGACGGGATCCCAGACGTACACGAGCACGAGGTAGCCGACGGCCAGCGGGCCGTCCAGCAGCGCCGCCACGATCTGGCCGGTGAGGATGTCGCGCAGCGTGGAGACGCTGGCGGCCCGGGTGAGCAGGTCGCCCTTGCCGCGTTGCGCGAAGTACCGGTACGGCAGCGCCACCAGGTGGCCGATCACCCCCTCGGTGAGCTCCTGGTCGGCACGGGCCCGTACGGCCACCAGCAGCGCCGCCCGCAGGTAGCCGATCACGAACTGGGCCACCCCGGCCAGCAGCACGGCCCCGCCCAGCAGGGGCAGCAGGTCCGCTCCCCGCGACGGGATGACCTCGTCGATCAGCAGCTGGGAGAGGAGAGGCAGGGCCAGCCCCAGCAGCTGCAGCAGCAGCGAGGCCGCGATGACCTGCGCGAGCAGGCCACGGCGGCGCCGGAACAGGGTACGGACGAACTCGCGCCGCCAGGCGCTCGCCATCGAGGACGTGCCGCGGTGGAACCCCTCACCGGGTTCGAAGACCAGCAGCACACCGGTGAACCCGGCGCTGAACTCCTCCGCCGTCAGGCGGCGGCGGCCCCGGCCGGGGTCGACGAGGTCCACCCGGTCGGGTGACCAGCGCTCGACCACCACGAAGTGGTTGAACTCCCAGTGCGCGACCGCGGGGAGCGGCACGCGCGCCAGGTCCTCGGGCGCGAGGGAGAAGGCGCGCGCCTTCAGGCCGTGCTCGCGGGCGCCCTCCACGATGGCCTTGGCGCTCAGCCCGTCCCTGCCGACCTGGAGCCGTTCGGACACCTGGTGCAGCGTGGTGCGGTGGCCGTGGTGGCAGAGCACCATGGCCAGGCACGCCGCGCCGCACTCGGTGGCGGTGTTCTGCATCAGGACCGGTACGCGACTCCTCATCCGCCCGCTCCCGGGGCGAGGACTCCGCTTGCTCCCGGCGCGAGGACTTCGCCCGCTCCCAGCGCGAGGGCGACGAGCGCGGCACCGGCCGCCAGGACGACGGCCACCGCGATCCACAGCAGCAGGAACGACGGGCCGCTGATCACCAGCGGCATCCGGGCGGCGGAGCGGGCCGCGACATGCCGGCGCATCGCCTCCTCCCGGTAGACGAGCCGCCCCTGGCCGCCTCCCGGGGGAGGAGCACCTTCGGATGCGGGACCGGACTGCGGCGAAGTGACGGGAGTGGTCGCGGGGGACTGCGGTTGAGGCCCGGTGGTGGCGGTCGCCGCCGGGAACCGCGGCTCGGAGGAGGCGGGAGGCGCGTAAGGGGGGCGCGTACGGTACCCCTCGGCGTCCTCCCAGTGCCTGACCCGGTGCCGGCCGGGCGCGGAGACGGCCTGGGTGCTGTCCGGATCGATCACGACCAGTGCCATTCGACCGTGGCCGCGGCGCGGCGCTCCGCCAGCCAGCCGGTGAACGCGGCGCGCCCGGCGGCGGCCAGTGTCTCCGCGTCGCCGGTGGCCGGGCTCCTGGACAGGACGGCACCCGTCAGGAAGCCGCCGTCGGGCAGCTCCACCGGGCCGACGACCCGGCCGGGCTCCGCACCGCGCAGCACCTCCGGCAGCTCCGCCTCCCAGCGGGTCGCGAACGTCACCACCGCCTCCCCGGGCGAAGTCGCCTTCGCCTCCCCGAGCGAGGTCACCACCGCCTCCCCGGGCGAGGTCGCCGCGACCCGCTCCGGCGACGGCGCCACGACCTCCCCGTACGAGGTCACCGCGGCTTCTCCAGGAGAAGCCACTACCGGAGAGGTGGTCGTCTCCCCGAGGGAGGCGAGGGCGGTGAGGAGGTCGGTCGTGGTGCCGGCGGTCACCTTCTCGTCGCCGGTGACCCACACGGCCCTGACCCGGGCGAAGTCACCGGGGCTCGCGGCCAGGTGGCCCGCGGCCAGTTCCGCCTCCTTGTCCCGGCGGAACCGGCGGCGGCGGGCGATCTCGATGATGTACGCCTCGAACCGCTCGCCCGACATGCCGGCCTCGGTCATCCAGGCCAGGGTCGACGCGCGGTCGTGCAGCCCACGGCCCCTGCGGAACTCGTCGGCCGTGGTCTGGAGGTCGGCGGCGGTGAGCGGCGCGCTCTCGGCGTCCCCGGTCGCGTCCCCGGCGGCCTCGACGAGCAGGCACTGGTCGACGATCTCCCGGTACGGCGACGCGTCCCGCCGGGAGAGCGAGCGCAGCATGGTCAGCGCCTGGGGGACCGTCACGTCCACGTCGTTGACGCTGACCAGGTGCCCGGCCGCCCAGTGCGTCGAGTGGTCGATCAGCCAGGGCACCCCGTCCTCGGGAGAGGCGGTCAGCGCGACCGTGCCGCCGTCGGGGTGGTCGAGGAGCAGGTCGTAGTCGACCACCGGGGTTCCGGGGCGCCGGTCGACGACGAGCTGTGCCCGGACCTCCGGATACCGTGCCGCCCACTCGCCGACCGCGCGGTGGGCGTCGGCGACGCCCGCGTTCCGGCGGGGCAGCGTACGAAGCAGGGAGGCCCCCGACTGCAGGGCCTTCGCGAAATCGGTCACGGTGTTCCTCCGTTCATGAGCCAGCCCGCGATCGCGTCGCTGACGGGCAGCCCGGTCCACAGTTCGACGAACCCCCACGCGCCGTTGGAGTTCAGCTCCAGGAAGACGTACTCGCCGCCGGGGGTGACGATGAAGTCCAGTGCCGCGTAGGTCAGGCCGACGTCGGCGACCAGCCGGGCGCAGCGCGACGCCACCTCGGCGGGCAGCTCGTGCACGCCGTACCTGACGCGGTCGTTGTCGTAGTGCCGCCAGTCGTCCCTCGCCGTCCGGGAGGCCGAAGCGTCGATCTCGGCGGCGAACACCCGCTCTCCCACGACGATCACCCGCAGCTCGACCGCCTTGGGGACGTACGGCTGCAGGATCACCGGCTCGTGCTGCACCCGGTGCCGGGAGGCCAGGTGGCGGCGGGTGACCACGGTCGTGAACGCGCGGTGCTCGGCGCCGTCGACCTGGAACGGCTCGGCGGTGATCTGCTTGGCGACCAGCCGCCCCGCCGATTCGTACGCGCCCGCCAGCTCCGCCGGGTCGTTGGTGTAGACCGTGTCGGGTACGGAGAAGCCCAGCTCGATCGCCCGCGCCATGTGGAAGATCTTGTTGTGCGCGCGGCGCTCGTCCGCCCGGCGTCCGGGCAGCCAGCGTGCGGGCAGGAGGCTCCACACCCCGTCCAGCATGAACTCCGCCTGCTGGTCGACGTGCGCGCGGTGACTCGGCTCGGTCACGGTGCCGGCCGCGGAGGGCGCGCTCGGCCGGCTGCGCCAGACCGCGGTGACGCGGGACAGGTCGATCGTCTCCGTACCGGTGTCCAGCAGCAGCCGTCGCTCCCCGCCGGAGAACGACGCGGTGATCCGGCTGCGGCCGGGGAAGTCGCCGGTGTCCCACCACAGCACCGGCGTTCCGGCGCCGTCCGCGGTGGTGGCGGTGGCGGCTGTGTCGCCGTGCGCGACGGTGGCTGTGGTGTTCGTGTCGTCGTGCGCGGTGGTGGTGGTTGTTGTTGTATCGCTTGTGTCGCCGTCCGGTCCCACCAGGCGAGCGCCGCGCCGCCGGAGTGCGGTCATGACCCTCTCGACCGCCCCGTCCCCTCGCCTGCTGATGATCAGAATCACTGCCCGGTCCCGTCTCGAAGGCACGGCGGAACGGATCTCCCGTTCCGCCGTGCCGTGTTCATCCGATGTGCCGTCCGCCGAAGGCCCGGCCCGTCTCACGGCGGGCGGGCTTCCGGTGCCGGCGGGCCGGCCCGATCAGCCGGTGGACTCGCGAACGCAGCCCTCCGGGCGGTAGGTCAGCACCCACCCGCCGGGCAGGCCGCCGGAGACCTGGCCCAGCTCGGCCTCGGTCAGCGCGGCGCCCTCGAAGGGCAGGTCGTCAATCGTGAACTTCGACATGATCGTTCCTGTCGGCCGTGTGAGGTGGCGGGGGCGTGCGCGCGGACCGGTGGACTAGTACTGCCACCACTCGCACGGCAGGTCCTTCTTCCACGCGCTGACCGACCACTTGCCGCCGGAGACCTGGCCCAGCTCGGCCTCGGCGAGTTCGGCGCCCTCGAAGGGCAGGTCGTCGATCGTGAACTTCGACATGATCATTCCTCTCGGCCGCGTCACCGCGACCCCCGTTGGTCTTCCGGCCTCGGTGTCGAGAGCCGGTCACCGGGTCCCCGTCTTCGGTCCCCGGTCACATGGAGGAATCTAGGAATGATCACTTGTGGACCACTTGTGCTCTGCTTGTGACGCGCGGGGGCGCGCAGGGGCGCGGCTTGCGACGCGCGAGGGTGCAGCTTGCGACGCGCGAGGGTGCAGCTCGTGACGCGCGAGGGTGCAGCTCGTGACGCGCGGGGGCGCGGCTTGCGACGCGCGGGGGCGCGGCTTGCGACGCGCAGGGGCGCGGCTTGCGACGCGTGGGGGTGCAGTTCGTGACGCGCGGGGGCGCACGCCTGATGGCCGCCATGGGACGTGCGCCCCGGACGGCGCGAGCGTCGGCGCCCTGTCCGCCGGTCGGCGGGGCCGGTGGACAACCGGCACGGGGCCACACGCTCGGCCCTGGCGTACGACGCCGTAGGACACCGGGCGGCCCGCGAAGGTCGAAGGGCTTTTTGGGCGTTTGCTTCCCCTTAATTGCCAGGGCCTTTTTATGTGGTAATTCATATTTCTGAAACTGAATAGGTATTGACGAAATTCTTGGTGACTTGCACAGTAATCACTGCAGTCACACCTTTCACTCCGACATGACCTGACCTCGCGATCGGAAGAGCGTTCAATGAAAAGGCTTCTGACATTCGCCGCCGTGATGGTGACGGCTGTCGCGGGAATGGCCGTCGCCGCCGTTCCCGCTCAGGCGACCCCGGTGAGCAGCGCTTCCGCCCTGTCGGCGGTCCCCGGTGTGGACGCGGTCGTCATCGCCGACGGGGTGCGCCTGCGGTCGAGTGCCGGAGGATCGACGGTCATCGGCTACCTCTACTACGGCGATTACGGGCAGATTCTCAGCTCGTCGGGCGGCTGGTGCAGGTTCCGGCTGGGCGCCAGGTCGGCCTCGGGATTGCCGTCCGGCACCACGGGATGGGTTTCCTGCACCTATTTGGCCAGGGAGGACGGCCAGAAGTTCGACGGCCCGGCCGTCGACACACTGCGGGAATAGCCCCTTTCCCGGGATGAGCCCGGCCGCCCGGCTCCCCACGGCCGGGCGGCCGTTCCCCGTTACACGGCCCCGGAGCCGCGCCCCCTGCCGCGAGGTTCCGGAGCCGCGACGCCTCGAAGCCGCGTCCTCGGTCGCGCCGCCCCGAAGTCACGCCCCTGCCATGACGCCCCGGAGTCACGTCCCTGTCGTGACGCCCCGGCGCCGCGTCACCCGTCCAGGAGCTTGAGGCCGACGACGCCGGCCAGGATGAGCGCCAGGCAGGCGAGCCGGGCGGGAGCCGCGCTCTCGCCCAGGGCGGCGATGCCCACGGCGGCCACCCCGAGTGTGCCGAGCCCGACCCAGACCGCGTACGCGGTGCCCATGCTCAGGGTCCTGAGCGCGAAGGTGAGCATGACGAAGCTCACGACCGCCGCCGTCACCCCGACGAACGCCGGCCAGAACCGGGTGAACCCATCCGAACGTTCGAGCGCGGTGGCCCAGACGATCTCCAGGGCGGCCGCCGCGAGAAGCAGAACCCAGGCCATCGCGATCAGGCCGTGGCGCCCGCGTCGACGGTGACGACGGCGCCGGTGATGTTCCCGCCGCCCTCTCCCGCCAGGTGCGCGACGGTGGCGGCGATGTCGGCGGGATCGCAGTAGCGGCCCAGGGCGGTGAAGCGCCGCTCCTCGTCCGCTCCTGGCCCGTCGGCCGGGTTCATCTCCGTGTCGGTCGAACCGGGCTGGACGAGGTTGGCCGTGATGCCGCGCGGGCCCAGGTCCCTGGCGAGTCCCTTGGTCAGGCCGACCAGCGCGGACTTGCTCATCGCGTAGAGCGTCCATCCCGGGTACGGCACGCGCTCGGCGAGACTGCTGCCGACGCAGATGATCCGGCCACCCCCGCCCATGTGCCGGGCGGCCGCCTGGGCCAGCACGAACGAGGCGCGGGAGTGGATCGCGAGGACGCGGTCGACCTCGTCGAGCGTCACCTCCTCCAGCGGCCCGAACGAGGCGACGCCGGCGTTGCCGACCACGATGTCGATCCGCCCGAACTCGGCGACCGTCCGCTCGACCGCGGCGACCAGTGTGCCGGCGTCGGCGGCCTCCGCCGCCACGGCCAGCCCGCGGGCGCCGGCCGCCTCGATCTCCTTGACGACCGCCGCCGCCCGCTCCGCCGAGCGCGCGTACGTGATCACCACGTCGGCCCCCTCGGCGGCCAGGCGTACGGCGACGGCGGCGCCGATGCCACGGCTTCCCCCGGTGACGAGCGCGACCTTGCGTGTCATGTGTGCTCCTTAAGCGGAATCGGTTCCGCTTAACCATAAAGCGGAACCGATTCCGTTTACAAGCCTCCAGTAGCCTGTGATCGTGGACGTCGTCATGAACCCGCGCCGCGAACGGGTCGACGCGGCGCGCAACCGCGTGAAGATCCTCGCCGCCGCCGCAGACATCGTCGCCGCTCACGGCGTCGAGGGACTGTCGATGGCGGAGGTGGCCGCCGCCGCCGGAGTCGGCGTCGGCACGCTGTACCGCCGGTTCGGGGATCGCTCGGGGCTGGCGTACGCGCTCATCGACGAGCGGGAACGCGAGTTCCAGGAGGCGTTCATCGAGGGGCCGCCACCCCTGGGGCCCGGCGCCGGCGCGCCCGCCCGCATCCGCGGCTTCCTGCACGCCCTCGCAGACAGGACCGTGGAACAACTGGACCTGCTGGTGATGGCCGAGACGGCGACACCGTTCGCCCGTTTCGGCGGTGCCTACGAGGCCTACCACGCGCACCTGTCGATGCTCGTCACCCAGGCCAGGCCCGGCGCCGACGCCCACGTCCTCGCCGACGCCCTCCTCGCACCGCTGGCCGCGCCGCTGCTCGCCCACCGCCTGCGCGACCGCGGGGTGACGGTCGAGCGCGTCAAGGCGGGGCTGGACGACCTGCTGGCCGCGTTCACCCCCTGAGACGTTCATCCCCTGAGACGTACGCCGCGCGAGGGAACGGAAACGGGCACGGACGTCCGTCCGTGCCCGCGTGTAACGCTCTCGGGGTCAGGCGCCGCGACGGGCGGCCGCCTTCCTGATGAGGGGCGTGCACAGCGCCAGGAGCGAGACGACCAGCAGCGTCGCCGCGATCGGGCTCCTGACCAGCACCGTCACGTCGCCCGCGCCGATGGCCAGGGCCCGGCGGAGCTGGATCTCGGCCATCGGGCCCAGGATCAGGCCGATCACCGCCGGGGCCACCGGCAGGCCGAAGCGCCGCATCGCGAAACCGAGCATGCCCAGGATGTAGAGGATGACCAGCTCCACCCAGGAGGAGTTCAGCGCGTAGACGCCGAGCGCCGCGAACAGCACGATCCCCGAGTAGAGGTAGGGCCGGGGGATCCGCAGCACCCGGGCCCACAGCGGGGCCAGCGGCAGGTTGAGCACCAGCAGCATGGTGTTGCCCACGAACAGCGAGGCGATCATGCCCCAGACCAGCGCCGGGTTGTGGTCGAACAGCTGCGGGCCCGGCTGCAGCCCGTACTGCTGGAAGGCCGCCAGCAGGATCGCGGCCGTCGCCGAGGTGGGCAGGCCCAGCGTGAGCAGCGGGACGAGCGTGCCCGCCGCCGAGGCGTTGTTGGCCGCCTCGGGACCGGCGACCCCCTCGATGGCGCCCTTGCCGTACTCCTCGCGGGCGACCCCGCGCGCCAAGCGCTTCTCGATCGAGTACGACAGGAACGTGGGGATCTCCGCGCCGCCGCCCGGCAGCGCGCCGAACGGGAAGCCGAGCGCGGTGCCGCGCAGCCACGGCCGCCAGGAACGCGACCAGTCGGAGCGGCCGAGGAACGCCCGGCCGACCGGGACCACCTCGGGCCGGCCGTGCCGCAGCCGCGAGGCGACGTAGAGCACCTCGCCCAGGGCGAACAGCCCGACCGCGACGATCACCACGTCGATGCCGTCGAGCAGCTGCGGGATGCCCAGGGTGAGCCTGGCCTGCCCGGTCTGCTGGTCGATGCCGACGAGCCCGATGACCAGGCCGAGGCTGAGCGAGGCCAGCCCTCGCACGACGGAGCGGGACAGCACCGACGACACCGCGGTGAAGGCCAGGACGGCCAGCGCGAAGTAGTCCTCGGGACCGAAGGAGATCGCGAAGTCCACCACCAGGGGCGCCGCGACGACCAGCAGCCCGGTGGCGATGGTGCCCGCGACGAACGAGCCGATCGCCGCCGTCGCCAGCGCCTGGGCCGCCCGGCCGCGTTTGGCCATCTTGTTGCCCTCAAGGGCGGTGATCATCGAGGAGCTCTCGCCGGGCGTGTTGAGCAGGATCGAGGTGGTCGACCCGCCGTACATGCCGCCGTAGTAGATGCCCGCGAACATGATGAACGCGCTCGCCGGGGGGACGGTGAACGTGATCGGCAGCAGCAGCGCCACGGTCATGGCCGGGCCGATGCCGGGCAGCACGCCCACCAGCGTGCCCAGGGTGACGCCCACCAGCGCGTAGAGCAGGTTCACCGGGGTGAGGGCGGTCGCGAAGCCGTCCATCAACAGCTGGAAGGAGTCCACTCAGATCACCCCGGACAGCAGCCCGGCCGGCAGCGTCACGCCGAGGCCCCTGACGAACACCAGGTAGGTGAGGGTGGACAGCACGATCGCGATGACGCCCGCGCGCAGCCGGTGGGCCGCCCCGAGCGTCACGGACAGGCCGAAGAAGAGCAGCGCGCCCGCGATGACCCAGCCGAGCAGGTCGAGCAGTCCGGCGAAGGCGAGGAAGATGACGCTGACCAGCGCGACCGTCCGCCAGTCGGCCCGCGTGCCGGGGTCGATGTCCTCGGCGTCCTCGGGGTCGCCGCGACCTCCCCTGAGCACGTCGACCACGTAGAACAGCCCGATCAGCAGCATCGACCCGCCGACCAGGGCCGGGAAGAACCGGGGCCCGAGACCGAGGGTGGAGCCCGCGGCGGTCACGTCGGCGGTGCCGACGATCACGAACGCGCCCAGCGCGAGGACCAGCACCGCCAGCCCCAGCTCCGGCCGCCGCCACGACCACCCGGTGTCGTCGCCCTCGGCCGCCGTACCGGGACGCGCGTCCGTGCCGCTCCCGGAGGCCGGGTCGCTTTCGAGGCCTGAGGCGCTTCCGGGATTCGTGCCGGTTCCGGAGTTTGTGCCGCTCCCGGAGCCGTTCCCGGGATCCGTGTCGCCCCCGGACCCGGTAAGGGGACCGGGGGTGCCGGCGGCACGGGGGGTGCCGGGGGTGTCGGGGGTGTCGGGGGTACTGCCGGTGCCGCCGTCGCCCGCACGGGCAACGGCGGCACCGGGTTCGGATCCGGTGCCGTGGTCACCGGCACCGGTGGCGCCGGTGCCGGTGGGACCGGACTGGTCTTCCGCGGGAGGCATCAGGAGACGAGGCCCATCTCCGCGATGACGGCCTTGACCTTGGTCTGCTCCGCCGCGAGGAAGTCGGCGAACGGCTGCCCGGTCTGGAAGACGTCGGTCCAGCCGTTCTTCATCACCGCGTCCTTCCACGCGGGGGAGTCGTGCATCTTGGTGACCAGGTCGGTGAGCGCCTTCTTCGCCGCGTCGTCCAGCCCGCCCGGCGCGACGAACCCGCGCCAGTTGGCCAGCTCCACGTCCAGGCCCGCCTCCTTGATGGTGGGGGCGTCCACGTTGGCGAGCCGCTCGGGAGAGCTGACGCCGAGGGCGCGCAGCTTGCCGGACTTCACGTGCTCGGCGAACTCGCCGATGCCGGAGATCCCCATCGCGACCTTCTCGCCGAGCAGCGCGTTGAGCGCCTCGCCGCCGCCGGAGTGGGCGATGTAGTTGACCTGCTTGGGGTCGATGCCCGCGGCCTTGGCCATCAGGCCCGCCACGATGTGGTCGGTGCCACCGGCGGAGCCGCCCGCGATGGCGATCTTCGTCGGGTCCGCCTTCCACGCCGTCACCAGGTCGCCCAGCGTCTGGTACGGCGACCCGGCGGGAACCACGACGATCTCGTACTCCTCGGTGAGCTTCGCGATCGGCGTGGTGTCGGCCAGGGTGACCTTCGACTTGTTCTGCTCGACCGCGCCGACCATGACCAGGCCCATGGTCATCAACAGGTCGCCGTTGCCCTTCTCGCCCGCGAGCTGGGCCAGGCCGATGGTGCCGCCCGCGCCGGGCACGTTGTAGACCTCGACCTTGCGGGACGGCTCCGCGGACTTGAGCGCCTCCCCGGCGACGCGGGAGGTCTGGTCCCAGCCGCCTCCCGGCGAGGCCGGCGCCATGATTCTCAGCGCGCTCGTACCCGAGCCGCCACCGGAACCGCAGGCGGTGAGGGCGGCGAGGGACAGCACCGCGAGGGCGGCCAGTCTCCGAAGACGCATGGTCAGCTCCAAACAAACGTAAAGAAAGCGTGGTGAGGATGGTGACCCCGGGAGGTCCCCCTGTCGATCCTTTGCGTGGTTGCCGTCGTATCGGTCATATTGGTCACACCTCCTCGCGACCTCGCCGTTACCTCAGACTGCTTTCATCGAGGTCCCTGACCAGGGAGTTAACTCGTGCGGCGCATACTCAACGCCTCGCTCGGCACCCAGCTTTTCGTGTTGCAGACCGTGATCGTGTTCCTCGCGGTCGGCGGCACGGCGGGCGTCTGGATGGAGCACACCCGCGTCCTGCTGGACCGCCAGTACCAGCAGCGCGCCCTGGCGATCGCCGAGTCGGTGGCGGGGCTTCCCCAGGTGCGCGAGGCGTTCGACCTGCCCCGGCCCGAGCTGAGCCTGCAGCCGATCGCGCTCGGGGTGCAGGCCGCCACCGGTGCCGACTACGTGGTGATCGCGAATCGCGACCAGATCCGCTACGCCCACCCCAACGCGGCCCTGATCGGCAAGAAGCTGTCCACCGACGGCTCCGAGGTCATGACGAACGGGGAGCACTGGACCGGCATCCAGACGGGCACCCTCGGCCGCTCGGTGCGCGGCAAGGTCCCGATCCTCGACTCCTCGGGGCAGGTCATCGGCCTGGCCTCGGTCGGGATCCTGGAGGGGACCGTCGCCGACCAGCTCGGCGAGGCGCTCCCGCCGCTGCTGTGGACGGTCCTCGCGGTCCTCGTCGCCGGGTCGGCCGCCGCCGCGCTGATCGCCCGGCGGGTACGCCGCCAGACGTTCGGCCTGGAACCCGCGGAGATCGCGGCGCTGCTCGAACAGCGCGAGGGCGTGCTGCACGGCGTCAAGGAGGGGGTGCTCGCCCTCGACCTCCAGGGACGGGTGACGCTGGTCAACGACGCGGCACGCGACCTGCTCGGCCTCTCCCAGCACGACGTCGGCCGGAGCCTGCGGGAGATGCCCCTGTCCGACCGGATGCGGGACGTGCTGGACGGCGTGGACCCCGGCGACGACCGGGTGGTGCTCCACCGCGACCGGGTGCTGGTGCTCAACCGGACCCCGGTGGCGGTACGGGAACGGCAGAGCGGCTGGGTGGTCACCCTGCGGGACCGCACCGAGCTGGTACGGCTGGCGCGCGAGCTCGACCAGGCCAGCACGACGACCGGCGCGCTGCGCGCGCAGGCCCACGAGTTCGCCAACCGGATGCACACCGTGGTCGGCCTGCTGGAACTCGGCGAGCACGAGACGGCCGTCAGCTACATCACCCAGACCACCGAGGCCTACAGCAGGCACGCCTCGGGCATCAGGGAGAAGGTCGCCGACCCGACGCTGGCCGCGCTGCTGCTGGCCAAGTCGGCCGAGGCGGCCGAGCGGGGCGCGACCCTGGTGCTGTCCGACGACTCGCGGGTGGAGGCGGGCATGCTCGGCGACCCGCACGACGCGGTCCTGGTCGTCGGCAACCTGGTCGCCAACGCCCTCGACGCGCTGCAGGAGACGGGGGGGACGGTGGAGGTCTCGGTCCGTACCGAGGCGGACGGCCTGCGCGTCCGGGTCGGCGACTCGGGCCCGGGGATCACCCCGGGCCTGGTCCACGAGGTGTTCAGGGAGGGCTTCACCACCAAGGCCGCCCACGCCGGGCCGCGCGGCCTGGGCCTGGCCCTGACCCGCCAGGCGTGCGCGCGCCGGGGTGGCTGGGTGCGGGTGCACAACGCGGGCGGAGCCGTCTTCACCGCGCTCCTGCCCACCGGCGAGCCTTCGTTCCCCGCCAACGGGCGGCCCTCCTCGTCCCGCACAGGCGACCCCGGCGAGTCCGGCGACCCCGCCGAACCCGCGCCACCCCCCGACCGGGGATCCACGGACCGGGAGGTGCCGAGATGACAGGGAACGGGCACGCGGGGGAGATCCGCGTCCTGGTCGTGGACGACGACTTCATGGTGGCCAGGATCCACGCCGGATACGTCACCAGGATGCCCGGCTTCACGGTCGCCGACGTCGTCCACACCGGGAGCGCCGCGATCGCGTCGGCCGCGACGCGCAGGCCCGACCTGGTACTGCTCGACATCTACCTGCCGGACATGTCAGGACTCGACGTTCTCGCGAAGCTCAGGGAGGCCGTGCACCCGGTTGACATACTGGTGATCACCGCCGCGCGGGACGTGGCCACGGTCCGGGCGGCGATGCGCGGCGGCGCGGTCAACTACCTCATCAAGCCCTTCACCGCCCGCGCCCTGGCCGAGCGCCTCGAACAGTACGCCGAGATCCGCAGGCAGCTCGCCACCCTCGGGGACGAGGCCCGCCAGGACGAGATCGACCGGCTCTTCGGCGCGGTCAGGGGAGTGCCGCCGCCGCTGCCCAAAGGGCTGTCCGGCACCACCTGTTCCCTGGTCGCGGCGGCGCTCAAGGAGAGCGGCGGGGACCTGTCGGCGGCCGAGGCGGCGACGATCACCGGTCTCTCCAGGGTCAGCGCCCGCCGATACCTGGAACACCTGTGCGCGGCGGGTCAGGCGGAACTCCGCCCGAAGTACGGCACCGCGGGAAGGCCGGAACACCGTTACCGCTGGACAGGCTGATTTGTTACTCCTTTTGGGACGGCGGTTGACCAATGTGGTTTAAGGTTGCCGGAGGTGGAAGCTGCGAAGCAGGAGGATACGGAGGCCGTGCGGAACGCCGGAGCGCCTGTGAACCCGCCGCCGGACCCCTTTGAGGCAGTGCCACTTCCCTCGGGCCCCGTCCCGCCGGGCGCCCGCGGCCCGCGACTCCCTCCCGGCGCGCAGCCCGGCCACTCCCCGGCCGCCCACCCTCAAGGCTCTCACCCTCAGGGCGCCCGCCCTCAGGCCGGGCACCCCCAGGGCGGATCCAACCTTCCGCCGGGCGTCTCGCCCGACATCTTCGGTCCCACCGGAGCCGGAGGATCTCCGGGCCTCGGCGGTCCCCCCGGTCCCGGAGGCCCACCCGCGTCGGCGGCCCGCGGGACGACGCTCCCGCCCGCCCCCCGGCCCCCGCAGCCCTGGCAGATGGCCCTCCCGCCGGAGCGCCCCTTCCAGCGTGACGAGCCGACGCTCGTCCCCGGTGGCGACGGAGGGTTCCCGCAGCCCGACGGGCTCCGCTACGAGGAGCCGCCGCCGCGCCGCCGCAAGGCCCGCAGGCTCCTCCTGATCGTCTTCGCCGTGCTGTTCGTCGTCGGGCTCGCCTACGCGGTGCCCGCGGTCATCATGTCCGGCCGGATGCTGCCGGGCACCACGGTGCGGGGCATCGACATCGGCGGCCTGACCGCGACCGAGGCGGCCGACAAGCTCAGGGACCGCCTGGCGGGCGACGCCTCCGGCGAGATGACCCTCCTGGCCGCGGGCAAGCGCCACGACTTCGACCCCGTCAAGTCGGGGCTGGAGTTCGACGTGGTCGCCACCCTCAACCAGGCGCCCAGCGGCTTCCCCAGCCCCGCCCAGGTCTGGCGGGCCCTCACCGGCACCACCAAGCTGGAGCCCAAGGTCTCCGCCGACACCGAGAACATGCGGACCGCGGTCGAGAGCCTGGCCAAGAAGATCGACCTCAAGGTCCGCGAGGGCTCGGTCACGTTCGAGGGCGTCGAGCCCGTCGTCGTGACGCCCCGCGACGGCAGGGAGCTGGAGCGGGAGGCCGCGATCGCCGCGATCACGGACGCCTTCCTCGGCCCGTCGAAGGAGGTCCGCCTCCCGGTCTCGGTGATCAAGCCGATGGCCACCGAGGCGACGGTCAAGAAGGCCGCGGCCGAGGCCGACGGGGCCCTGTCCGGGCCGGTCACCCTGACCTTCGCGGGCAAGCGGGTCCAGCTTCCGGTGGCGACCCTCGCCGCCCACCTGTCCTTCAAGCCCGACGGCTCCGGCGGCATGCGGCCGGAGTTCGACGCCAGGAGCGCCGTGGCCTCCGTGGAGGGGGACCTCGTCGACCCGGTCCTGGCCCCGCGCGACCCCACGTTCCAGATCGTCGGGGGAAAGCCGAAGCTGGTGCCCGGCCGCAGGGGCAAGGGCGTCGACGACGAGCGGCTCGCCTCGGACGTGGCCGAGATGATCACCGGCGGCGGCGACCGGACGATCCCGGTGCTCCTGACCACCGTCAAGCCGCGGATGTCCGACGCCGAGGCGCGCAAGCTCGGCATCAAGGAGCGGATCAGCCAGTTCACCACGCCGTACGAATGCTGCCCGTCCCGGGTCACCAACATCAGGACGATCGCCAAGCTCCTGGACGGCTACCTGGTGAAGCCGGGCGAGACCTTCTCGCTCAACGGCGTCATCGGCCAGCGCGACACGGCCCGCGGCTTCGTCCCCGCCCCCATGATCCAGGGCGGCAGGCTGGTCGACTCGGTCGGCGGCGGCATCTCCCAGTTCGTCACCACCATGTACAACGCGGTGTTCTTCGGCGGCCTGGAGGACGTCCAGCACGTGGCGCACGAGTTCTACATCTCCCGCTACCCGGCCGGGCGCGAGTCCACGGTCTCCTGGCCCGAGCCCGACTTCCGCTGGAAGAACGACTCGCCGTACGGGGTGCTGGTGAAGACCTCCTTCAACGACAGCGGGGTCACCGTCGGCTTCTGGAGCACCAAGCGCTACGAGATCGAGTCGATCTCGTCCGAGAGATACAACGTCACCCCGTTCAAGAGCGACACCGACAGCGGTCCCGACTGCATCGCGATGGTCGGCCAGAACGGCTTCACGATCGACGTCTGGCGCGTCTTCAAGCAGGACGGCAAGGAGGTCAAGCGCGTCAAGAAGACCACGGTCTACCGTCCCGAGCTCGACCTGAAGTGCGTTCCCGAGTCCGACGAGTAGCACCCGGGGCACGGCCGGAGCGGACCCTCGCCCGTTCCTCCCGAAGCGCGTTCCCGAATCCGAGGAGCACCCGAAGCGCGGGCGGAGCGGGCCCGCGCCAGATTCCCACGACGCGCCGCCTCCCCTCCGGCCCGGCCGGCGGGGCGCGCTCCCGGGGCGGCGTCACGGGTGCACGCCCGGATAAGTCACGGGTACACGGCTGGATAATGCGTCCATGAAGATCTGGGTCCCTTCCAAAGCCGCGGCCGATGTCCTGTGCGACCTTCCGGAAGTGGAGTGCGTCGTCTACGACGGCACGGAGCCGGTGCCCGAGGGGGTGGGGGAGGCCGAGGTCTGGATCCCGCCGCTGATGCCGGTGGCGGACCTCCCCGGCCTGCTCTCCCGGATGACCGGCCTGCGGCTGCTGCAGACCGTCACGGCGGGGGTCGACGCCTACCGGCCGCACCTGCGGGAGGGAGTGACGCTGTGCAACGCCAGGGGTGTGCACGACGCGGGCACCGCCGAGTGGGTGGTGGGAGCGATGATCTCCGTGCTCAGGGAGTTCCCCGGGTTCGTCCGCGCGCAGCTCCGGGGCGAGTGGACCTACCACCACACCGGGGTGCTGGCCGACTCCACGGTCCTGGTCGTCGGCTACGGCTCGATCGGCGAGGCGCTGGAGCGGCGGCTCGACGGTTTCGAGGTCGACGTCGTCCGGGTGGCGAGGACCGCCAGGCCCGGGGTGCACGGCCTGGACGAGCTGCCCGCCCTGCTGCCGGGGGCGGACGTGGTGGTGCTGCTCGTCCCCTCGACGCCCGAGACGACCGGCATGGTGGACGCCGGTTTCCTCGCCGCGATGAGGGACGGCGCCCTCCTGGTGAACGCGGCCAGGGGGCCGGTGGTCGACACGGACGCGCTCGTCGCCGAGCTGCGGAGCGGCCGGATCCTCGCCGCGCTCGACGTCACCGCCCCCGAGCCCCTGCCCGGCGACCACCCGCTGTGGACGGCGCCGGGGGTCCTCATCACCCCGCACGTCGCGGGCAGCAATCCGGCCTCGGTACGCCGCACGCTGAAGCTGCTCCGCTCCCAGCTGCTGCGTTACCTCGCGGGCGAGCCGCTCAAAAACGTGATCACGGGTTCCTACTGACCGGCAAAGGAATCCGGACCGTGGCTGCCTCGTGACCTGCGGTGCGTACCGTCGGTAATAAGTGATCTCCGTGGCTCGCGCGGTTATCAGATCGGTGACGACTACGGCGTTGTCACCCCTCGCGCGGACCGGACGGCACACACTGGCCCTGTGCCGGTGCGAGCGCCGAGGACGAAGGACGACGTGCTCGCGCGGGCAGCGCGACCGCGGCGAGCAAGGGATGCCGCGAAAGCGAAACACATCGACGAGACGCACCAAACGACACTGATGGGCAGACGACATTGATCCGCTGGCGTGACCCCCGGGTACCGCTGACCGCCGCCGCCGTAGGCGTGGTGGGGCTCGTGGCCGCTCTGGTCAGCGGCGCTCCCGCCGTGGTCGTCGAGGCGGTGGCGGGCGTCATCACCGCCGCGGCCGCCGCGGGCTCGCTGTTCGCCGCCGCCTCCAGGACGGCCGACCGGCGCAGGGCGCTGGCCTGGCGCTGGCTGGCCGGCGGCTCGGTCACCTGGCTGGCCGGGGTGGGGGTACGCCCCATCGCGGACGGCGCGCCCTTCGTGGTGACCTTCGCCGACCTGGTGCTCCTGGCCGGTACGGCCATGATCGCCGTCGGCGCCGCGCTGTCGGCGGCGAGGCCCGCGCGCGGGCACGCCCTGCTGCGCGACCTCGCCGACTCCTACGTGTGCGCCGCCGCCATCATGGTGATCCTCTGGGTGTCGCTGGTGGGCCCGGTCTACGGCGACGCCGGTGACGCGGGCGACGCCGCGGTCAGCTTCGCCTCGCCGCTGTTCTGCCTGATCCTCGCCTGCGTCGTGGGCCCCGCGGTGGTGCCGATCCGCCGGTCGGCCTGGCCGGTCGGTCTCGCCGCGCTCGCCGTGCTCGGCGCCGTCGCGACCTCCGAGACGATCACCGCGCTCGCCCGGGTGAGCGGTGACACGCCGTCCCTGACCTGGGTGTGGCTCGCCCCCGCCGCCTTCCTCGTGCTCGCCGCGGTCCCGTGGAGCGGGCCCGCGACCAGGCGGCCCGAGCCCGCGGACGACGAGCCGTCCGTCCGCGAGAGCACGTCGTCGCTGATCGCGGCCGTGCCGCTCTTCCTCGTCGCCGTGGCCACCGTCGTGGTGCTCCTCCGCGTGATCAGCGGCGGGGTGCAGGGCCCTCCGGCGGTCCTGGCCTCGGTGTGCGCGTCGATCGTCGCGGTCCTGCTGGTCCGCCTGTTCGTGACGCTGCTGGAGACCGGCCGGCTGCGGAGCCTGCTCCACCTCGGCGAGCGGCAGCTGCACGACCTCGCCGAGAGCGCCGGGGACGTGGTCCTGCTGTGCGACTACGACGGCGTGGTGCGGCAGATCGGCGAGGGCGTCGAGATCACGTACGGCTACCGCCCCGACGACCTGGTCGGCGGGAAGATCTTCGACTACATCCACCCCGAGGACGTGCCGGGGATCCAGGAGGCGCTGCGCGCGATGAGCCTGGAGGAGGAGGCCGAGGAGGGGCCGGGGGCGTGCATGGTCGCCTGCCGGGTCCGGGCCTCCGACGGGACCTGGCGGCCGGCCGAGTCGGTGGCCACCCGGCACGTGCGCGGCGAGGACCTGCTGCTCGTCACCACCCGCGACATCAGCGACCAGGAGGCCCTGCGCAGCCAGGTCGCCCACCTCACCTTCCACGACGGCATCACCGGCCTGCCCAACCGCGCCTACTTCGAGGAGCGCACCCGGGAGGTGCTGGCCCGTCCGGGCGCGAGCAACGTCGCGGTGGTCTTCCTGGACCTCGACGGCTTCACCGCGGTGAACGACTCGGTGGGCCACGCCAGCGGCGACTACCTGCTCGGCCAGGCGGCCCGCAGGTTGCGCGCCGCCGTACGGGCCGACGACACCCTGGCGCGCTGGGGCGGCGACGAGTTCGCGGTGCTGCTTGAGGCGCCGGTCGACGCCCAGACGGCGGTCGACCTGGCCGAGCGGCTGGTCCGCACGGTCTCGTCCGAGCCGTTCCGGGTCGCCGACCGCGACATCGCGCTCACCGCGAGCGTCGGGGTGGCCTTCGCCGCCGACGACGTCTCCTCGGCCGACCTGATCCGCAACGCCGACGTGGCGATGGCGAGGGCGAAGGAGCTGGGCGGGCGCCGGGTCGAGGTGTTCGCCGCGCACATGCACGCCGACGTGGTACGCCGCCTGGAGCTCGCCGCCGACCTGCAGCGGGCCCTGCTGGAGAACCAGTTCGCGATCGAGTACCAGCCGGTGGTCGACCTGGCCACCTCGCGCGTCACCGCCGTCGAGGCGCTGGTGCGCTGGTGCCGGGGCGGCGAGTTCGTCCCGCCGGAGCAGTTCCTCGGCCCGGCCGAGGACACCGGCCTGATCGTCCCGCTGAGCGAGTGGATCCTGCGCGAGTCCTGCCGGGAGGTGGCCGCCTGGCGCGCCTCCGCCTGGGAGATCGGGCTCTCGCTCAACCTGTCGGCCCGGCAGATCATGGCGCCGCGCTTCGTGGAGACCGTCGAGGCGGCCCTGGTCGAGAGCGGGCTGCCGCCCAGCGCGCTCACCCTGGAGGTCATCGAGGAGATGCTGGTCGAGGACGCGGAGGAGACCATCACCCGGCTCTCCGAGCTGCGCGCCCTCGGGGTCCGGCTCGCCATCGACGACTTCGGCACCGGGTACGCCTCGCTGGCGTTCCTGCGGCAGCTCCCGGTCGACATGATCAAGATCGACCCGTCCTTCGTGTCCGGGCTCGGCCGTGACGAGACGCTCACCCTGCTGACCCGCACGATCGTGCGGCTCGGTCACGACCTGGGGCTGATCGTGGTCGCCGAGGGCATCGAGCGGCCCGAGCAGCTGGAGCTCCTGCGGGAGATGGGCTGCACCCGGGGCCAGGGCTTCCTGGTGGCGCGCCCGATGGCCGCGCGCGGCGTCGACTCGCTGATGCGCACCAGCCTCTCCAGCCTCGGCACTCCCGCGTGATCTCACATCTCGGACTCTGAGATATGTGTCCCATGAATTTGACGCGGGGGTGCTTCATCGGCCAAGGTGGAGGCATGCGTATAGGTGGGATCTCATTCTGGGCCAATGGTCCGGTCTCATTGCGGGTACTTTGCTGGCGCGCTGGTCGCTGAGCCGAGACTCTCACCTGCGCGCCGCCCCAGCTCCGCCGACCAGGCGGAATGGGGCATTTTTTATGCCATCAAGCATGCTCAGCCACAAGGAACGAGCCGATGACCGAACAGATGACAGGAGCCCAGGCCCTCGTGAGGGCGCTGGAGCACGTCGGGGTCGACACTGTGTTCGGGATCCCGGGCGGCGCGATTCTCCCCGCCTACGATCCGCTCTACGACTCGGTCAAGGTCCGGCACGTGCTTGTACGGCACGAGCAGGGCGCGGGTCACGCGGCCCAGGGCTACGCGCAGGCCACCGGCAAGGTCGGGGTCTGCATGGCCACCAGCGGCCCCGGCGCGACCAACCTGGTCACCCCGATCGCCGACGCGTACATGGACTCGGTCCCGATGGTCGCGATCACCGGCCAGGTGGCGAGCAACGCCATCGGCACGGACGCCTTCCAGGAAGCCGACATCTCCGGCATCACCATGCCGATCACGAAGCACAACTTCCTGATCACCGACCCGAACGACATCCCCAGGACGATCGTCGAGGCGTTCCACATCGCCTCGACCGGGCGGCCGGGGCCGGTGCTCGTCGACATCGCCAAGGACGCGCTCCAGTCCAAGATGACGTTCCAGTGGCCGGTCGTCATGCAGCTGCCGGGCTACCGCCCGGTGACCAGGCCGCACTCCAAGCAGATCCGCGAGGCGGCGAAGCTGATCGCCGAGGCCAGGCGGCCCGTCCTCTACGTCGGTGGCGGCGTGCACCGCGCGGGGGCGTCGGCGCAGCTGCTTGAGTTCGCCGAGCTGACCGGCATCCCGGTGGTCACCACCCTGATGGCCAGGGGCACCTTCCCCGACAGCCACCCGCAGCACATGGGGATGCCCGGCATGCACGGCTCGGTGTCGGCGGTCGGCGCGCTGCAGAGGTCCGATCTGATCATCGGGCTCGGCGTCCGCTTCGACGACCGCGTCACCGGCCAGCTGTCCACCTTCGCGCCGCACGCGAAGGTCGTCCACGCGGACATCGACCCGGCGGAGATCTCCAAGAACCGGCACGCGGACGTCCCGATCGTGGGCGACTGCAAGGAGGTCATCTCCGACCTGATCAACGTGGTGCGCGGCGAGGAGCGCAAGGGCGACTACGCCGACTGGTGGACGGCGCTCAACGCCTACAAGGCGACCTACCCGCTCGGCTACGCCGAGTTCGAGGACGGCTCCCTCGCCCCGCAGTACGTCATGGAGCGGCTGGGCGCGCTCGTCGGCCCGGACGCGATCTACACCGCGGGCGTCGGCCAGCACCAGATGTGGGCCGCGCAGTTCATCGGGTACGAGAACCCCGGCACGTTCATCAACTCCGGCGGCGCGGGCACGATGGGCTTCGCCCTGCCGGCCGCGATGGGCGCCAAGATGGGCAGCCCCGAGACCACGGTCTGGGCCATCGACGGCGACGGCTGCTTCCAGATGACCAACCAGGAGCTCGCCACCTGCACGATCGAGGGTGTGCCGATCAAGGTCGCGATCATCAACAACGGTAACCTGGGCATGGTCAGGCAGTGGCAGACGCTGTTCTACAACCAGCGTTACTCCAACACCGACCTGCAGACGGTCCGCCGGATCCCCGACTTCGTCAAGCTCGCCGAGGCGTACGGTTGCGTGGGGCTGCGGTGCGAGCGTCCGGAGGACGTGGACGCGACGATCAAGAAGGCCATGGAGATCAACGACGTGCCGGTGGTCGTCGACTTCGTGGTCCACCAGGACGCCATGGTGTGGCCGATGGTCGCGGCCGGGACCAGCAACGACGAGATCAAGTTCGCGCGCGACATGGCGCCCGTCTGGGACAGCGAGGACTAGGCATGAGCAGGCACACGCTCTCCGTGCTGGTGGAGAACAAGCCGGGCGTGCTCGCGCGCGTCGCGGCGCTGTTCAGCCGCAGGGGGTTCAACATCGACTCGCTGGCGGTGGGGCCGACCGAGCACGCGGACATCTCCCGGATGACCATCGTGGTCAACGTCGCGGACCTGCCGCTGGAGCAGGTCACCAAGCAGCTCAACAAGCTCGTCAACGTGCTGAAGATCGTGGAGCTCGACCCGGCGCAGTCGGTGCAGCGCGAGCTCACCCTGATCAAGGTGCGGGCCGACGCGGAGAACCGTTCCAGCGTGCTGGAGCTGGTCAACCTGTTCCGGGCCCGCTGCGTCGACGTCTCCTCGGACGCGGTGACCATCGAGGTCACCGGCACACCCGACAAGCTGCAGGCCTTCATCAAGGTGCTGGAGCCGTTCGGCATCAAGGAGCTTGTCCAGTCGGGCATGGTGGCCATCGGCCGCGGCGCCCGTTCCATCACCGACCGTTCTCTCCGGGCCCTGGACCGGACCGCGTAACGCGTACGAGAAACCCGAAAGGTTAAGCAAGTGACTGAGATCTTCTACGACGACCAGGCCGACCTGTCGATCATCCAGGGCCGGCACGTCGCCGTTCTGGGATACGGCAGCCAGGGTCACGCCCACGCGCTCTCGCTGCGCGACTCCGGCGTGGACGTCCGGGTCGGTCTGCCCGAGGGCTCCAAGAGCCGGGAGAAGGCGGAGGCCGACGGCCTGCGCGTGCTCACGCCCTCGGAGGCCGTCGAAGAGGCCGACCTGACCATGATCCTCGCGCCGGACCACATCCAGCGCCACCTGTACGCCGACCACGTGGCCCCGAACCTGGTCGAGGGCGACGCGCTCTTCTTCGGGCACGGCCTCAACATCCGCTACGGCCTCATCGAGGCGCCCGAGGGCGTGGACGTGGCCATGGTCGCCCCCAAGGGTCCCGGTCACCTCGTGCGCCGTCAGTACACGGCGGGCCGCGGCGTGCCGTGTCTCGTCGCGGTGGAGAAGGACGCCAGCGGAAACGCCCTGGACCTCGCGCTCTCGTACGCCAAGGGCATCGGCGGCACCCGCGCCGGCGCGCTGAGGACGACCTTCAAGGAGGAGACCGAGACCGACCTGTTCGGTGAGCAGGCCGTGCTGTGCGGCGGCGTGTCCGAGCTGATCAAGGCCGGTTTCGAGACCCTGATCGAGGCGGGCTACCAGCCCGAGGTCGCCTACTTCGAGTGCCTGCACGAGATGAAGCTGATCGTCGACCTGATGTACGAGGGCGGCATCCACAAGATGTACTGGTCGGTCTCCGACACCGCCGAGTACGGCGGCTACTCCCGCGGCCCGCGCATCGTGACGCCGGAGACGAAGAAGGAGATGCAGCGCATCCTCGCCGAGATCCAGTCCGGCGAGTTCGCCAAGGAGCTGGTGGACGAGTTCGACGGCGGCCAGAAGAAGTTCACCGCCTATCGCGACGAGCTCGCCGAGCACCCGATCGAGAAGACCGGCGCCAAGCTCCGCCCGATGATGAGCTGGCTCAAGTAACGGAGCTCGGCTCACCGGCCTCAGCCGGCTGAGGCCGGTGAGAGCGACGGCCCGTGCCCCCGCGACTTCACGTCACGGGTGCACGGGCCGTTTCTACGTGTTCAGCCTCTACTTGTTCAGCCCGATCCGCCTAGTGCTTGGCGAAGTTCTGGGTCCAGTAGATGCCCCGGGAGCTGTTGGCCACGCCCACCCCGAGGTGGGTGTAGGCGCAGTTCACGATGTTGGCCCGGTGACCGGCGCTGTTCATCCAGGCGGTGACCACCTCGGCCGGGGTGCGCTGGCCCATCGCGATGTTCTCGGCCCAGGCCCGCATCGGGCTGAACCCGCTCGCCTTGATCCGGGCGGTCATGTCGCGGCCGTCCTGCGAGGTGTGGCTGAAGTAGTTCTTGGCCGCCATGTCGTCCGAGTGGCCCTGCGCGGCCGAGCGCAGCTGCGGGTCGGAGACGAGCGCGCCGCAGCCGTTCCTCTGCCGCTCGATGTTGGTCAGGCGCACCACTTCCTCGGACAGGGAGGATCCCGGCGAGGAGTTGGGAGGCGTGCTGGGGGTGGTGCTGGCCGAGGGGGACGGCGCCGGGGTCGGCTTGGTGGTGCCGGTCGGCGTGGGGGTGGGGGTGGGGCTGGGGGTGGGGGTGGCTGTGGGGGAGCAGTCGCTGAGCCTGACGGGCTTGGAACGGCCGCCGTTGCCCCGGTAGTCGGTGACGACGGTGTAGTAGACGCCGGGGGCGCAACGCAGCCTCACCGTCACCCGCCCGTTGGTTCCCTTGCGGGACGCGCTCTTGACGATCGGGTCGTTCCCGGCCACGGCGCGCTTGATGCGGACGCGGACCAGGGCGGTGTCGTCGCAGCCCAGCCGCGCGGCGGAGGCCTGGATCCGTCCGGCGGGGGTGACGTACGGCTTGGCGGCGTACACACGGCACTCGGCCTGGGGAGCGGCCGCGGCGTGAGCCGTGGCGATCGGCGTGCTGAGGGCCGCCAGGCTCCCGAGGCAGAGTAGTGCCCCTAGCGGTCTGCGCATGTCGGTTCCTCCAGTTGGTTAGACGCTGGATGGACTCCGCATTCTGTCGGGGACGGATCCGTCTTGTCAGCAAATTACGGACATTAACTGTGAGTCCCAGGTAAACCAGAGTGATCGCAGAGGCGTCTGGGCCCGGTGACGCTCGGGCTCGCGTCCCGAGCCCCCAATACGGATATTTCCCTCTTTAGGTGACCTGAGCTGGACATATGCCGCATGGGTGGAGATCGTGGCGCCGGATCACGAGGGGCGGGCGGCGGCCCGGCCGCCCGGAGCCACCGGCCTGGAGGGGCCGAAATATTCTCGTCTTTCGGCGGGCCGCCCCGCCCCAGGGCTTACCGGGCGTCCGCTCGCTGCGATTGAATGTGGCATGGTCTCCCCGGCGCCCTCCCCCGCCGTCGTCACCGTGTCGCGCGGCGTGCGCGTCGGCTACGGTGTCGGCTCGATCTGCACCGCCACCTTCTCCACGGTCCCCGGACTGCTGCTGCTGTTCTACATGACGAACGTGCTCGCGGTTCCCGCCTGGATCGCCGGCGTCGTGGTCTTCCTGCCCAAGCTCTGGGACATGTTCATCAACCCCTGGGTCGGCCAGCGTTCTGACCGGACGGTCTCCCGCTTCGGCGCCCGCCGCCCCTGGATGCTCCTGGGCGCGGTCACCCTGCCGGTGACGTTCGCCCTCACCTTCGCGGGCCCCCCGCTCACCGGCGTCTCCGCCGCCCTGTACGTCGCCTTCTTCTACTTCCTCACCGCGACGGCCTACGCCTTCTACGAGGTCCCGTACAAGGCGATGCCGGCGGAGATGACCGACGACTACCACGAGCGCTCCTCGCTCCTGCAGTGGAAGATGGTCTTCGTCGGCCTGGGGATCCTGCTCGCCGGGGCCGGCGCTCCGGCGATCGCGGGCACCGACCTCTCCGGCCACCGGATCATGGGGCTGCTCATCGGCGCCGTGCTGCTGCTGTCGATGCTCGCCGCCTTCTTCGGCACGGCCCGCGCCCCGGTGATCGCGCGGGCCGAGGCGGAGCCGTCGATCGCCGCCCAGTTCGCCGCGGCCCGGTCGAACAAGACGTTCATGGTGCTGCTCGGCCTGAGCTGCGCCCAGATGTTCTCGGCCGGCGTCATGCTGGCCGGCGCCCCTTACTACGCCACCTACACGCTGGGCGACCCGGCGGCGACCACCACCCTCTTCCTGGGCATCGTCGGCCCGCTGCTGATCACCATGCCGCTCTGGGTCTGGCTGTCCAAGCGCTACGACAAGCGCGGCGCGATGATCCTGTCGTCGGCGCTGTTCCTGGCGGGCACCGTGGGGATGGCCCTCTCCGGCTCGCTCGGTTCCGCGTACGCGCACGCGTGCGTGCTCCTCGTCGGCATCGGCTACGCGGGGCTCCAGCTGCTGCAGTTCTCGATGCTCTCCGACGTGATCGTCCATGACGCCCTGGTCACCGGCAAGCGCAGGGCCGGGGTGTTCACCGGGCTCTGGACGGCCGCGGAGACCGTGGTCTTCGCGTTCGGCGCGCTCGTGCTCGGCTGGCTGCTGGCGGCGACCGGTTTCGTCGAGTCCGACCCCTCGACCCCCGTCGCGCAGCCCGAGTCGGCGACCACGGCGGTGCTGTACGGCACGACGCTGCTGCCCGCGATCCTGATGGGGATCAGCATCCTGCTGACCATGCGCTACACCCTGACGGCCGCGAAGATCAAGGAGGCCCAGGACGCCGCCGCCACGACCCCGGCCGGCGCCGTCGAGGCCCAGGAGAGCTGAGGCCCGATCGGGCGTCAGAGCATCTGGGGCGTGATCATCAGGAAGCCGCAGTCGCCGAAGGAGACGACGTCGCCCGGCCGCACCTTGGCCGGGCCGACCAGGCGCCAGTCGTTCAGCCGGGTGCCGTTCAGCGAGCCGAGATCGACCAGGACCCAGCCCTCCTCGTCGCGGCGCAGCTCGGCGTGCACCCGGGAGACGGTCAGGTCGGCGAGGACCAGGTCGCAGGCGGAGCCGCGGCCCACCACGTAGCGGGTCCTGCCGTCGCCGGGCAGCGCGAGCCGGGGCAGCCTGGGGCGTCGCCAGGCCGACTCCACACGCTTGGTGAAGTCGGAGGCGGAGGCGACGGCCTCGGTGACCATGCGGCGAAACCGGCCGCGTTGCGGCAGGTCGGCGACCAGATTGTCGAGCTCGCCCTGGTTGCGCGCACGCAGGGCCATGTCGACGCGGCCGAGAAAGGTGTCGTGCGACAGGCGTCCCTCGACGGCACGGTCACGTAGCTCGCTGATCGCGCGATCGCGGTCCCCGTCGGAGGCGCGGGCCGGGGGATGCGTCGAGCTCATCCTCCGAGTATCGGCCCCAAGGGCGGAACCTGTCCAGAATATGCAGATCTCTTGCCTCATGGATACTGCGTATGCATACTCGGTATCCATGGCGATCCGACAGGGGCCCTGGCTCTGCCGAGCCAGGGCCCCGTTACGGCTAACCAGTTGCGCACCGAGTCCGAGGCGTCGACAGGGGCGACCTGGCCACTCAACATCGGCCAGGTCTACACGACGCTCTCCCGCCTGGAACGCGACGGCCTGGTGAGCTCCGGCGAGCAGGACCAGCAGGGCCGGGTCGTCTACTCGATCACCGAGGCCGGTCTGGCCGAGATCGAGCGATGGTTCGGCACCCCCGTCGCCCAGTCGGACCGGCCTCGGGACGAGTTGGTCATCGAGCTCGCCCTGGCGGCAGGCAAGGCCGTGGTGCTCGACCCGCGGGCGGTACGTGGAGGGAAGCTGGTGTTCACGACGGAGCTCGGGAAACGCACCACGCACTCGGTGCCCGCCGTCGTCCGGCGTCCGCCGGGGCGAACCGCTGGTGACCGCGGTGCTTCCCGTCTCGCTGGCGGCCAAGATCGGTCTCACCGTCGGTTACGACACCCTGATCGCCGACCCGGCCGCGTCGCGTACGACGCCGGAGCGGGAGGAGCGGTTGCGCGACGTCACGCGGACCGTCAGCGCGTCGGCCACCATCACGGTCGAGCGGGGTTTCCAGGACCGTCTGGCCGCGACGCTGCTCGCCTTCGCGCTCGGTGCCGCCGTCCTGGTTCTCGGAGGCACGTTCGCCGCGACCGGTCTGGCCGCGGCCGAGGGCCGTCCCGACCGGGCCACGCTGGCGGCGGTGGGGGCGACGGGCCGTGTCCAGCGCCTGCTCGTCGCGGGGCAGGCCGCTTTCGTCTCCGGCCTGGGCGTGGCGGGCGGGGTGGCCGTCGGGCTGGCCTTCGGCGTCGCGGGTGTCCTCAGCATGGCGTCCGCCCGCAGGCCGTTCGCGGGGGGCATGCCGGAAGACCTGGCCGGCGCGGCCTCGTTCGTCGTCGACGTGCCCTGGCTCCTGCTGGGAGGCGTCCTGCTCGGCCTGCCCCCGCTGGCCGGGTTGTGCGTGCGGACTGGGGTGGTGCTCACGCGCCGCCCGACCTGAGCGGCCGTTCGGGGAGGGGCTGGCGCACCGGGTCCGTCCCCGGTGCGCCTTCCGCCCAGGGCGGTCAGTCGGTGACGTCGGCGCAGACCACGTGGGCGCCCAGCTCGACCATCCGCTGCTCGCTGCGCGCGTCGGCGACCCTGGCCATCAGGATCGGCGCCTCGCTCGCGGCGAGCTGCGGCAGCCGGGCGCGCACCCCGCGGTGGATGTCCCTGACCACGTCCTCGGCCGCCGACATGTGCACCTTCACGTGCAGCATGATCCCCGGCGCGCCCGAGGAGGTGCTGGCCTCGGAGATCCACACGTGGTGGACGAGCGGGTAGTCCATGAGCAGCTGCGAGATCGCGGCGCGCAGCGCGGGCAGGATCGGGTGGTCGCACCGGCGGTATCCCGGGTCCACCAGCTGCATCGGGCCCGACAGGTGCGGCCGGGGCGCCGGGATCCACGGCTGGGAGGGCGCGGCGGGCACCGGAGCTCTCGGCGGGCGCGCGGTCGCGGGACGCGAGACCGTGGCCATCGCCCCGGTCGCGTACGCCGTCGGCGCCGCGCTCGACAGCGCGGGCGTGGGGCCGCTGCGCGTCGAGAGCAGGTAGCGCTGGAGATCCTCGATCGGCACGGCCGCGGCCGCCGGGCCCGCCGCGTCGATCACGATCTCCCGCACGCCGGTGACGCGCTGGATGTCGAGGATGGTGTCGGCGTCGCACGCCGACAGCGAGTGGCTGCCACGGTGCCGCGCGTAGGTGTCCGCCGAGGTGTATCCGAGCAGGACACGATCACCGGCCTGGGTCGTGCCGAGCACGACGGAGCGGTCGGGTCGCACGGCAACCAGGAGTCCCCATTCGGCCAGCGCCGCAAGCAGCCGATGCGGATCGCCGTGCTGCGCGAGCACGTTGCCGAGAGCGGGGTTCCCGATGCTCATATGAGGAACGATAGGTAGTGGACCACGGCTTATCAGGGTAATCGCGAAGTTTTCCTGGGATCAATACCAACTTGAATTTTGTGCGCATGAGATCTGTCAAGACGGGTAACCGTCTCCTGTGTCGCTGAGTCCCCTCGCGTCCCGCGCGTCTCCGGGAGCGGTCGGCCCGCCATTGAGGCGTCTCGGATCGCGGGACACTCGTGAACGCGTTCACAAGCGCCGATAGACTACGTGAGGTCCGTGCACCCCTCACCGTCTAGTAAGGATCCAGCCTGTGAACAAGCCCGTCGTACTGGTCGCTGAGGAACTTTCCGAGGCCGGTCTCGCGGTTCTGGGCGCGGACTTCGAAGTCCGCCACACCGACGGCGCCGACCGTGCCCAGTTCCTGCCCGCCCTCGCCGACGTGGACGCGCTCATCGTGCGCAGCGCCACGCAGGTCGACGCCGAGGCGATCGCCAACGCCCCCAAGCTCCGCGTCGTCGCCCGTGCGGGCGTCGGCCTGGACAACGTCGACGTGGAGGCCGCCACCAAGGCCGGTGTCATGGTCGTCAACGCGCCGACCTCCAACATCACCAGCGCCGCCGAGCACACCGTCGCCCTCATCCTCGCCTCCGCCCGCAACGTCGCCCAGGCGCACTCCGCGCTCAAGGGCGGCGAGTGGAAGCGCTCGAAGTACACCGGCGTGGAGCTCGACGAGAAGGTCGTCGCGATCCTCGGCCTCGGCAAGATCGGCCAGTTGGTCGCGCAGCGCCTCCAGCCGTTCGGCGTCGAGCTGATCGCCTACGACCCCTACCTGCAGCCGGCCCGCGCCGCGCAGATGGGCGTCCGGCTGGTCTCGCTGGAGGAGGCCCTGAGCGAGGCCGACTTCATCACCGTGCACCTGCCCAAGTCGAAGGAGACCATCGGTCTCATCGGCGACAGGGAGCTCCACACGGTCAAGCCGAACGTCCGCCTCATCAACGTCGCCCGCGGCGGCATCATCGACGAGAACGCCCTCTACTCCGCGATCAAGGAGGGCCGCGTCGCCGGCGCCGGCATCGACGTGTTCCCGAAGGAGCCGGTCACCGACAGCCCGCTCTTCGAGCTCGACCAGGTCGTCGTCACCCCGCACCTCGGCGCCTCCACCCACGAGGCCCAGGAGAAGGCCGGCACCCAGGTCGCGCGCAGCGTGAAGCTCGCGCTCGCCGGGGAGTTCGTGCCGGACGCGGTCAACGTCCAGGGCGGCGCCGTCGCCGAGGACGTCAAGCCGGGCCTGCCGCTGGCCGAGAAGCTCGGCCGGGTGTTCACCGCCCTCGCGGGCGAGGTCGCCACCAAGCTCGACGTCGAGGTGCGCGGCGAGATCGCCTCCCACGACGTCCGCGTGCTGGAGCTGGCCGCGCTCAAGGGCGTCTTCACCGACGTGGTCGAGGACTCGGTCACCTACGTCAACGCCCCGCTGCTGGCCAAGGACCGCGGCGTGTCGGTCGAGCTGATCACCAGCTCCGAGAGCCCCGACTGGCGCAACGTCGTGACGGTCCGCGGCGTCCTCGCCGACGGCCGCGCGATCTCGGTCTCCGGCACCCTGGCCGGGCCGAGGCAGATCACGAAGATCGTCGAGGTCAACGGCTACCAGATGGAGATCGAGCCGACCGACCACCTGTCGTTCTTCACCTACACCGACCGCCCCGGCATCGTCGGCGTGGTCGGCCGCATCCTCGGCGACCACTCGATCAACATCGCCTCGATGCAGGTGGCCCGTGACGTCAAGGGCGGCAAGGCGCTCATCGCGCTCACCGTCGACACCGCCATCCCGGCCGAGGTGATCGACCAGATCGGCTCGGAGATCGGCGCCGACAGCGGCCGCTCGGTCGACCTGGCCGACTAGCCGGAAAAGCCCAGGTGGCCGCCACCCCGGAGACCGGGGCGGCGGCCACCTCTCGTCTCAGCATGTGAGAAGTGTGTACGCCGGACGAGACGGTGTTTCCACCGCCGGGTAACCTGGAGTGAAATGCGCCAGGTTCTCGTAATTCCTACCTGCCGCGGCGAGGCCTGACAGGGGCAGGCCGGCGACTCGCCGCGGTGTCGTGGCGCGTGCCGGCTCCAAGCCCCCGCCGCCGGTCCGTGATCCGGACCCGCGACATCAGGCCTGGTCGGAGTCCCGACCGGAGTCTCGACCACCTTCCTTGCTGGCATGCGACCGAGACGAGATTCGCCATGTACGACATGTATCCCTGGAACCGTCCCGACGAGACCGAGGACGAGGCCGCCGACGCGCTCCAGACCGCTCTGGACCGCAGGGACAACGGTGGTGTCCCCACCCGCTGAACCCGTTCTCGCCGCCGGGGTCTCCACTGTCTCCCGGCGGTGATCCGCCGGCGTGTCTCATCCGCCGGTCACGGTCTCGGTCGCGAGCTCGACCCGCTTGGCCAGCTGAACACCCTGCGGGTCGGGGCGCACCGCGCCGGCGAAGGACTCGCGGCGCCAGGAGTCGAGTTTCTCCTCCTTGACCACGTCGCCGGTCTGCGGGGCGTGCACCATGTAGCCGGGTTTCGTGATCATGCCGACGTGGCCGAGGCCGCTGAAGAAGACCAGGTCACCGGGCTTGAGATTCTTCCAGGCGATCTTCTTGGAGAAGGCGGCGTACTGGTCGTTGGTGACGCGGGGGAGCTTGATCCCGGCGGCGCCGTAGGCGCGGAGCACCAGGCCGGAGCAGTCGAAGCCGCCGTGGCCGGTGCCGCCCCAGACGTAGGGCGTTCCCTGCTTGGACAGGGCCCACTTCACGGCTTTCTGCCAGGCGGGCCTGACGGCCACGGCCTTCAGGGCCTCTCTCAGCGCGGGGGTGTTGAGCGCGGCGGGCCCGGGGGCGGGGGGCGGGGAGGCGGCCAGGGCGGCGGGTGAGGTCGCGCACACCGCGGCGCCGACGACGATCATGGAGGCGGAGATGGACAGGACGCGGGGGAGAACTGTGCCGGACAGGATGATTCCTTCCATAAGGCCGGCCGGGTGAGCTGTCGGGCTCGGGCGTGGAGGCCGCCCTACGGCGCGAGAACGCGCTGATTCGCCCCAAGGAATCCACCTGACGACGGCCGGGAACGGCGCTCCGGGGGAGGAGCGGGGTTCCCGAGGCCAGGTAGATCCCGTAAAGAGTGGTTCCCCGGCTCCGTGCGGGCCCGGTAAGGGGATGGCCCGTACGGATTAGGCATTGATGTGAATGGGAGGACCATAACCAAACCTCACGAAACGGTCAATAGGAAGCAAAAATGGACAAAACGATCAGGGGGTCCGACGGGCGAGCGTGTCCGGAGGATGAGACCGTTGTTCGATCACCGAGACGGACCGGTAAGGTGCCTGCATGGATTCGCGTAACATTCGCCTGGCGGTCATCCCCGGGGACGGAATCGGAGTCGAGGTCGTCACCGAGGGGCTGAAGGTCCTCGAAGCGGTCGGCACGAAGGTGGAGACCACCACCTACGACCTCGGCGCCAAGCGCTACCACGAGACCGGCGAGACCCTGCCCGACACGGTCCTCGACGAGCTGCGCGGATACGACGCGATCCTGCTCGGCGCGGTCGGCGACCCCAGCGTGCCCCCGGGCATCCTGGAGCGCGACCTGCTGCTCAAGCTCCGCTTCCGGCTCGACCACTACGTGAACCTCCGCCCGGTCAAGCTCTTCCCCGGCGTCGAGACGCCGCTGGGCAGGGCCCGCCCCGAGGACATCGACATGATCGTCGTCCGCGAGGGCACCGAGGGTCCGTACGCCGGCGCGGGTGGCGTCATGCGCCGGGGCACGCCGCACGAGATCGCCACCCAGGAGTCTCTGAACACCGCGTACGGCGTCGAGCGCGTCGTGCGCTACGCCTTCGACAAGGCGCAGGGCCGCCCCCGCGGGAAGCTGACCCTGGTCCACAAGACCAACGTGCTCACCTACGCCGGTGACCTCTGGGCCCGCACCTTCGACCGCGTCGGCCTGGAGTATCCCGACGTCCAGACCGACTACTGCCACGTCGACGCGGCCTCGATGTTCTTCGTCAGCCAGCCCGAGCGCTTCGACGTGATCGTCACCGACAACCTCTTCGGCGACATCCTCACCGACATCGGCGCGGCGATCGCCGGTGGCATCGGCCTCGCGGCGAGCGGCAACGTCAACCCCGACCGCACCGCGCCGAGCATGTTCGAGCCGGTTCACGGCAGCGCCCCCGACATCGCGGGCCAGGGCAAGGCCGACCCGACCGCCACGATCCTGTCGATCGCCATGCTCCTCGATCACCTGGGCCTGGCCGCCGAGGCCGCCAGGGTCGAGCGGGCCGTCGCCGACGACCTGGTCGAGCGGCTGACCGGCCGGGCCGGCCGGACCACCCGCGAGATCGGCGACGACATCACCGCCCGAGTAGCCGGCTGAGGAAGCCGCCCTCCTCGACCCCGACGCGCCTGGCGGCTCACCCGAGCCGCCAGGCGCGTTTTTGTTTCTCCAGCAGTGCCGGTTTTCGGCATGGATGGAGTAGTTTCCCGTTACCCGGTCCGACGCAGAATGGACCCAAGGGTAAGCCAGACACCAAGAGAAGGATCCGTGCGATGACCACCGCTCAGAAGCTCAGCTTCGACGTGCAGCTCTCCGACCACGCTCGCACCGCGGCAGAGCGCGAGCAGGTACTGGCGAGCCCCGGGTTCGGGCAGGTCTTCACCGACCACATGATCTCGATCGACTACACCGAGGGGCAGGGCTGGCACGACGCCGAACTCGTGCCGTACGGCCCGCTCAGCCTCGACCCCGCGACGTCGGTCTTCCACTACGCGCAGGAGCTTTTCGAGGGGCTCAAGGCCTACCGCCAGGAGAACGGCACGATCGTGACCTTCCGGCCGGAGGCCAACGCCGCGCGCTTCAACACCTCGGCGGCGCGGATGGCGATGCCCGAGCTGCCCGAGGAGACGTTCGTCGAGTCGCTGGAGCTGCTCGTCCAGACCGACCGCGAGTGGGTCCCGACCACGCCGGGACACAGCCTCTACCTGCGCCCCTTCATGATCGCGACGCAGCCGGCGCTCGGCGTCAACTACCCGTCCAGGACCTACAAGTACATGGTCATCGCCTCTCCGGCGGCGGCCTACTTCGGCGGGGGCAAGGCCGTCACGGTCTGGCTCTCCACCGAGTACACCCGCGCGGCCCCCGGCGGCACCGGTTTCGCCAAGTGCGGCGGCAACTACGCGGCGGCCTTCGTGGCCCAGCGCCAGGCCGTCGAGCAGGGCTGTGACCAGGTGGTCTGGCTCGACGCGGGCGAGCACCGCTACGTCGAGGAGATGGGCGGGATGAACCTGTTCTTCGTCTACGGCGACCGCCTGCTGACCCCGGCGCTCACCGGGACGCTCCTGCCCGGCATCACCCGCGACTCGATCCTCTCCTTCGCCTCCGACCTCGGCCTCCACGCCGAGGAGGGGCGCCTGTCGGTCGAGGAGTGGCAGCGGGGCTGCGAGACGGGCGAGCTCAGCGAGGTCTTCGCCTGCGGCACCGCCGCGGTGGTCACCCCGGTCGGCTCGGTCAAGGGCGCCGACCGCGCCTGGACGATCGGCGACGGCACCCAGGGCCCCGTCACCTCGAAGATCCGCGAGGAACTCGTGGGCATCCAGTACGGGTCCCGTCCCGACCCGCACAGCTGGGTCCACAAGATCTGCTAGTCCCGTACGGAGGGATCCACGGAGAGGTCCGCGGGGGGATCCACGGAGAGTTCAACGGGACCGGTCGGCTGAAGCGCCGCCGGTCCCGTGCGAAGGAGCTCACGGAGAGGTCCGCGGGGGGCCGGTCGGCCGGGTGCCTGCCGGTCCCGCCCGGACGGGGCCTTTGGAAGGGGCCACTGGGACCGGTCGGCCGGGGTGCCTGCCGGTCCCGCGCGGAGGAGACCCGGCCGCCCACCCGGCCGGGCCCCCGCCGGGCGGATCTATCCCTCGATCAGCTTTCCGGTGTCGATCGTGAGGTCCCAGGGGGCGGGGAGCTCAAGGGGCTCTCCGAGGATCACCTGGTGTTGCTGCTGGTATCCACGCTCTCCGGGGTGGCTGAGCAGCCGGGCGAGATTCTGGGGGGCGTCGATCACCAGATGGAGCGGGACACCCGCGATCGCGCAGTTCCCGGGCTTGGTGACATGGTCGTCGTCCCGGCTGCTGGGGGAGACCACCTCCACGACGAGCAGCGTTTCCTCGGCGTAGACGTTCTCGTCGTCCCACATGCGGGGAGATTTCGGCACGACAAGGAGGTCGGGCCGATAGCGATCTTTCTGGACACCCAGGAAGAGCTTGACGTCGTATACGGGATGCCAGCCCTGCGCCGTGGCGAACGGGATGAGCTGGATCAGCAACTGCAGGATGGCCTTGGCATGGTTGAGCGTGGGCAACTCCCTCACCACGATCCGGCCGTTGATGAGCTCGACCTTGCGATCAGGCCACTGATCACAGGTCTTCTGGTAGTGCCGTTCGAGCTCCTGGTGGTTGGTGGACATGGGCTTCGCCTCGCGACGGTCCAGGGTCTTGGCCATGAGGTCCATCCTTCCCTTCGCGCGGGTGAGCGCAACGCGTTTGTCGCGTCACCTAAAGTAATCGGAAAGACTTCTCCACGCCCGCGATTCGGGAAAGTTCTCGTCAGTGCTTTCGAATCATGGTGAGGCCGTCGGCGATGGGGAGCATGATCGAGGTGACCCGCTCGTCGGCGCTGACCATGTCGTTGAACTCGCGGATGTGCCTGACGGTCTCGTCGTCCCGGCTGGGGTCGGCGACGTGGCCGCTCCACAGGGTGTTGTCGACGAGGATCACCCCGCCGGGGGCCAGGCGGGACATGAGGATCTCGTAGTAGACGGGATAGTTGACCTTGTCGGCGTCGATGAACGCCAGATCGACGGCGGGGTGCTCGGGAAGTTCGCGCAGCCGCTCGGCCGCGGGGCCGATCCTCAGCTCGATGCGGTCCGCGACCTGTGCCTTGTCCCAGTGGTTCCTGGCGATCGCCGTCCACTCCTCGCTCACGTCGAAGCAGGTGAGCCCGCCGCCGGGGGCGAGCCCGCGGGCGAGGCAGATGGAGGAGTATCCGGTGAAGGTGCCCACCTCCACCGCGTTCCTGGCCCCGCCGAGCTGAGCGATCATGGTGAGGAAGCGCCCCTGGTCGGGGGAGATCTGCATCGACGCGTTGTTGCCGGTCAGCTCGCGGGTCTCAAGGGCGAGCGCGTCGAGGACGTCGTCGGGCTGGGTGGTGTGCGCGAGCAGATACTGCCCCACGGTGGGGTCGAGATAGGTCGCCTTCATGGGGCCCATTCTCGCCCGTGCCGGACGGCGGCGGGGGGCGATTCCGGGCCGTGTCCGGGTCTGTCCGGGGCCTGATCAGGTCTTGCCCGAAGTCCCGTCCGGGCCGGTCTCCGGGCTCGTGGCCGGGTCGTGCCGGCACGCCGCGGGTCTCGGATCCTGAGATCGATGTGTCAGACGGTGTCGGCGTATGGCAGACTCCGAAGCATCATGTTCTACGGTCTGCTCATTATCGGCAGGCGCGCTGGCTGAAAAGGGACACCGCCAGCGCGCAGACCTCTCACGTCCGTGAGGGGTCATTTTTGTTTCCAGAAGCCGGATGAGCGCGCGGCGAATCATCGAACCCGCGAAGGAGAACGACATGGCCGACGATCGCTTCCACGTGTACGACACGACTCTGCGTGACGGTGCCCAGCAGGAGGGGCTCAGCCTCACGGTGGCCGACAAGCTGACCGTCGCGCGTCACCTGGACGGCCTGGGCGTCGGCTTCATCGAGGGAGGTTGGCCCGGCGCCAACCCCAAGGACACGGAATTCTTCAGGCGCGCTCAAACAGAGCTCGACCTGAAGCACGCGCAGCTCGCCGCGTTCGGCGCGACCCGCCGGGCAGGTGTGAAGGCAGCCGACGACCCGTTGGTGGCCGCGCTGCGCGAATCCGGCGCGCCGGTCGTGACCCTTGTCGCCAAGAGTCACGACCGGCACGTGGAGCTGGCCCTCCGCACGACCCTCCAGGAGAACCTCGCGATGATCCGCGACACGGTCTCCCACCTTCGTGCGGAGGGGCAGAGGGTCTTCCTCGACGCCGAGCACTTCTTCGACGGCTACAAGTCCAACCCGGACTACGCGCTGGAGGTGCTGCGCACCGCCGCCGAGGCGGGAGCCTCGGTCATCGCGCTGTGCGACACCAACGGGGGCATGCTCCCCGACGAGCTGGCCGAGGTCGTGAACGCGGCCGTCGGGACGTCGGCCAGGATCGGCATCCACTGCCACGACGACACCGGCTGCGCGGTCGCCAACTCCCTGGCGGCGGTGAAGGCCGGGGCCACCCACGTGCAGGGCTGCGCCAACGGCTACGGCGAGCGCTCGGGCAACGCCAACCTGTTCACCGTGGTGGCCAACCTGCAGCTCAAGCGGGGATTCGACCTCGTGCCTGCGGAGGCGCTGGCCGACATGACCAGGATCGCCCACGCGATCACCGAGGTCACCAACGTCACCCCCAACTCCCACGCCCCCTACGTGGGCGTCTCCGCCTTCGCGCACAAGGCCGGGCTGCACGCCAGCGCGATCAAGGTCGACCCCAATCTCTACCAGCACATCGACCCCGCCGAGGTCGGCAACGACATGCGCATGCTCGTCTCCGACATGGCCGGACGCGCCTCGGTGGAGCTCAAGGGCCGCGAGCTGGGCTACGAGCTGGCCTCCGACACCTCGCGGGAGCTGGTGAACCGGGTCAAGGAGCTGGAGTCGAAGGGATACACCTTCGAGGCCGCCGACGCCTCCTTCGAGCTGCTGCTCCGCGACACCGTCGCGGGCGAGCGCAGGCGTCACTTCCAGGTCGAGTCCTGGCGGGTGATCGTCGAGCGGGCCCGGGGCGGCGAGGTCGTCAGCGAGGCCACCGTGAAGCTGTACGCCAAGGGGGAGCGGATCGTCGCCACCGGCGAGGGCAACGGCCCGGTCAACGCCCTCGACCGGGCCGTACGGCTGGGGCTGGAGCGGCTCTACCCCGAGCTGGCGGGGGTCGAGCTGATCGACTTCAAGGTGCGCATCCTGGAGGGCACGCACGGCACCGACGCCGTCACGCGCGTGCTGATCACCTCCAGCGACGCGGCCGGGGAGTGGTCCACGGTCGGGGTCGACGAGAACATCATCGAGGCCTCCTGGCAGGCGCTGGAGCAGGCCGTCACCTACGGCCTCCTGCGCGCGGGCCACGACGCCTGACACGGCCGTTCGGGCCACCGGCCGTTTCCCGGCCGGAGAGCACCGGGAAACGGCCGGAGAGACCGGTCGGGAGAGGTCGGCGCCGCTCGCGCCGACCTGGTCACCAGGCCGTACCGACTTCCCGGTGGCGTGGGAGAGACCCGTCAGGAGAGGTCGGCGCCGCTGACGCGGAAGCTCACCCGGCCCTCGGAGGTCTCCAGGCTGACCTTGCCGCCGGAGCAGGAGAGCGACGGCTTCCCGCTGCCGGGCACCACGACGGTCAGCACGGGGTCGCCCGAGGCGGGGGAGACGACCGCGGGGGCGGGGTGTCTCTGCAGGTAGGCGGAGGAGACCCAGCCCTGGTACGGGTTCTTCTGGCCGCTGACCACCTTCAGCCCGGCGACCGGCCGGCAGGAGGGCATCGAGACCTGGACGAGCGTCGCCTGCCAGCCCGTCTTGTCCTTCACCACGACCTGGCCGCCACCGCTGGAGACGGTGGACAGGTCACGGGAGAAGTGCCAGACGTTGCGGACCTTCGAGCCCTTGGGGACCGTGTCCAGCACGGCCATCGCGTCCCGGTCGTGGTTGACGAGCACCGAGCGGGTCCTGGGCACGCCGTAGGCCCTGTCGGTCAGCCGGTAGCTCTGCCGGTCCTGCCCGATCGAGGACCTGCTCAGCGCGGTGGCGGTCTTGCCGCGGAACCTCGCCCCGGCCACCATCGACGTGTTGTGCGCCTCGGGGGACATCGTCCAGTTGCGGTAGCCGCTGTTCTCGTACGAGTCGAAGCCGGAGTCGACCAGGACGTCGCGGCCCTGGGCGTAGTAGGTCACGCCCAGGTGGTCCTCGTGGCCGTGGTACTTCGTGCCGGGCCCGAAACGGATGGAGTAGAACGCCGAATCGGGCTTGTCCCAGGCGGTGCGCCCGTAGACGTAGCCGCCGCCGAACACCCGTACGGCCTGCTTCGGGTGGTCGTAGCCGACCGGCCGCACGTCCGCGCCGCCGTCGCCGATCGGGACCATGAACCCGTTGGGCTGGGTGGAGTGGGAGATGAAGTCCTCCAGCGACTCCCAGCGCCGGGAGATGTCGCCGGGCACCTTCCGCCCGCACGCCTTGATGTTGTCCATCGCGACCTTGAGGCGGTCGTAGACGTAGAGCGCGTAGCGCGGGGCCTGCTCGCGCAGCGCCCCCTGGGAGTCGACGTCGAGCTTCACGGTCTCGGTGAGCCGCCTGATCGCGAGGCTGGACCACTGGTCGCGGCCGTAGCGGCAGCCGATGCCGAGCAGCGCGATGTCCTGGTCGATGCCGTGGTTGTGGCCCTTCTCGTACAGCTTCGGGTCGGAGAGCATCTTCGCGTGCTGGGCGAGGCTGCCGGAGAGCCACGAGCCGCTGACGTGCTTGCTGAGGCAGACCAGCGCGGGGGCGCGCAGCGCGATCGGGTGCTCCTGCCAGGCGTACGGGCTGGTCTTCGCGCCACCGCGGGGGTTGTCGGCCACCCAGTCCTTGGCGATCTCGACGGCCCGCGTCAGGTACGCCTCGTTGCCGTTCGTCTCGTAGTCGGCGACGAGACGGCCCATCCAGCGCAGCGAGTGGAAGACCATGCTCCACGAGCGGTTCCGGTAGGGGTCGGTGCGCCAGTCGACGTCCTTGCCGACCTTCACGGGGGCGAGGTCGAGGAAGTCGACCTGGCCGTTCATGATGTCCGTCGCCGTCGGCGTGGCGGGCAGCCAGTCGCCCTGGCACTCGGCTGTGCGTTTCGCCTCCCTCGCCTCCGCGGTACCGACCGTGACGCCGCAGGTCATCAGGAGGATGATGCAGAGAGCGAATGCTTTTGTGCGGCGGCGCACGCCAGTTCCTTCCGGGCGGGACGAGGGGGGCGGATCATGCTGTCCGAATCCCACCAAACCGGTCAAGCTGGGGTGGTCCCTTCTGAAACATCGTTAGCAACTAGATGCGGGTCTCCCAGCTTCCTCACAGCGTTCACAGCGTTCACAGGGGTCCCCGGGGTCACAGGGACAACAGGGGTCGTGGGGCTCGCGGCTTTCGCGGGTCACACGGCGTTCCCGCCGCTCTCGCCGCCCTCACAGTCCCGCGTCCCTCCCGCACGCCGACGGGCACTCGCCCGCCCCGCCCGGCCGGTTGCCCGTGGCACGATCTCGTCGGTCGATGTCTGTCCTGCCACTCGCGGACGCCGCCGTGTTTCGGAAGGCTGAGCGGTATGAGATTCGCCGACATCGTCATCCCCGACACACCGGCCGCCCGAGGCGCGCTGGAGGTGGCGACCGCCTACTGCTCGCCGGCCCTGCTCAACCACTCCGTCCGCGCCTACCTGTTCGCGGCGGCCTACGGCGCGATGAACGACGTCGCCTTCGACGACGAGCTGCTGTACGTCGCGTCGATGATGCACGACATCGGCCTGGTCAAGGAGTTCGACAGCCACACCGTGCCGTTCGAGGAGGCGGGCGGCCACGTCGCTTGGGTCTTCGCCGCCGGGGCCGGGTGGCCCGTCGAGCGCCGCGTGCGCGCGTTGGAGATCGTCGTACGCCACATGTGGGACAAGGTCGACCCCGAGGAGGACCCCGAGGGGTATCTGCTCGAACTGTCCACCGCGCTCGACATCTCCGGGCGGCGGCCGGAGGACTTCCCGGCGGAGCTCCGCGCGGAGGTGTTGCGGCGCTATCCCCGGCAGGGGATCGGCCCGGAGTTCACCGCGTGCCTCGTCGGCCAGGCCGCGCGCAAGCCGGACAGCCTGGCCGGACGGTTCGTCCGCGCGGGGGTCGCCGAGCGCATCGCCGCCAACCCCCTGGACCGCTGAGGGCTTCCCGCGAGTGAACCGCTGAAAGCTCCCGGTGGGGGGCCGGGCCCTCTGAACCGCTGAAAGCTCCCGGTGGGGAACCGCGCCGCTGGATCGCTGAGGGCTTCCTGCCAGGAGCCGAGCCCCCTCGAACCGCTGAAAGCCCCCCGCGGGAAGCCCGGTCCCCTGGACCACTGTGGCTTCCCGCGGGGAGCTCGGGCCGGCTCTCGCCGCCGGTCAGGCTCCCGGGGCGGGGCCGGTGCTCTGGACGACCTCGAAGGACCACAGTTCGGCCCCGGTGGCGGCGGGTCCCTGCCCGGGGCCGTGCCCCTGGGCCGGGCCCTGCCCCTGGCCGTGCCCGTGGCCCTGGGCCGCGCTGTGGGCGTTGCCGTGCCCCTGTCCCTGGCCGGCCTCGGCGGCGGCCTGGGCGTGGCCCCGCTGGAAGGCCTGGCTCTCGGTCCAGCGCTTGAAGTCCTCCTCGGAACGCCAGCGGGTGTAGACCAGGTACCGGTCGGTGCCGTCCACGGGGCGGAGCAGCTCGAACCACTCGAACCCGTCCGCGGACTCGACGATCCCCGCCCGGCTGGAGAAGCGGCGTTCCAGCTCCTCGCGCATCTCCCCGGACACCGTCAGCGCGTTTATCTTCACGACCGAAGGCACATCGTCTCCTTGAAGCGTTGGTTTCCCTGATCACTCTATGATCGGCGCTCCGTCACACGGGTCAGGCGACGGTCCTCCGGCGGCGTGGCGCGTCCTCCAGGCTCACCCGGGCGACGGCGGGCATGCGCTCGGCCTCCAGCGCCTGGCGCATGTGCGGGATGACCACCCCGCCCAGCTGCTCGCGGACCGCGCTCATCGGCGCGTCCTCGGCGACCGTCACCTTCATCCGTACGGCGGGGTGCGCGCTCGTGCCGATCATGTCGGCGGTGGCGTTGATGATCGCGGGGTGCGTGCCGGCCTCGGCGGCCGCCGCGTCGGTGACGCTGCCCGTGTCGACCTCGGTGACCCCGTCGGGGCCGCCGTCCAGGCGCATGCCGCCCAGCTTCTCGCGGCGTCCCTGGGCCAGCAGCCAGCGCAGGCCGAACAGCGCGAGCACGATGCCCGCCGCCGCGATCACCCACCACAGCCACGGGTCGTAGGTGGCGAACGGCTGGCGTACCGAGCCGTCCACGAGCGGGCTGCGCGCCGGCGCCTGCGGGAACGCCCTCGCGCCGCGTGCGATCGCCAGGGCGCTGAGGACCATCAGCGCCAGTCCCACGATGAGCAACCCCAGCCGGTTGCCCCGGGCGGTCTTGTCGTCCATGGCGCTCACTTCCCTCGCAGGTACACGCGGACGGGATACTTCCAGACGGGGGAGAGCGCGGTGATCCGCAGGTTCACGGCCTCCCGTACGGCGTCGGCCAGCCCGCGGGTGTCCCGCATGCCGCTGTCGGCCGCGACGTGCACGGCCTTTCCCCGCAGGCGCACCCGGGCGTGCTCGATCCCCTGCACCTGCTCGGCCGCGTGGGCGAGCGACCGGGCGAAGCCCCGGCGCTGCATGCCGATGGCGAGGTCCTTGTCCCCGGTCCTCACCGGGATCAGCGTGGGCCGCCCAGGAACGATCGCGAGCAGCACCAGCAGCAGGCCCAGCAGCCCGGCCAGACCCGCGCCCGCCATCACCCGAGGGTCGTTCCACGGTGTCGACGCCGCCCAGGACAGCATCCGGTCGTACGGCACCAGGCGGAGCGGGCGGCCCAGCAGCGCGGAGATGACCTCCAGCGCGAGGAGGAGGCCGAGCAGGGTCATCAGGATGGCCGTGATGACCGAGGGAACCACCCGGCGCGGGCGGAACGCCCTGACCGCCGCGCGATCCGCGGAGGAGTCCTTCGCCACCGTGCCGTATATCGGCGGTGGGGAAGGCCCGTCCGTGCCGTACGCCGACGGTACGGCGGGTTCCGTGCCGTACGCCGGTGGTCCGACCGGTTCCGTCGTGCCGTACGCCGGTGACGCGGCCGGATCCGTGGTGCCGTACGCCGGTGGTGCGGCCGGTTCCGTCATCTCGGGACGGTGTGCGGGTGTCGTCTCACCGGTCGGTTCCGATCTGGGGTCCGGCTCCGCCGGGCCGGGTACCTGCCTGGCCATCATCGCTCCTCACGTAGCGGGACGATGTCCTCGGTGGGGTTGTCGGCGGGGTCGCCGACGGGCGGCGCGGGCCGGTCCGGGGCCCGCTCAGAGGTCTCGGCGCCGGTCCGGCCGACGCCGTCCGCCGGATCTCCTCCGGCCGTCACGGCGTCCTCCGGCCGCGAGGTCCCACGATCACCGTGATCGTCGTGGGCGGGGGTCACGTTGGTGACGAGGACGTCGATGTAGCCGACGTCCTTGCCGGTGAGGGCCATCACCCGCCGGGCGACGTGGTGCCTGACCTCCTCGGCCACCTCGCGGATCGGGGCCGGGTACTCCACCGTCACGTCCAGCCGGAGTGTCGTGAGCTCGCCGTCGAGGGTGGCGCGGGTACCGCCGCGAAAGGACAACGGCCCCCGCTCGCCGACCTCCCGTACCCGTGCCACCTCTCCGGCCGCGCGGGCCGCGATGCGCGACACCACCCGGTCGGATATATCGGTCCTGCCGCGCTGCTCGGCCGGTACGGCCTGCCGCGACGGCTGGGCGGGTACGGCGGATCGCGTGGGCCGCCCGGTCTCCGCTAGGGCGGGGGTGTTCATCGACGTCTCGCCGCCAGCCGGGACAGGTCGACCTCTCCGGTCTCCGCGAAGCGGCCGACGAGGAATCCGACGGCACCCAGTACGAGCACCAGCAGGAACGCGCCGAGGCCGCCGAAGGCCGCCGCGAAGCCCAGAAGGACACCGACGATCGTGCCGACCACGGACCACACTGGGAAATTACTCATGTCAAACCTCCGATATGGACGTTTATCGGCCGGTCGCCCACCATCGGGGCGATCGCCGCTCGCACTCCGTCGGCGATCTCCGGTAGCGGGCGCCCCATCCTGGCGACGATCGAGATCTCCACCTCGTCCTCGCGCAGCGCGACACCGGGCAACCGCTCGCCGGGCAGGTAGGTCGCCACGGTCCCGAAGGGCCCGCCCGACAGGTCCACGACGTCGGGGCAGCGCCGTACGGCGTCGGCGATCCTGTGCGCGAGGCCGGACGCCCCGAGGACCGGATCCTCCGGTTCACGGGTGACGACGGACGTCTCGCGTACGGGATCCGATGTCGGCCGCGTCGCGGTGGCCGCCCCGCGGGCCGGGTCCCCGGACTCGCGCGGTGGCCTCGCCGTCTCCCCGGTTCCCGGGCCACGACCTGGTTCCTGACCACGGCCTGGTTCCTGAGTACGACCTGTTTCCCGGCTTTCCCGGCTTTCCCGGACACCGCCCGTCTCCCGGCTCTGGCCCGCCCGTCTCCGGGCGGGGTCCTCCGGCTCGCGTGCGGGCGCGGCCTTCTGCCTGGGTACGGCGGCCGGCGTGCGGGACGGGTCGTTCGGCCGGTGCGCGGGTATGGCCGTCGCCGGTGTCGGAACGGAGGTCCTGGCGGGCTCCTCCGGTCCGCGTGCCGGCGTGGCCGTCTCGCGACCGGGTCCCCCGCCCTGCGGAGGCGTGGCCGCCCCGCCGCCGGGTTCCCCCTGTCGCGTGGGCTCCTGCCGCGTGGGTTCCTGCCGTGCGGGCTCCTGCCGTGCGGGCACGGCCGTCTCGCCGCCGGGTTCCCCGTGGCGCGCGGGTGTCCCGCGGCCCGGATCGGCCGGCGCCGGAGGAGTCACGGTCTCGCGGGCCGGGTCCCCGGGCTCGCGGCCCGGTCCCGCCGCACCGCCTGCCGGGCCGCTCACTGGACGCGGGGCTCCGACTCGGACGACTCTTCCTGCCTGTCCTTGTCCTGGCCGGGCATGTGGACGTCGGAGACCTTGATGTTGACCTCGGTGACCTCAAGCCCGGTCATGCGCTCGACCGCCATGATCACGTTGCGGCGTACGGCGGCGGCCAGGTCGGGGATGGCGATCCCGTACTCGACGACCACCTCCAGGTCGGCGGCGGCCTGCCGCTCGCCCACCTCGACCGAGACTCCCTGGTTGGCGCTCTTGTCGGCGCCCACCATGCCGCGTACCGCGCCGAGAGCGCGTGCCGTGCCCGCGCCCATGTTGTGCACACCAGGGATCTCCCTGGCCGCGAGGCCCGCGATCTTCGATACGACCCCGCTGTCGATGGTGGTGGTCCCCTTGGAGGTGACCAGGCCACCCTGGGATCCGGGACTGTCGGTGCGTGCCCTGGGCACCGTGGCCTCGTCGCCCTTGGGCCTGTTCACCGTGCTGGATTCGGTCACGTCCGTTCCTTCCCCCGTAGGAAGGCCCTCTGGCCTCCCCGATGCCTCTCAGGCGGTCATACCCCCCATATGCTTATAAATCAGGACATAGCTTTTCTTGGAGCAAAGATGGCGCTATCGATAAAATCGGATTCATAGACATTTTTAGTTGTATATGGTGCAGGCTTCCGGGTGGTGGGATGAGGAGGCACGGGCACGGTCCAGCGGGACCCTGAGCGCGACTAGCCTTGTCGTGTGCGTATAGCGAGGTTCTCCACAGGAGACGGTGTCGGGTTCGGGGTGGTCGAGGGAGGCCCGGGGGAGGAGTTCATCTCCGGGATCTCCGGTCACCCGTTCGGGCCGATCCAGTTCACCGGCGAGCGATACTCGCTCTCCCAGGTCAGGCTGGTCGCGCCCATGCTGCCCAGCAAGGTCGTCGCGATCGGCAAGAACTACGCCGACCACGCCCACGAGATGGGCGGCGAGATCCCCGACGAGCCGCTGGTCTTCCTCAAGCCGTCGACCTCGGTGATCGGCTCGGGCGAGGCCATCGCCTACCCGACGACGCTCTCCCAGCGGGTCGACTACGAGGGAGAGCTGGCGGTGGTGATCGGCAGGCTCTGCCGCGAGGTGCCCCGCGAGCGGGCGCACGAGGTCATCTTCGGCTACACCTGCGCCAACGACGTCACGGCGCGGGACCTGCAGAAGAAGGACGTCCAGTTCACCCGGGCCAAGGGCTTCGACACCTTCTGCCCGCTCGGCCCGTGGATCCAGACCGAGCTCGACCCGGGCGACGTCGGCATCGTCACGTCGGTGAACGGCGAGATCAAGCAGAACTCGCGCACCTCCAAGCTCATGTACGACATCCCCGCGCTGATCGCCCACGTGAGCGCGGTCATGACCCTGATCCCCGGTGACGTCATCCTCACCGGGACCCCCGAGGGGGTCGGCCCGCTCAACGTCGGCGACGAGGTCAGCGTCTTCATCGAAGGAATCGGCACTCTCAGCAACCGGGTGGTCTCCCGTGATTAGGGTTCGTTTCGCCCCCTCGCCGACCGGCATGTTCCATGTCGGCGGCGCCCGCTCCGCGCTGTTCAACTGGGCCCTCGCCGAGCAGGCCGGCGGCAAATTCGTGCTGCGCGTCGAGGACACCGACGCCGCGCGCAACCGGCCGGAATGGACCGAGGGCATCATCTCGGCGCTCGCCTGGATCGGTATGAACGAGGACAGCCCGGTCTTCGAGGGCCCCTACTTCCAGTCGTCGTACGAGAAGCAGCACCGCGAGGCCGTGGCCGGGCTCGTCGCCGACGGCCGGGCCTACTACTGTACGTGCACGCGTGACGACGTGAAGGCGCGCACCGGCTCCGAGCACCAGGGCTACGACGGCTTCTGCCGCGACCGCGGCCTGACCGAGGGCGCGGTCCGCTTCCGTACGCCCGACGAGGGCGTCACCGTGGTCCAGGACCTGGTCCGCGGCACCGTCGAGTTCCCCAACAACGCGATGGAGGACTTCGTCGTCGCGCGCGGCGACGGCTCCCCGCTGTTCGTGCTGGCCAACGTCGTCGACGACGTCGAGATGCGGATCAGTCACGTGGTCCGGGCCGAGGAGCACCTGTCCAACACGCCCAAGCAGCAGCTGCTCTGGGAGGCGCTCGGCGTCACCCCGCCCACCTGGGCGCACGTGCCGGTGATCGTCAACGAGAAGCGCCAGAAGCTGTCCAAGCGCCGCGACAAGGTCGCCCTGGAGTCCTACCGCGAGGAGGGCTACCTGGCCGAGGCGATGGTCAACTATCTGATGCTGCTCGGCTGGGGCCCCGGCGACGACCGGGAGATCATGCCCTGGTCGGAGATGGTGCCGCTGTTCAAGCTGGAGAACGTCAACCCCTCCTCGGCGTTCTTCGACGAGAAGAAGCTCCGCGCGTTCAACGGCGAGTACATCCGGGCGCTGCCCCTGGAGGAGTTCGCCGCCCGCTGCGAGCCGTGGCTGGAGCCCGGCTGGGACCGCGCGACCTTCGCCAAGGTCGCCGAGCTCGCCCAGACCCGCATCGCGGTCCTGTCCGAGATCACGGCGAACGTCGACTTCCTCTTCCTCGACGAGCCCGTCTTCGACCAGGCGTCGTGGGACAAGGCGATGAAGAACTCCGCCGTGGAGATCCTCACCGGCTATCTCGCCCGCCTGGAGACGGTCGACATGGACCCCGACTCGCTGAAGACCGCCCTGGAGGAGGTCGGCGCCGAGCAGGGTCTCAAGCTCGGCAAGGCCCAGGCCCCCGTGCGGGTGGCCGTCACCGGCCGGACCGTTGGCCTGCCGCTGTTCGAGTCGATCGAGGCCCTCGGCCGCGAGCGCTCCGTCGAGCGCCTCCGCGCCGCCCTCGCGAAGCTCCAGGCCTGACCGGACCTCACGGATAGGGAGCCGGGCCCGGCCCGAAGGCCCGCCCCGGGCGTTCGCCGGGGGCGGGCCTTCGCCTGCGATCAACGCTCGACGGTCACGGGTGGCCGGAGCCCGCGCCCCGCCCGGCCCCCGTCCCCCGCGCGGCGAGGTCGTCCCAGAAGGCGAGGTTGTGGGCCGAGGCGCGGTCGAAGGGCCCGATACCGCCCCGCCCCGGGGACAGCTCCTGCACGTACGGCGTGCCGTCGCCGGGGCGCACGCGCCTCCAGGCGGGCAGGCCCGGCCGGTTCGGGTCGCCGGTGGCGGCGAACCTCGACCAGTAGTCGATCATCGTGTCCCCGAGCCGCCGCTGCGCGGGGGTGAGCGGAGCGGACTCCCAGCCGACCCCGAACAGGAACGACAGCTCGGAGCCGTGCGCGGCGAGCGGCCTGATCCCGTGGGGCGGCGGGAGGAGCGGGGGCGCCGTACGGTCGGTGAACTCGTAGGAGAAGGTCGGCACGTGCCGGGCGAGCAGCAGGTCGGTGTCGCGCGCCGGCCAGGCCCAGTCCAGGTCGCTCATGATGGCCGCGACCGCCTGGAGGGGCGGGCCGTCGTGGGTGCCCACCGGGTACCGGGCCAGGACCTCGGGCCCCGCGGCGCCGAACCTGGTGTTGACGGCGGCCTCGTAGCCCTCCGCCGTCATCGGCTCCTGGGAGATCAGCGGGGCGAACAACGTGCCCTCGTCCCGGGTGATGCCCGTCAGCACCGGCACCCGGTGGAAGCGGCCCTCCTGGAGCACCTTCGCCGGGTCCTCTGGCAGCACCGCGTTGCCGTACCCCGGCAGCGGGAGAGGCTGCTGGGCGAGCAGGTCGGTCACCGGCTTGCCCCGCAGGCAGGCGGGCGCGGTCCCCGGGTCGGCGCACCCCAGCAGGGCGGCCAGATACTGCCCGTAGCCCTCGTAGGAGGCCTTGGGCAGCCACAGGGGCAGATCCAGGACCGGCCTCAGCGGGGTGCCGTCGAAGCTCCCCGCCCCGCACGGGGTGCTCTGGGTGATCGCCCGGTGGAACAGCCCGGCCGCCGAGGGGGAGGTGAGCTGCGCGCACACCGAGTGCGACCCCGCGGACTCGCCGGCCAGGGTGACGTTGCGCGGGTCGCCGCCGAACGCCGCCGCGTTGCGCCGCACCCAGCGCAGGGCCGCCTGCTGGTCCTCGATCCCGAAGGACCCGGAGTTCTCCAGCCCGGGATGGCCGAAGAACCCGAGCATCCCCAGCCGGTAGTTGACCGTCACCACCACGACGTCGCCCCGCCCGGACAGCTCGCGGGCGTCGTAGTCGCTGCCCGCGCCCCTCGTCAGGCCCCCGCCGTGCAGCCACACCACGACCGGCCTGAGACGGCTCCCGCCGCCCCGCGCGGGCCGCGATGGCGCCGTCACGTTGAGGTAGAGGCAGTCCTCCGCCTCGCTCGCCGGCAGCCCCCAGTCGTCGGTGGTCTGCGCGCACCGGCTGCCGGGCGCGGTGGCGTCGCGCACCCCCTGCCACGGGGTGACGGCCCGCGGCGACCGCCAGCGCAGCTCCCCGACCGGCGGCGCGGCGTACGGGACGCCCTGGAAGAGCCGGTGACCGCCGGCCTCCGCGCCCCGCACCCATCCGGCGTCGGTACGGACCGTCGTACCTCTCACGGAGGGGGCCGAGGAGGCGGCTTCCCGCCCGGCCGCGGCCGGGTCGGCGGCTCCCAGTGACAGCGCTCCAACCAGACCGGCGACGAGCGCGGCACCGATCCTGTTCCGTGGTCGTCTCATGACCTTTACGATGCCCGCCGGACGTGTCGCGCGCACTGGCTCTGCGCCCATCGCCGGGGTGCGGTTTCCCGCACCCCCGCGATGGACGAAGGGCCACGCGGGCAGGGGGGCTAGGTCAGCAGGCCCCGGCGCTTCAGCAGCGGCTCGATGCGCGGGTCGCGCCCGCGGAAGTCGCGGAAGGCGTCCATCACGTCCCGGGAGCCGCCCACCGACAGCAGGGTGGAGCGGAAGTGGTCGCCGTTCCCGCGCCCGAGGCCGCCGTTCTCCTTGAACCAGTCGACGCTCTCGGCGTCGAGCACCTCGCTCCAGATGTACGAGTAGTAGCCGGCGCTGTAGCCGCTCACCCCGCTGAAGAAGATGTGCGCGAAGTAGTTGGTCCGGTAGCGGGGTAGGACCAGCTCGAAGGCGATCCCGGCCCGCTCCAGGGCCGCCTTCTCGAACGCCTCGGCGTCCTCGACGACCTCGCCGGCCGCCAGCTTGTGCCAGGACCAGTCGAGCAGCGCCGCCGCGAGATACTCGACGGTGGCGAAACCCTGGTTGAACTTCTCGGCGGCCCTCATCTTCTCCAGGAGCTCCGCGGGCACGGGCTCGCCGGTCTCGTGGTGCCTGGCGAAGTTGGCGAGGATCGACGGCCAGGTGGCCCACATCTCGTTGACCTGCGAGGGGTACTCCACGAAGTCGCGCGGCACCGCCGTGCCGGAGACCCGGGGGAAGCGCACGTCGGAGAACAGGCCGTGCAGGGCGTGACCGAACTCGTGGAAGGCGGTGTTGACCTCGTCGAACGTGAGCAGCGTCGGCCCCTCGGCCGGCTTGGTGATGTTGAGGTTGTTCATCACCACGGGCCGCTCGTCGAACAGGTGCGACTGGTCGACCAGGTTGTTCATCCAGGCCCCGCCGCGCTTGGTGGGCCGGGCGTACGCGTCGAACAGGAACAGCCCGAGCGGCGAGCCGTCGGCGTCGAACACCTCGAAGACCCGCACGTCCGGGTGGTACCCGCCCAGGTCGTCGCGCTCGGAGAAGGCGACCCCGTACAGCTCGCCCGCCGCGTGGAAGATCCCGTCGCGCAGCACCCGGTCCAGCTCGAAGTACGGGCGCAGGTCGGCCCCGTCGAAGTCGTAGCGGGCCTTGCGCACCCGCTCCGCGTAGAAGGACCAGTCCCACGGCTCGATGGGGAAACCGGCCTGCTCGCTCAGCGCCTCGGCCTCCCGGCGGGCGTTGGCCACCGCCGGGCCCACCAGCTTGCCGAGCATCTCCTCGACGGCGTCGGTGGTCTTGGCCGTCTGGTCGGCGACGGAGTAGGCGGCGTGGCTGGGATAGCCGAGCAGCGCCGCCCGCTCGGCGCGCAGCGTCGCCATCCTGGCCGCCGACGCGAAGTTCTCCGGGGCCCGGCCCGTGGACAGCTCGTACAGCCTCCTGCGGGTCTCCCGGTCGGTCAGCTCCGCCAGGGCGGGCTGGTTGGTGTGGTTGAACAGCGTCAGGACGTACGAGCCGTCCTTCTCGATCGCCTTGATCGTGCTCTCGGAGAGCCCGTCCAGCAGCCTGACGTCCTCGACGACCAGCGCGGAGGCGGTGGAGGCCGTCAGCAGGTTCTGGGAGAAGGTCGTGGCGAGCCTGCTCAGCTCCTCGTTGAGCTCCCTGAGGCGCTCCTGGTCGGGCTCGGACAGGTCTGCCCCGGCCCTGACGAAGTCGACGCGGTACTTCTCCAGCAGCCACGCCTCCTCGGCGTCCTCGGTGGTCACCTGTTTGATCCGGGCGTACAGGGAGCGGTCGAGGCGGACGGAGTCGGCGTGCTGGGTCAGCCTGGGGGAGACCTCCGTCTCGATCTCCCGGATGCCGTCGGTCGCGTCGGAGGCGGAGACGCTGAAGAAAACGGTCACGGTCCGGTTGAGAATCCGTCCCGAGCGCTCCAGGGCCTCGATCGTGTTGGCGAACGTCGCGGGCTCCGGATTCTCGGTGATCTCCCGCACCTCACGCAGCTGGTCGGCCATGCCGCGCTCGAAGGCGGGAAGGTAGTGCTCCTCCCTGACCAGGGCGAACGGCGGAAGCCCGTAGGGCAGCTCGCTGGGGGTGAAGAACGGGTTGTCGGTCAAGGTGGGAACTCCTCACATGCGGCCGGATCTCTCCAGCAGCGTTACACAGGGGACCTTCGTGGCGGCAGCCGGGTGATACCGCGATTCGGCCGACGGCAATCGTTTTGGTCTTGACCCCCAACCTGGGCTATTCTTTCGGAGTCGCCAGCGAGTCCCGCAAGGGGGTCCAGCGCGGTGGGGTATGGTGTAATTGGCAACACGGCTGATTCTGGTTCAGTTGTTCTAGGTTCGAGTCCTGGTACCCCAGCTGCATCTTCTCTGGAAGATGCCGCAGATTCGGTCCCCTCCGAATCTGATGACAGTGTGTAGGGTCCCGTCGTCTAGTGGCCCAGGACGCCGCCCTCTCAAGGCGGTAGCGCCGGTTCGAATCCGGTCGGGACTACCACTGTCTCTCGCAAGGCTCCGTCGTCTAGTGGCCTAGGACGCCGCCCTCTCAAGGCGGTAGCGCCGGTTCGAATCCGGTCGGGGCTACGTCGTGAACCCCGGAAGCGATCGCTTCCGGGGTTTTCGCATTTCCGGATTTCACGAAATTCCCGCACCCCCGTTCCGGGGCCGCCTTCGCGTTTCCCCGCTTTCCTGCGCTCCCTGCTCGGGTGGCCCCCGGAGCGCGGGACGCCCTCCCCGGCGGGCGGGCCCATCCCCTACTGTGCAGATACTGTGCAGAGTACGTAATCCATACCCAGGTACGACCCCTCGCGATGGTGGAGCCCATGTCGACGACGCCCCAGACCCAGCCGACGATCTCGCGGACCCACTCGTGGGCGCCGCCGACAGTCCCCGCCGACGTGGCGGAACTGTCGGGCCTGGAGTTCCTGGAGCGGCTGGCCGACGGCCGCATTCCCCCGCCGCCGATCGCGAGCACGCTCGGTTTCCGGCTGATCCACGTCGAGCGCGGCCTGGCGGTCTTCGTGGGGGAGACCGGCGAGCACCTCTACAACCCGCTCGGAAGCGTGCACGGCGGCTATCTCGCCACCCTGCTCGACTCGGCCCTCGGGTGCGCGGTCATGACGGAGCTGCCGCCCGGTAAGGCGTACACGACCGTCCAGCTCGGGGTGAACATGGTCCGGCCGGTCCACGCGAGCACCGGGCCGCTGCGCTGCGAGGGCAGAACCCTGCACGTGGGCCGGACCGTCGCCACCTCGGAGGCGCGGATCGTGGGCGAGGGCGACGGCAAGCTGTACGCCCACGCCACCACGACCTGCGCCGTCTTCCCCCTGCGCTGATCAGTCTGACCGTCTCCAGCCGTCACTTGGCCGCCCCCGGCCTTTTCGCGCGAGGGGCCGAGGCCGGGTCCCGCTCCGGAGCCGGTCGTCCGGGCTCCGGGGCGGGACCGGAGGGCTAGTTCTGTCCCGAGCGGGCCTTGAAAAGGGCCCGCTTGGCGGCCTTGCCCACCTGCTTGTCGGGGTGGGCCTTGCCGATCGCCTCCAGCAGCTCCTCAAGGTGCGGGTGCGGCACCTTCCAGATCACTTCGAGCAGGCTGACCAGGTTCGGGACGTTGCCGATGTCGTCGAGGCTGCTGACGAACTCCGGGCGGCCGAGACCGGCGGAGATGGTCAGCATGTCGAGGATGAGCCAGTGGGTGTCGGCCTGGGTGGGCGTGGGGGCGTCCTCGACGCCCAGCTGGGCCAGGTGGGTGGCCGCGTACGGCCGCAGGGACGGCTCGTCGAGGGCCTCTCGCCACGCGGGCACGGCCACGTCGCCGAGCGAGCCGACCATGCTGGCCGCCTGGACCCGGATCAGCGCGTCCGCGTCGTCCTCAGCGGCGGCCTCCAGCAGGTCCCTGGCGGCCTGCTCGGGGGCGCGCAGCTCCATCCAGGCCGCGAACTCGGCGTCCGCCTCCTCCTCGGGAAGCTCGGCGCCGAAGGAGAGCAGGTCGAGGGCCGTCATCGCGTCGATGGCGGGCCGGGCGTCCAGCTCGATGTCGGCGTCGTCCACGAGGTGGACCACGCCCTCCATGCCGAGCGGCGTCAGCCGCACCTGGTCGTGCTCCACCTCGACCATGCCGTATCCGGCGAGCCAGTCGAGCACGGGGTTGAGCGGGTCGCCGTACTGCGCGGTGGCGGCGGACCAGGCCTCGGTGCCCAGGTCGTCGTACTCGGCGGCGGCCTCGGCCAGCTCGGTGCGGAGCTCGGCCAGCGGCTTCGAGCCCGTCGCGAGCAGCACCCGGACCAGCAGCGCCCTGGTCAGCCCGGACAGGGCGATCGTGGCCTCCTCGTCCTCCAGCTCGGGGTCGCCGTAGTCGATGGAGTGCAGGCCCGCCATCCACGCGTCGAGGGCGTCGTCGTCCTCCTCGAAGGGCCACTCCGCGGTGTCGGCGTCGACGCTGACCGTGTCCTCCCCCTCGGGCTGGAGGAAGTCGAGGTCGATCGCGAGGTTCCAGATGTTCCAGAGGGCGGGGACGGAGTCGGCCAGCGACGCGCCGCCCTTCTCGGGGACCGGGAGCTTCAGGACCGCCAGGGCCTCGACGATCTCGGCGTCGTCGAGCAGGCTCGTCTCGCCCACCCGGCGCTCGGTCCCGACCCAGACCGCGAGGTCGCGGGCCTTGGCGATCAGGGTCGTCCCGCGGGTGGCCGCGGCCAGCTCGCTGTCCGGGCGGAGCCGGATCGTCGGCAGCTCGGAGAGCTCGTCGGCGAACGGCTCGAAGTCACCGAGCCCCTCGGACTCCTCCTCGTCGTACTCCTCGTCCTCGTCGTCCTCGACGACGAGATCCTCCATGGCGTCGACGAAGTCGTCCTCAAGGCGGTCGAGCTCGGCGAGCAGGTCGCCCAGCGAGGCGGAGCCCTTGGCCAGGTGGTCGGACTCCGACAGGAAGGTCAGGTAGGCGCGGATCGCGGGCACCATGCCGTCGGCGGCCGCGTCGGGGTCCTCGACGACCTGTGGCATCCGGTCGAGGAGCACCGTGCGCAGGTCGGACTGCTTCCACCGGCCGACGTCGTCGGAGGCGATCAGGCGGTGCCAGAGCGCGACAGAGCCGACCAGATTGGAATCGCTGCCGGGTGCGTTCTCACGCGCCCAGAGGATGAAGTTTTGGAGCAGGGGACGCAGTTCAGCCGCGGCTGCCTCGATGCGATCTGTCACCTTCCCAGCCTAGGGGGCCGGAGGGGTGCTCGCCTCCTCATATCGCCCTCCGGTGGGCCGGTGTCAACCGCCACGGCCCTCCGGTCAGGTGATCCGGCCGCCTCGGCGTGTACGTTCGCTGTCAGCCGACCCTCGGCCGGTCCTCCAGTCGATCCCCAGCCGGGCCTCGGCCGGGCCGTCGCGGGCCCGTCGCCGGTCCTCAGTTGGCGCGGCGCATCGATTCGGTGATCCGCTCGGCGGCGGTGACCACGGGGGCGGCGTGCAGGCGGCCGGGGGTGCGGGTCAGGCGCTCGATCGGGCCGGAGACCGACACGGCGGCGACCACCTTGCCGCCCGCGCCCCTGATCGGCGCCGAGACGCTGGCCACGCCCTGCTCGCGCTCGCCGACGCTGTGCGCCCAGCCCCTGCGCCGTACGCTCGCCAGCGTGGCCGCGGTGAACTTGGCCCCGCGCAGGCCCCGGTGCAGGCGGTCGGGCTCCTCCCAGGCGAGCAGGATCTGCGCCGCGGAACCGGCGAGCATCGGCAGCGCCGAGCCGACCGGCACGGTGTCGCGCAGCCCGCTGGCGCGCTCGGCGGCGGCGACGCAGACCCGCTCGTCGCCCTGGCGGCGGTAGAGCTGCGCGCTCTCCCCGGTCAGGTCCCTGAGCTGGGTGAGGACCGGGGAGGCGACGGCGAGCAGCCGGTCCTCGCCGGCGGCCGTGGACAACTCGGACAGGCGTGGACCCAGCACGAACCGGCCCTGTGTGTCGCGGGAGACGATCCTGTGGTGCTCCAGCGCGACGGCCAGCCGGTGGGCCGTGGGCCGTGCCAGGCCGGTGGCCTGAACGAGCTGCGCGAGGGACGCCGGACCTGCTTCGAGGGCATTGAGCACGAGGACGGCCTTGTCGAGTACGCCGACTCCGCTAGAGTTGTCCATACACCGATACTGCCGTCTCGACATATGAGAAAGCAAGTGGGAGTGGGACAGCCGATCGCAAGGAGGCGACATGGGCCGCACGCTCGCGGAGAAGGTATGGGAGCAGCACGTCGTGCGACGCGCTGAAGGAGAACCCGACCTGCTCTACATCGACCTGCACCTCATTCACGAGGTCACGAGCCCGCAGGCGTTCGACGGCCTGCGCCTGGCCGGCCGCCCCATCCGGCGCCCCGAGCTCACCATCGCCACCGAGGACCACAACGTCCCGACCGTACGCGGGCCGATCAACGACCCGGTGTCGCGGGTGCAGGTCGAGACGCTGCGCAAGAACTGCGCGGAGTTCGGTGTCAGGCTCTATCCGATGGGCGACGCGGGCCAGGGCGTGGTCCACATCATCGGCCCGCAGTTCGGCCTGACCCAGCCGGGCATGACGATCGTGTGTGGCGATTCTCACACCTCCACCCACGGCGCCTTCGGCGGCATCGCGTTCGGCATCGGCACCTCCGAGGTCGAGCACGTGCTGGCCACGCAGACGCTGCCCGCCTACCGGCCGAGGACGATGGCCATCGAGGTCTCCGGCGAGCTGCCGCCCGGCGTCACGGCGAAGGACCTGATCCTGGCGATCATCGCCAAGATCGGCACCGGCGGCGGCCAGGGATACATCGTCGAGTACCGCGGCGAGGCCATCCGCAAGCTCTCCATGGAGGGCCGGATGACCGTTTGCAACATGTCCATCGAGGCGGGCGCCCGCGCGGGCCTGATCGCCCCGGACGAGACCACCTTCGAATACCTCAAGGGCCGCCCCCACGCTCCGTCCGGCGCCGACTGGGACGCCGCGGTCGCGTACTGGAAGTCGCTGGTGACCGACGAGGACGCCGCCTTCGACACCGTCGTGGAGATCGACGCCTCGACGCTGACCCCGTTCGTCACCTGGGGCACCAACCCCGGCCAGGGCGCCCCGCTGGGGACGTCCGTGCCGCGTCCCGAGGACACCGACGACCCGGCCGCCGCCGCCCGCGCCCTGGAGTACATGGGCCTGACGGCCGGCACCCCGCTCCGCGAGGTCCAGGTCGACACGGTCTTCGTGGGCTCCTGCACCAACGGGCGCCTGGAGGACCTGCGGGCCGCGGCCGACGTGCTGCGCGGGCGCCGGGTCGTCACGCGGACGCTGATCGTGCCCGGCTCGATGCTGGTCAAGCTCCAGGCCGAGCAGGAGGGGCTGCACGAGGTCTTCAAGGAGGCGGGCGCCGAGTGGCGCGAGGCCGGCTGTTCCATGTGCCTGGGCATGAACCCCGACACCCTCGCCCCCGGCGAGCGCAGCGCCTCGACCTCCAACCGCAACTTCGAGGGACGCCAGGGCAAGGGCGGCCGTACGCACCTCGTGTCCCCGCAGGTCGCCGCCGCGACCGCCGTCACCGGCAAACTCACCGCGCCCGCCGACCTGTAAGGAGTCCTCGCGATGGAAGCGTTCGTCACCCACACCGGCCGGGCCGTGCCGCTGCGCCGCAGCAACGTCGACACCGACCAGATCATCCCCGCCGTCTGGCTCAAGCAGGTCAGCCGGACCGGTTTCGAGAAGGGCCTGTTCTCCGCCTGGCGCGAGGACCCCGGTTTCGTGCTGAACGACCCGGCCCACGAGGGCGCCACGATCCTGCTCGCCGGACCCGACTTCGGCACCGGCTCCTCCCGCGAGCACGCGGTCTGGGCCCTGCAGCAGTACGGTTTCCGCGTCGTGATCGCGGCCCGCTTCGGGGACATCTTCCGTAATAACTCCACCAAGATGGGTCTGCTCCCGGTCGTCCTCCCGGGCGAGACCGTCGAGGTCCTGCAGGCCGCGGTGGAGGCGAACCCCACCCTGGAGATCACCGTCGACCTGGGAGAACGCCAGGTCCGCTGGGGCGCCGAGATCGCCGCGTTCGAGATCGACGACTACACGCGCTGGCGGCTCACGGAGGGCCTGGACGACATCGGGCTGACCCTGCGCAACGCCGACGCCATAGGGGCATACGAGAATGGTCGGCAGCCATGGCTGCCGACGACCGTCTGACGAGTTCAGAACACGAGCTGGCGTGGCGGTTGCGCGAGGCGCACCGCCGCGTCCGGTCCCTGCCCGTCCCCGCCGAGGAGAGAAAACGTCTCGCCCGGCGCCTTCTGGCCATCTGCGATTTGGCCAAACGCGACCTCGAACACGCCGCCGGGCGTCTTGATTTGTTCCTTCTCGGTATTGATGTCGTGGTTTCAGATACGCCAAGCACTGGAAACATTGCGGAAGGTGATTGAGTCATACGGCTCCGTCCCCTAATTTCAAGCGGGCAAGGGGTTTCTCATCGTGATCGTTGATGAGAGATCTGTGATGAGACCCCTCGCCGTGACAAATCGGGTGAGACGGGTTTTCTGCCTCGTGACCCACTCCCGGACATCGGTAAGCAGGGGGAGCAACCTTATGAACAAAAAGGAACTCGTCGACGCCATCGCGGATCGGGTGGGCGACAAGAAGACGGCCACCGAGGCCGTGAACGCGGTGCTCGACGCCATCCAGACCGCCGTCGCGAGTGGCGACAAGGTCTCGATCACGGGGTTCGGTGCTTTCGAGATGGTGCACAAGCCGGCCCGCACCGCCCGCAACCCTTCGACGGGGGCCGAGATTCGCGTCGCCGAGAGCTGGGGGCCGAAGTTCCGGCCGGGTTCCGACTTCAAGGAACTCGTCAACACCGGCGGCAAGAAGGCGTCCAAGAAGAGGTAGGCCTCGGGCACAGGCGCCCGGACTCCCGCGACGGGAGGCCGGGCGTCCGGCTTTCCCGGCGCCGCCTTCCGGGACCGTCCGTCCGGGGCCGCCTTCCGGGACCGTCGGCCCGTCCGTCCGGGGCCGTCCAGGACCGTCTGTCCGGGGCCGTCTATCCGGGAACGGGGAAGGTCGAGAGGGTGACGTAGGTGACGTCGTCGCCGTCCATGACGATGTTGACCCGCTGGCCGGACCTGAGCAGCCGCAGCGGCCCCGCGTCGAACGCCGCCGCCCCGAACGGGATCTCGGTCCCGTCGTCCAGGAAGACCGACCCCGACCGGGTCGCCGGGTCGAAGATGCGCACCGTCGCCTGCACCCGCCCAGCCTAACTCCCGTCCGGGCGCCCGTCCCCCGCCCACGGCGCCCGCCTCATCCGCGATCCGTTCCCCGGGACTCGCCCCCCTCCGGGCTCGACCGGTCCGGGCTGGACGCCGAGATTTTTCTCGCCATCGCCAGTGTGCGGTGGCCGACGCCGAGGGTCAGCGCCAGGCGCAGGTCGTCCGGGGTGTCCACGTCGTGGCGGACCGACTCCACCCCGTCCACACAGAGCTCCTTGGCGCCGCGCCGCAGGTGCCGGTCCCGCGACTCGCCGCCGAACCCCGGCGTGAACGGCACCCCCGGCCGTACGCCGTAGAAGGTCGTGCCGATCTCGGCGGCGTCGGGCAGGAACATCTGGCCGAACTCCGCGGCGGCGGTCAGCACGCGGGCCAGTTCCGCCGGGCGGAGGGCGGGGAGGTCGGCCTGGAGGGCGCCGACGGGGTCGCCGGGCGCCAGCCGCACCGCCTCGCGGGCGCCGTGCCGCAGGGCGGCGTTCAGCCCCTCCTCCGGGTCGCCGACCACGTGCGCGCCGACCTCGCCGAGCGCCTTCGCGGCCACCGGATCGCCCGTCACCACGACCACCCGCGCGACGAGCGCGCAGCTCAGCGCCGCCTCGACGGTGTCGCAGGCGATCGCCACGGCCAGCGCGGCCCGGTGCGGGCCCGCCGCGGCCGACAGACGGGTCTTGGCGGCGACCAGCGTCTTGACCGGGACGACGAGGGTCCAGCCGGAGCTTTCCGAAGCAGACATAGCCTTAAGCATCTCGCCTCGACATCCCCGGGAGCCAACCGGGAGACTTGGGGCGCATCCCGCTCATATGGAGGAGCCCATGAGACGCCCCGGATGGCCTTCGCGATTCTGGGTGGCCTTCGCCGTCACGATCGTCAAGCCGATCTCGTGGCTCCTGGTCAAGAAGGACTGGCGGCACAGCGACCGCCTCCCCCGGACGGGCGGGATCATCATGGTGACCAACCACCTGTCGTGGCTGGACCCCATCCTCGTCGCGCACTTCCTCTACAACCACGGCCGCTGGCCGGTGATCCTCGCCAAGTCGGGTCTCTTCTCGGTGCCGCTGGTCGGCCCCCTGGTGAGGGCGCTGCAGGCCATCCCCGTCTACCGGGGAAGCTCCGACGCGGCGCGCTCGCTGGAGGAGTCGCGGCGGCGGCTCGCCGCCGGGGCGTGCGTGATGTTCTACCCGGAGGGCACCTGCACCCGCGACCCGGAGTTCTGGCCGATGGAGGGCAAGACCGGCGCGGCCAGGCTCGCGCTGGCCACCGGCGCGACGGTGATCCCCGTCGCCCACTGGGGAGCCCAGGAGATCCTGCCGTACGGCGCCAGGAGGCCCCGCCTGCTGCCGCGCAAGACCTTCCGCGTGCGGACGGGACCGCCGGTCGACCTGTCGAAGTACGCGGGACACGAGGGAGAGCCCGTCTCCGCCGACGTCCTGCGCGAGGCGACCGCCGACATCATGGCGGCCATCACGGCCCAGCTGGCCGAGATCCGCGGGGAGAAGGCCCCCGAGACGCCGTTCAGGCGACCGTCCGACAACTGACTTCGGCGTACGGTGTTGACACCTCCCCTCCCCGAAGGGAGGGGATTCCCACGGTCGCCCGTGAGAGTTCCTGATTCACCGCCGGTCGCCCGCCAGGAGAAATCCCTTGAGGTTCCACAGCAGTCCCACAGGCGTCCCGCCTCTCCGCCGGCCAGGCGGCGAGGAGGCCGCCGGCCACACCCGCGCCGCCGACGCCGGGCGCGGTACCGCGCCGCGTTCTCTCCCCCGCCCCGAGGCGGGGGTTCCCAGGCCCGAGGAGAACCGATGACCAAGGCGGCCGTGTTCGGCACGGGCTCGTGGGGGACGACCTTCGGCATGATCCTCGCCCGGGTGGGCACCGAGACGACGCTGTGGGGACGCAGTCCGGAGATCGTCGAGGCGATCGACAGGCGGCACGAGAACCCCGACTACCTGCCGGGCGCGGTGCTGCCCGAGACGCTGCGCGCGACGACCGACCCCGCCGAGGCCCTCGAAGACGCCGACTTCGTGGTGCTCGCGGTGCCCTCCCAGACCCTGAGGGAGAACCTGACCCGCTGGAAGCCGCACCTGCCGCCCGACGCGGTGCTGGTCAGCCTGATGAAGGGCATCGAGCTGGGCACCACCAAGCGGATGAGCGAGGTGATCTGCGAGGTCGCCGAGGTGCCCCAGGAGCGGGTCGCGGTGGTGTCGGGCCCCAACCTGGCCGGTGAGATCGTCCGGGGCCAGCCGGCCGCCACCGTGGTCGCCTGCACGGACGAGCGGGCGATGGAGCGGCTCCAGGCGGCCTGCTACCTGCCGCCCTGGTTCCGCCCGTACACCAACCCCGACGTCATCGGGGTCGAGCTCGGCGGGGCCGTCAAGAACGTGATCGCCCTGGCGGTCGGCATCTCGGCGGGGATGGGGCTCGGCGACAACGTCGGGGCGATGCTCATGACGCGCGGGCTGGCCGAGATCTCCCGGCTGGGCGCGGTGCTCGGCGCCGACCCGCACACCTTCGCGGGACTCGCGGGTATGGGCGATCTTGTGGCGACCTGCGTGTCCCCATTGTCGCGGAACCGTACTTTCGGGGAGAATCTCGGGCGAGGTATGACGCTGGACGAGGTCATCGCCGCGACGAAACAGACCGCCGAGGGGGTCAAATCCTGCGAGTCGGTGCTCGAACTGGCCAGAAAGCACGACGTGGAGATGCCGATCACCGAGGTGGTGGTGGCCGTCGTCCACGACGCGATGCCCCCCAGCGAGGCCGGGGTGCTCCTGATGTCACGGACCCCCAAGCCGGAACGGTACGGCCTGTGAACGGACAGCGTGGTCGATGAACAGACGGATGCGCAGGCGCAAGGGCGAGAACACCCGGTCGGTGCACCTGCCCGCTCCGGAGGCGCCCCGGCAGCCGCCCCTCGGCCTTCCCGTGTGGCGCAGTTCCGCCTGGGGCTTCGGCGACTCCGCCGAGTACGCAGAGGTGTTCGACGAGAAGAGCTCCGGCTACGCGTACGGCCGGATCGACAACCCCACCACCGCCGCCTTCGCCGCGGCGGTGGCCTCCCTGGAGGGCGCCGCGGCGCCCGAGGACGTGGCGGGGCAGGCGTTCGCCTCGGGGATGGCCGCCGTCAACGCCGTCCTGATGACGTTCCTGCGCGCGGGCGCGCACATCGTGGCCCCCACCCCGCTGTACGGCGGGACCCACTCGCTGATCACGAACGTGCTGGCCAGGTTCGGGGTCGGCGCGGACTTCGTCGGCCACGGCGAGCTGGCCGGGGTGCAGGCGGCGATCAAGCCCAACACAAAGATCATCTACGCGGAGACGCTGTCCAACCCCACCATGGCCGTCTCCGACATCCGGGGCCTCTACCGGATCGCCCGCGCCGCGGGGGCGCTGCTGGTGGTCGACTCGACCTTCGCCACCCCGATCGTGTGCCGCCCCCTCGAACACGGCGCCGACCTGGTGATCCACTCCGCGACCAAGTATCTCGGCGGTCACGACGACTGCGCCGGGGGCGTGGCGGTCGGCCGCCCCGACCTGATCGCCCAGCTGCGCGAGGTCAGGATCGACACCGGAGGAACCCTCTCTCCCGACGACGCGTTCCTGCTCCGCCGGGGGCTGGAGACCCTGCCGCTGCGGGTCCGCCGGATGTGCTCCACCGCGATGGTCTTCGCCGCCGCGGTGGCCAAGCATCCCGCCGTACGCCGGGTCGACTACCCGGGACTGCCGGGACACCCCGGCCACCAGCTCGCCAGGCACCTGTTCGACTCCGGTCCCGAGGGCACGAGATACGGCGCCTGCGTCACGGTCACCCCGCGTGGCGGCTACGACGCGGGGGTGGCCCTGGCCGACGCGCTCAAGCTCGTCTCGATCGCCACCTCCGCCGGGGGGACCCGTACCAAGGCCGCGCACGTGGCCTCGGCCACCCATCGGCGGCTCGGCGAGGGATCGGGGGTCGACGCGGCGGCGGTCAGGTTCTCGGTCGGGCTGGAGGACGCCGAGGATCTCATCATGGACGTCACCCAGGCCCTCGACTCACTACCCGCATCGGGTAGGTAGGCGCGTCTAACAGCCGGATTGCCCCCTAACAGGGGGTACATTCGGTCATCATGAGTGAGCAGCACGAACCTCTACCGAGGGTCGCCGTCGTCTTCGGCGGTCGCAATTCCGAGCACGCCGTCTCCATTCTCGGGGCGGGAAGCGTGCTGGGGGCCATCGACAGGTCCAAGTACGAGGTGGTCCCCATCGGGATCGCCACGGACGGCCGATGGGTGCTCGCCTCGGGGGAGCAGCGATACGAGATCGAGAGCGGTGAGCTGCCCGCCGTCGACGCGGCGGGCGCGACGCTGGCGCTGGCGTCCGGCGGCGGCTCGCTGGTGGCGTACGACCCCGGCAGCATCCCCGTCGAGCTCGGCCAGGTCGACGTCGTCTTCCCCGTCATGCACGGCCCCTTCGCCGAGGACGGCACGATCCAGGGACTGCTGGAGATGGCCGGGGTCCGCTACGTCGGCTCCGGGGTGCTGGCCAGCTCGGTCGGCATGGACAAGTCGTACATGAAGCTGGTCCTCGCCGCCGCCGGACTGCCCGTCGGCCCGTACGTCACGATCCGTGACCGCGACTGGCGGACCGACCGGGGCCGGGTCCTCAAGGAGGTCCAGGAGCTCGGCTGGCCGGTCTTCGTCAAGCCCGCGCGCGCCGGGTCCAGCCAGGGCATCTCCAAGGCCGCCACCCTGGAGGAGCTGGAGCGGGCCATCGAGTTCGCCCGCGAGCACGACCCCAAGGTGCTCGTCGAGGCCGCCGTCACGGGCCGCGAGATCGAGTGCGCGGTGCTGGAGTCGCCGGGCGACGAGGCGCCCAGGGCGAGTCTGCCCGGCGAGGTGCTGGTCCACGGAGACCACGAGTTCTTCGACTTCGAGGCCAAGTACATCGGAAGCGACATGTCCCTGTCCGTGCCCGCCGACATCCCCCAGGAGACGGTCGAGCAGCTGCGGGCGATGGCCGTCCGCGCCTTCGAGGCGCTGGGCTGCGAGGGCCTGTCACGGGTCGACTTCTTCTACACCCCCGACGGACGGCTGATCGTCAACGAGATCAACACCATGCCGGGCTTCACCGCGATGTCGGTGGCGCCGCAGCTGTGGGCCGCCACCGGGGTGCCCTACGCCGAGCTGGTCGACCGGCTGATCCAGCTCGCGCTCGGACGCTCACCCGGCCTGCGGTAGGGCTCTCGACGCGGGCCGCCCGGAAGGTCCGGGGCGCCCTTGACGGAGACCCGGCAGGTCCGAGGCGGAGCGCTCCTGGTACGGACGCCCAGCCGGTCCGAGGCAGAGCGCTCTTGACGCGGGCGCTCAGCCGGTCTGCGGCAGGGCGCTCTTGATGGGGATCGCGAGATCGACCAGCACGTTCTGCGGGACGTGCTCCCGCGCGATCGTCACCTCGACGTAGGCCTCCCTGCCGATCGCGGTGAACAGCGTCGGCCTGGCCGGGTCGGCGTACCACGCCACCCCGTCGATCTCGGGCACCTGGTCGGTCGGTGACATCGTCACCGGCCGTGGCACCCCGCAGCGCAGGGCGATGCGCGCCTCCCCCCACACGGCGACGTAGGGGGAGGCGGGCGTGGACTCCGTACGGTCCGCGCCGTCGAGTTTTCCCGGGAGCCGTTCGGCGAGCACCCGGCACGCGGCGGCGGCGGGCCCCCCGGGGACCGGCGGCTCGACCCGGACGGCGCCGCCGCACCCCGCCAGGATCAGCAGGGCGCAGGCGCCCCCCGCCAGGCGGGCGGACCGCAGTGGCATGTCACGTTCCAGACGATCGGATGCGGATTCGGGGACCCGGCCGCGAGTCCCGGCCCGAACCCGTACGCGGGCTCGGCCGTGGACTCACACGCGGGCTCGGTGTGGCCTCGCGGGTGGCCTCAGATGTGCACGATGGGACACGTCAGCGTGCGCGTGATCCCCTCCACACCCTGGATCTGCGCCACCACGAGCTTCCCCAGCTCGTCGACGTTCCGGGCCTCGGCGCGCACGATCACGTCGTACGGTCCGGTGACGTCCTCGGCCTGGGTGACACCCGAGATGCCGGAGATCGCCGAAGCCACGTTCGCGGCCTTGCCGACCTCGGTCTGGATGAGGATATAGGCCTGCACCATAACGACCTCCCGGGCGATTGGATCAGTGCCGAAGGGCCACCGTACCCTGTGATGAACAGGAGGTGTGCCATCACAGTCGGAGATCTCGGCGAATTCGGGGTTGTTGCACGTATTGCCGGACGTTTGTCGCAAGGTGGGACCGTACTGCTCGGTCCCGGGGACGACGCCGCGGTGGTGAGCGCTCCCGACGGGCGGGTCGTCGTGACGACTGACCTGTTGATTGAGGGTAGGCACTTCCGGCGCGATTGGTCCAGTGGCTACGACATCGGCCGCAAGGCCGCGGCGCAGAATCTCTCCGACGTCGTGGCGATGGGGGCCGGCCCCACCGGCCTCGTGGTCGGCCTCGGGATGCCCGCCGACGTCACCACCGGCTGGCTGGACGACCTCACCGACGGCTTCCGCGACGAGTGCGACCTCGTCGGGGCGAGCGTGGCGGGCGGCGACATCACCCGCTGCGACCTCGTCGTGGTCTCCGTGACCGCTCTGGGCGACCTGGGCGGCCGGGCGCCCGTCACGCGGTCGGGAGCCCGTCCCGGCGACGTGGTCGCCTTCACGGGCCGCCTCGGGCACGCCGCCGCCGGGCTCGCGCTGCTCCGCGCGGGCCTGGCCGGGCCGGTGGAGCTGATCGACGCCCACCGCCGCCCGTGCCCTCCCTACGCGCGTGGCCCGGAGGCCGCCGGGCTCGGCGCGACGGCCATGCTCGACGTGAGCGACGGCCTGCTCCAGGATCTCGGCCACGTGGCCGAGGCGGCCGGGGTCGCGCTCGTCCTCGACCCGGAGGCGTTCACCCCTCCGCCGGTGATGCGCGAGGCCGCCCGGCTGCTCGGCGTCGATCCACTGGACTGGGTACTCTCCGGCGGCGACGACCACGCGCTCGCCGCGACCTTCCCGGCCCACGTACGGCTCCCGGAGGGCTGGAACGTGGTGGGTCACGTCATCGAGGGCGAAGGTGTGCAGGTCAAGGGCCTTTTACTCGGCCACGGAGGCTGGGATCACTTCCGGGAGTGACACTTACCACTTCCTGCGACATCTGTGAAAATTGCGACAAACGTTTATCTAACTGGTATGAAGATGGGCGGTCGAGATTCCCTTCGAGAAAGGGGCCATATGGGCCGCCACGGTGGAAACGGGGAAGAGGCTTCCCCGAACCGGGGTAAACGCGAGCCGGAGTTCGCTCCGGAACCAGGCTGGGCGGACGAGCCGATCGGGCGCCGGCTCCGTCCCGAGGAGTCGGTGGCGACCGAGACCCGGACGGGTTTCCTGGGGTCGGGATGGAGCTCGGAGCCCGAGCTGTCCGGTTCGTCCGACGCCTCCCCCGCGTTCGACCCGTGGCCCGATGACGAGGAGCGGCCCGGCGGGCGGATCAGGAAGACGGTGCTGATCGTCGCCGCGGTGGCCGTGGTGCTCGGCGGGACCGTGGTCGGGGTCCGGGCGCTGGCCGGCTCGGGGAGCCCCGCCGACTGCCCGCCCGCCGGTTGCGTCGCGGCGGCGTCGAACCAGCCGGTGCCGGAGGACGACACCGCCGACGAGCCCGTGGCGGAGGAGCCCTCGGAGGAACCGGCGCCGGAGGACGAGCCCTCGGAGGCGGGCGACAAGACGCCGAAGCCGGGTGACGGGAGGGCGAGATCCACGCCGGCCCCCGAACGCACCTCCACCCGTGGCGGAGGCGGGGGAACCTCCACCCCCCGGCCCACCCCGACGAGGAAGGCCACCCGCGCGCCGTTGGACACCGACGAGCCGTCGTCCTCCGACGAGCCGACCGACGAGCCCTCGCCCAGCCTCACCCAGGAGCCCCTCGTCGTCGGTGACCGGACGCCGGCCACCGGGGAGCCCCTGAGCAGCGCCGGTCCCGACCCCGTGCCCAGCGAGACGGCCTCCAGCGCCGCCCCGCTCGCCGGGGGCGCCGCGATCACGGTCGACGCGGACGTCGTGAGGGACAGGTCGCGAAGCTACACCGTCGAGCTCGTGGTCGCCGCGAGCGAGAACGTCGAGCGCCTCCAGGTGAGCGTGCCGGTCAGCGGGGAGGTCACCGCGGTGAGCGGAGCCGACTGGGAGCAGGTCGGCGACAGCCTGCTGATCGAGTCCCCGGAGGGCCTGGGGGCCGGCGAGGAGCTCCGGGTCACCTTCACCGCGAACGGTGACGCGGAGGTCCCGAGGAGCTGCCGGAGCGACCAGGGAGAGTGCGCCGTCGCCTGACCGGCGCGTCATCACGACGGAACCGGCCGGACCGCTCAGGCCGGGAGCCGGTCGGGGACCGGCCGGGAAGCCGCTCCGGTCCGGGAGGGCGGGGCGGGCGTTCCGGTTCACGGAAGCGGGGCGGGAGGCCGTTCCGGTTCACAGGGGCGCGAAGGGCAGCCGTTCCGGTTCGCGGGAGCGGGACGGGAGGCCGTTCCGGTTTACGGGAGCGGGACGGGAGGCCCGGCGTCAGGGAACTGCGGGAAGCCGGGGGAGCGCTTCGCGGGCCGGAGAGGGGCTGGTTGGATGGGGAACATGACCGTTTCGACCCCCCCTCGCGTGCTGACCGTCGCCGGCTCCGACTCCGGAGGCGGCGCGGGTGTCCAGGCCGACCTGAAGACCATGCTCGCCCTCGGCGTGCACGGCATGAGCGTGATCGCCGCGGTGACCGCGCAGAACTCGGTCGGCGTGCAGGGCTACTGGGAGCTCCCCCCGGAGGCGGTACGGGCCCAGCTCGACTCGGTGCTCGGTGACATCGGGGCCCAGGCGGTCAAGACCGGGATGCTCGCCTCGCCGATACTGGTGGAGACGGTGGCCGAGGTCCTGGCGGGGCTGGACGTGCCCGTCGTGGTCGATCCCGTCGGGGTCTCCAAGCACGGCGACGCGCTCCTCGCCCCCGAGGCGGTGGAGACGGTGAGGACGCGCCTGCTGCCCACCGCCACGGTGGTCACCCCCAACCTGTGGGAGGTCCTGCAGCTCACCGGGGTGAAGGTCGAGGACGAGACCGACCTGCGCCGGGCCGCCGACGCGATATTGGAACTCGGGCCCGCGTGGGCGCTCGTCAAGGGCGGCCACCTGCCGGGTGCCCCGGTCGACCTGCTGACCGACGGCACGCGGGAGTTCCGCTTCACCGCCGAGCGCCACGACAACCGGCACACCCACGGCACGGGCTGCACCCTGGCCTCCGCGATCGCGTCCTACCTCGCCCTCGGCGAGGACGTACCGCCCGCCGTGGAGAAGGCGAAGGCGTACGTCACCGGCGCGATCGCGCACGGCTTCCCCCTGGGGGCGGGCATCGGCCCCGTGGACCACGCCTGGCGCCGGCGTGTTTCTTGATCAGTGTTTTTGAGCGGCGTCTCCTGAGCGGCGTCTCCTGAACCGCGTCCCCCGAGCCGTGCCTCCCGAACGGAACGCTCTCCTGAAGGGGGCCGTCTCCCGAGGGGGGCGTTCTCCCGAACCGCGCCCCCCGGCGGGCCGAAAGCCCTCGGGGAACGACGAAGCCCGCCGCCCCATCGAGTGGGACGGCGGGCTTCGTGGAGGTCTGGCTAGCGGGTGACCTTGCCGGCCTTGATGCAGGAGGTGCACACGTTCAGCCGCTTCGGCGTGCCGTTCACCACTGCGCGCACGGGCTGGATGTTCGGGTTCCAGCGGCGGCGGGTGCGGCGGTGCGAGTGGGAGACGTTGTTGCCGAAGGTCGGCTTCTTAGCGCAAACGTCGCAGACGGAAGCCACGGTTCGCTCCTTTAATCAGTCGAGAGGCTCGATCCGCCGCACTGGCGGCGGTCATCGGGCACGCCGGGACGACCGGCTGGCCACACGAGGATATCCGATGTCCGGCCCTGCACGCGAACGCGAGCCGCCGTGAACGGTCGAACGGGGATAATCTCCGGAGGCAACCGTAGCGCATTCCGGGACACGCCACGGCGGGTCTCCTCCGGAGAACGGACCGGGAGCGGGCCGCGAGCGGGCCCGGGGACGAACCGGGAACGAGACCGGGAGGTGCCCGGAGGCCGGTGACGGCGCCCGGCGGGCGCGAACAGTGGCCGGGAAGCGGCGAGCAGGAGCCGGGAGGCAGGAGGGCAGGAATGCTGCAGGTTCTCGATCCGCTCGCGGTGCGCAGATGGTCGCGGCTGGCCGCCGAGACGCTGGGGAGGGCGCGCGAGGAGATCGACGCGCTCAACGTCTTCCCCGTGCCCGACGGCGACACAGGCACCAACCTGCACCTGACCATGCTCTCCGCCGCCGAGGCGCTCGACGGGCTGCCCGACGACGCCGGGGCGGAGGCCACCTGGAGGGCGTTCGCGCAGGGGGCGCTGCTCGGCGCCCGTGGCAATTCGGGAGTGATCGTCAGCCAGGCGCTGCGCGGCCTCGCCGAGGTGCTCAGGGAGGCCGAGGGGCGCGGCGCCGATCTCGGGCGGGGCCTGGTCAGGGCCGCCGAGCTGGCCCGCGCGGCGGTGTCCAGGCCGGTCGAGGGCACGATCCTGAGCGTCCTGACAGCCGTGGCGGCGGCGGTGCGCGACGGCCGGGAGGATCTCGCCTCGGTCGCGAGGAGGGCGGCGGGGGAGGCGCGCTCCGCGCTCCGCCGTACCACGGGGCAGCTCGACGTGCTGGCTCGCGGCGGGGTGGTCGACGCGGGCGGGGCGGGCCTGACGATCATCCTGGAGAGCCTCGCCGCCGTCGTCACCGACTCCTACACCGGCCGGGTGGACATCCCCGCCCCCGCGCACAGGATCGTCCCCGAGACCTCCAGGGAGGCCCGGGAGAGCGGGGAGGGGCCCGGCTACGAGGTCATGTACCTGCTGGACGCCGGGGAGGAGGAGGTCGCCGCGCTGCGCGGGGAGCTCGACGCGCTCGGCGACTCGCTGGTGGTCGTGGGCGGGGACGGCCTGTGGAACGTCCACGTCCACGTGGACGACGCGGGCGCGGCGATCGAGGCGGCGATGAGGCGGGGCCGCCCGCACCGGATCAGGGTGACGTACCTGGTCGGCTCGGGCAGGACCCACCCGGTCGCGCGGGGGAGAGGGGTGGTGGCCGTGGCCGCGGGGCCCGCGCTGGCGGCGGTGTTCGAGGAGGCGGGAGCCGTGGTCGTCCGGCGCGAGCCCGGTTCCAGCCCTCCGCTGGCGGCGGTGCTCGCCGCCGTCCGCGAGGCCGGGTCCGAGGTCGTGGTCCTGCCCAACGACAGCGACACGCGCGAGGTCGCGGCCGCCGCCGCGGAGATCGCGAGGGAGGAGGGCCTGGTGGTCGGCGTCCTCCCGACCAGGGCCTCGGTGCAGGGCCTGTCGGCGCTGGCCGTCCACGACCCGCTGCGCCGCTTCGACGACGACGTGGTGGCCATGACCGAGGCCGCCGCGCACACCCGCCACGGGCACGTGTGGGTGGCCGACCGCGAGGTCATGACGAGCGCGGGCCTGACCGCCCCCGGTGACGTCCTGGGGGTGGTCGACGGCGACGCCGCGCTGATCGGCACGGACCTGGCGGCGACCGCGCTGGAGGTCGTACGCCGCATGGTCTCCTCCAGCAGCGAGCTGGTGACCCTCCTGGAGGGCGCCGACGCCCCCGAGGGGCTCGCCCGCGCCGTACAGGACCATCTGGCCGGGACCAGGCCGGACGTCGAGGTGGTCACGTACGAGGGCGGGCAGGGCGGCTACCCGCTGCTGATCGGGGTGGAATGAGCCGGTGCCGGGCGGCCGGGTGGGCCGGGTAGGCCGTGGCGGGTGAATTCTGTCGCCCGGGCACGGTAGAAAACGGGGGTGACGAGCTTCGACGAGCCGCTGGCGAAGGCACTCGACCCCAAGACGGCCAAGCTGCTGGAGAGCGTTCTCGACCTGCGCACCGTCGGCGACCTGCTGCGGCACTACCCGCGCCGCTACGCCGAGCGGGGCGAGCTGACCGACCTCGACGACCTTCAGGTGGACGACCACGTCACCGTGGTCGGCGAGGTCACCAGGGCGATGCGCAGGCCGATGCGCAACAAGGGCGGCACCTGGCTGGAGGTCGAGGTCGTCGACGCGCGGGGCAGCAAGATCTACCTGTCGTTCTTCGGGAAGACGTCCCACATCGCCGAGACGCGGCTGAAGCCGGGCAGGCGCGGCATGTTCGCCGGGAAGGTCGGGGCCTTCGGCCAGGGCGAGAAACGCAAGTGGCAGCTCTCCCACCCCGAGTTCGAGATGATCGAGGAGAGCGAGACGGGCGCCGAGGAGTTCGCCGCCGCGCTCGTGCCGATCTACCCGGCCGGCAAGGACGTGACGCCCTGGGCCATCCGCAGGGCGCTGGGCGTCGTCCTCGACACGATGGGCGAGCTCGACGACTCGCTCCCCGCGGAGCTGCGCGCCCGGCACCGGCTCCCAGGCCTGTCCGAGGCGCTGCTGGCGATCCACCGCCCCCGCGACCACGCCGACGTCGCCAGGGCGCGCAAGCGGCTCAGGTTCGACGAGGCGTTCCTGCTCCAGGCGGTGCTGCTGCAGCGCCGGATGGCCGCGGCCTCCTGGCCCGCCACGCCCAGGCCCGCGACCTCCGGCGGGCTGCTCACCGACTTCGACGGGCGGCTGCCGTTCGAGCTCACCGAGGGGCAGCGCGACGTGGGCGAGGAGATCGCGGCGGACCTGGCGCTGCCCCACCCCATGCACCGGCTGCTCCAGGGCGAGGTCGGCGCGGGCAAGACGATCGTCGCGCTGCGGGCGATGCTCCAGGTGGCCGACGCCGGAGGGCAGGCCGTGCTGCTCGCCCCCACCGAGGTGCTCGCCCAGCAGCACCACCGGTCGATCTCGGCCATGCTCGGCGACCTGGCCGCCGGCGGCATGTTCGGCGGCACCGCGGTCGCCCTGCTGACCGGGTCGCTGGGCGCCGCGGCCCGCCGCTCCGCCATGCTCGACGCGGCCTCGGGCGCGGCGGGCATCGTCGTCGGCACCCACGCGGTCCTGCAGGAGCGCGTCCAGTTCGCCGACCTCGGCCTGGTCGTGGTCGACGAGCAGCACCGGTTCGGCGTCGAGCAGCGCGACGCGCTCCGCGAGAAGGCCGGGGGCGGTCGCCCGCACGTGCTCGTCATGACCGCCACGCCCATCCCCCGCACCGTCGCCATGACGGTCTTCGGCGACCTCACGGTCTCCACGCTCTCCCAGCTGCCCTCCGGCCGTGCCCCGATCACCACGCACGTGGTCCCCGCGGCGGAGAAGCCGCACTTCCTCGACCGGGCCTGGACGCGGCTGCGCGAGGAGATCGAGCTGGGCCGCCAGGCCTACGTCGTGTGCCCGCGCATCGGCGACCTGGAGGGCGACGAGGGCGACATGTCGAAGGCCGACGACGAGCGCAGGCCGCCGCTGGCGGTGCTCGACGTGGCCGAGACGCTCGCGCAGGGGCCGCTGCACGGGCTCCGTACGGAGGTGCTGCACGGCAAGCTCCCGCCCGAGGAGAAGGACGCGGTGATGAGGGCCTTCACCCGGGGGGAGATCGACGTGCTGGTGGCGACCACGGTCATCGAGGTCGGCGTCGACGTCCCCAACTCCTCGGTCATGGTCATCATGGACGCCGACCGGTTCGGCGTCTCCCAGCTCCACCAGCTCCGCGGCCGGGTCGGCCGTGGCGGATTGCCCGGATTGTGCCTGTTGGTGACCGACTCCCCGGGGGGCACACCGGCGAGGGCGCGGCTCGACGCCGTGGCGGCCACCCTGGACGGCTTCGAGCTGTCCCGTGTCGACCTGGAGCAGCGCAGGGAGGGTGATGTGCTCGGTGTGGCCCAGTCGGGGCGCAGATCGTCGCTGAAGATGCTCAGGCTCCTCCGCGACGAGGACGTCATCCACGCCGCGCGCCTGGACGCCGAGGCGATGCTGGAGGCCGATCCGGAGCTGGCGGGGCATCCCGTGCTCCGCGCGGAGATCGACAGGCTCCTCGCGGACGAGCGCGCCGAATACCTGGAGAAGACCTGACGGAACGGGGGCGTCGCCCCCCGGCCCAACTGCGGGGACGGCCTCCCCCCGAATGCCGTCCCCGCTTGGGCCCACTCCCGGGTCAGGTGCCGAGAGCACCGGCGTGCGGAAGGGCTCACGATCACGCCGGTCGGCCTCCCCCTGGGTCACTTGGAGGCCGCAGGAATCATCATGCAAGGGACCGGCACCGGACGGAACGACCCTTACGCTTTCGTCGCCACTCCTTGCCCACTCTTGACCTAGATCACCTACCAGGACCCTTTTGACCTGCGGTTATGTGATGCGTCGCGACACGCCGGTGGTGCGTACGGCGTCGCGGGGGCGGGAGCGTGAACGGCGGCCGGAACGGCACTGAGAGGATGACGGGGTGAGCCGAGTCATCGCGGGAAGCGCAGGAGGACGGCGGCTGGCCGTCCCGCCGGGGCGGGGGACACGCCCCACCAGCGACCGGGCCAGGGAGGGGATCTTCTCCACCGTGGGGTCGCTGATCGGCCCGCTGGAGGGATGCCGGGTGCTCGACCTGTACGCGGGTTCCGGGGCGCTCGGGCTGGAGGCGCTCTCCCGGGGGGCGGAGCACGCGCTTCTCGTGGAGTCCGACGCGAAGGCGATCCGGACGATCAGGCAGAACGTCACCTCGCTGGGGCTTGCCGGCGCCGAGGTCGCCGCCGACAGGGTGGAGCGGCTGCTGGCCAGAGGCCCGGGAGGCCCGGGAGGCGCCGGAGACGGCGAGAACACCGCGAGACCGTACGACCTCGTCCTCGCCGACCCGCCGTACGCGCTGGGCGCCGAGGAGGTGGAGGCGGTGCTCGGGCTGCTGCGCGACCGGGGCTGGCTGGCCGAGGACGCGCTGGTCGCCGTGGAGAGGGAGAGCAGGGGGAAGGATCTGGTCTGGCCCCCTGGGTACGAAGAGGAGAGGGTCCGTCGTTACGGCGAAGCGTCCGTTTGGTACGGTCGCGCCGCCGGGAATCCTTAGAGCAGGGGGTCCGCCTTGCGTCGCGTTGTCTGTCCGGGATCGTTCGATCCCGTCACGAACGGTCATCTGGACATCATCGGCCGGGCTTCCCGGCAGTACGACGAGGTCGTCGTGGCCGTACTGATCAATATCGAGAAGAAGAGCCTGTTCACGGTGGAGGAGCGCATCCAGACGCTCCAGACGGTCACCAAGGAGTACGGGAACGTCCGCGTGGACAAGTTCCACGGCCTCCTGGTCGACTACTGCAAACAGCAGGAGATCCCCGCCATCGTGAAGGGCCTGCGCGCGGTCAGCGACTTCGACTACGAGCTCCAGATGGCGCAGCTCAACTACCGGATGTCCGGGGTCGAGACCCTGTTCATGGCCACCGGCCCCGAGGTCTCCTTCCTGTCGTCCAGCCGTATCAAGGAGATCGTCAAGTACGGCGGGAGCGTGGCCGGGCTGGTACCCGATCTTGTGCAGGAACTCCTGGTCGAACGGCTCAGGGGCTAGGCCCTGCTATTCTCTTATTTCGGCCTTGCACGACGGCGATGATGCGCCATGCCTAATGAGAGCGGAATGACTCAGCACCTTGACCCCCGAGCCCCATGGGTGATCTCGACCCATGACCTGGGGCGGCGACCAGGGTCGATGCGCCGGATGAATCTCGCTCTCCCGGCACCGGCGGACATCGGCGTCGACATGATCGGCGTCCCCAAGGACGCCGACGTCGAGCTGGACATCCGGCTTGAGGCGGTCATGGAGGGTGTGCTCGTCACGGGCACTGCGCAGGCCCCACTGCGGGGGGAGTGCGCACGCTGCCTGGAACCGGTCATCTCGCTAACCGAGGTGGACTTCCAGGAGCTGTTCTTCTACTCGGCAGAGGATGCTGCCGAGAGTGACTCGCTTCTCGACGGTGAGCTTCTCGACCTCGAACCCGTGTTTCGCGACGCGGTGGTGCTCACACTGCCGTTGAGCCCGGTCTGCGGTGAAGACTGCACCGGGCTCTGCGTGGAGTGCGGGGTCAGGCTGGCGGACGCCGAGCCTGGCCACGGCCACGAGGTGGTCGACGCCCGCTGGGCGAAGTTGCAAGGTCTGATTCCGGAACATAACAACGATCAGGAGAGCTGACGTGGCTGTCCCCAAGCGCAAGATGTCGCGGAGCAATACTCGCTCCCGCAGGTCGCAGTGGAAGGCCGCCGCGGTTTCGCTCGTGAGCTGCCCCCAGTGCCGCTCGCCGAAGCGTCCGCACGTGGCGTGTCCGACCTGCGGCACTTACAACCGCCGTCAGGTGATCGAGCCCTCCGCCTGATCGCATTCTGACCGACGGATGCCGGCCGGGTCCCCCACGGGCCCCGGCCGGCGTCACCGTCTGCACCCCCTGCGATGGCGGTCCGCCCGCGGCTGTGGTGGACGCCGGGGTTCGCGGTAGAACGCGTGCCCTCCCGGCGCCCACCACATCTTCGGGCACCTCTCGTTCCTTCCTTCGCCATCGCGCATTCGCTGATAGAACGTGCGAGGAGAAGCCGTGGGTACGAGCGTGAAGCCGATCGCTGTCGAGTTCGTCAAGGAAGAGCTGGAGCGCCTCCTTCTGGTGCGCCTTGACGTCGCCATCCTGGAGCGGGCGCTGACGCACCGCTCCTACGCGTACGAGAACGGCGGCCTGCCGACCAACGAGCGCCTGGAGTTCCTCGGCGACTCGGTGCTGGGCCTGGTCGTCACCGACACCCTCTACCGCAACCACCCGGACCTGCCCGAGGGGCAGCTGGCCAAGCTCAGGGCCGCGGTGGTCAACATGCGCGCCCTCGCCGACGTGGCCCGCTCGCTGGGCCTGGGCCGCTTCCTGCGGCTCGGCCGGGGCGAGGAGGGCACGGGAGGCCGCGACAAGTCCTCGATCCTCGCCGACACCCTTGAGGCGCTCATCGGCGCGGTCTACGTCAACAGGGGCCTGGACGAGGCGTTCCGCGTCGTCCACCTGCTCTTCGACCCGCTCATCACCCGCTCCGCCTCGCTCGGCGCCGGGCTCGACTGGAAGACCTCCCTGCAGGAGCTCACCGCGTCCGAGTCGCTCGGCGTGCCCGAATACCATGTCGAGGAGAGCGGTCCCGACCACGCCAAGTCCTTCACCGCGGTCGTCCGCGTCGGCGGCGAGGCGTACGGTTCGGGGTCGGGGCGCTCGAAGAAGGAGGCCGAGCAGCAGGCCGCCGAGGCCGCCTGGAACCGCATCCGCGAGGACCGCGAGCGGCGCGAGGCCAGCTGACCCGCGGGCAGAGCCGCCCTGAGCCGATCCGAGTCGCCCGAGAGAGGGGACGCATGCCCGAGCTGCCCGAGGTCGAGGTGGTACGCCGCGGCCTGGAGCGGTGGGTCTCCGGCCGGGTCGTCGCCCGCGCCGAGGTGCTCCACCCGAGGGCGATCAGGCGGCACGTCCCCGGCGCCGTGGAGTTCGCCGCCCGCATGGAGGGCCGCACGGTCGGCCCCGCCGAGCGCAGGGGCAAATACCTGTGGCTGCCCCTGGACGGCTCCGACGCGATCCTGGCGCACCTCGGGATGAGCGGCCAGCTGCTGGTCGTGGAGCCGGACTCGGCGCCGGAGAAACATCTTCGCGTCCGGATCGGCTTCACCGACGGCGGCCCTGAGCTGCGCTTCGTCGACCAGCGGACCTTCGGCCACGTGCTGGTGACCGGCATGACGCAGGCCGGTGGCCGGGCGGTGCCCGAGCCGATCGCGCACATCGCGGCCGACCCGTTCGAGAGACAGTTCGACGACGACGGCTTCGCCCACCGGCTGCGCGCCCGCCAGACCGAGGTCAAGCGGGCACTCCTGGACCAGTCGCTGATCAGCGGTGTCGGCAACATCTACGCCGACGAGGCCCTCTGGCGGGCCAGGCTGCACGGCGCCCGCCCCACCGCGACGCTGACCCGGCCGAAGGTGGCCGAGCTGCTGGCCGCGGCCCGGGAGGTGATGTCCGCGGCCCTGTCCGAGGGCGGCACATCCTTCGACAGTCTTTACGTGAATGTCAACGGGGAAAGCGGTTACTTCGATCGTTCCCTCGCGGTTTACGGTCGGCGCGACGAACCCTGCTCCCGGTGCGGCGCGCCGATCGTTCGTGAGTCGTTCATGAACCGTTCCTCCTACAGCTGCCCCCGCTGCCAGCCCAGGCCGAGAGGGACCGTGGCGTGACGGACGTACGGCTGACGGCCTGGGTGCGGGGACACGTGCAGGGCGTGGGTTTCCGCTGGTGGACGCGTGCCAGGGCGCTGGAGCTCGGCCTGGCCGGCTGGGCGCGCAACACGGACGACGGCCGGGTGGAGGTGGTCGCGCAGGGCCCGGAGAAGGCGTGCGCCACCCTGCTCGGCCTGCTCAGGGACGGGCACACCCCCGGCCGGGTCGACGGGGTCGTCGAGCGCTGGAGCGAGACCAAAGGCGGTCTCCAGGGTTTTGTCGAGCGCTGACCCCTTCCCCAAAGCGCCCAAAATAAGGTATAGTTGACCGTCGAGAGTGCCTACTGGTGCATCCATCCGGAGCGTTCAACTTGACCGTCTCCCTCACCGGTGCGACTCTTGATAAAGAACCACGCGCACCCCTCCCGCGGTAAAAGAAGTGCGCGAACCAGTCTGGTCACTCAGCGTGGAGGACCCTTTACTATGGCGAAGGCTCTACTCGGCCACGTCGGCGGTCCCGACCCTCGTATGGTCTCGGAAATGCGTCGCCTCCAGCAGCGCATCCGTGATCTCGAGGGAGAGCTCACCCGGCTCCAGGCCCAGAACGACGAACTCGCGGCCGGCACCCGCGACGAGGAGTTCAACCGTCTGCAGGATCGCGAGCCGGCTCTCACCTAACGGGGGCCGGGACGTAACACACAGTCCAGGGACGCCTCTTGGGGCGTCCCTTGTCATATCGATACGCGCGTCACAACCGTCACGCGCGTCCTATATGCCGTGCCAGGAAGGCCAGCTGCTCGGGTAAGACCCTGCGGCGGTAGGCCGTGTCCTGGCACCCTTCGGTAATCCCTCCCTCGGCCGTGGCACCCAGTGCCTTCAGGCCCTTCAGCATGGTCTGGGTCTGCCGGGCCCACGCGTCGCGCTCGCCGCACCCCAGCCACACCGGGATGTCCACGAGCTCGCGCAGCGGCGCCTGGGCCGCGCTCACCGTGGGCGACGCCGCGACCACGGCCCCCACCTGTTCGGGGCCGAGCTCCGCGGCGAGCCTCAGCGCCCCGGCGCCTCCGGCGGACCAGCCCATCAGCCCGATCTTCGCGGTGTTCATCCCGTTCGTGGTCAGGTACGGCAGCAGCGTGCCAGGGATGTCGGCGGAGGGCCAGTCGTCGATGGAGGCCAGCGCGAAGCGCCCGCCTCCCGCGGCCAGATAGCGGTCGATCGCGTAGACGTCGAACGGCGTGCGCGCGTCACCCGCGGCGCCGTGCAGCATGACCACCACCGGGAGCCCGTCCCCCGCTCCCGGCGGCATTCCGATGATCACGCGCCGCCGGTCGACCCGGCTGCGCTGGAGCGTTCCAGGCGAGGTCACCGGAGGTTCGGGGACGGCGCCGCAGACGATCTGGGCGTACGCGTCCCTGAAGCCCTCGGGCCCGGCCGCCAGCGCGGCGCCGCCGAGGCCGAGCGCGGCCAGCCCGCCGCCCACTAGGAAGGCGCGCCGTCTGAGGAGACCCCTGCCGCCCGATGGGTGTGACGGAGCCTCGCCCTCACCGCGTTCCGCGTCCATGCAGGGCACCATAGGCGGTGCGCGGGCGGGCGCGGGTGAAGAACGGTAGTCTTCCCGCGTGACCGAAGCCGTGGGCTGACTCGTGGGCTGACAAGCCAAGACGCGTTCACCGGAGCCCGGGACACGGCGCGTGACACGCCGGACGGAGCGGCCGTGCCGTGGATGGGGGGTTTCGTTGTACCTCAAGACCCTTACCCTGCGCGGGTTCAAATCCTTCGCCTCCGCCACCACGCTCCGGTTCGAACCGGGCATCACCGCCGTCGTCGGCCCCAACGGATCCGGCAAGTCCAACGTGGTCGACGCCCTGGCCTGGGTGATGGGCGAGCACAGCGCGAAGTCGCTGCGCGGCGGCAAGATGGAGGACGTCATCTTCGCCGGGACCTCCTCGCGGGCCCCGCTGGGACGCGCCGAGGTCACGCTGACCATCGACAACACCGACGGCATGCTCCCGATCGACTACACCGAGGTGACGATCAGCCGCCTGATGTTCCGCGCGGGCCAGAGCGAGTACGCCATCAACGGCGACACCTGCCGCCTGCTCGACATCCAGGAGCTGCTGTCCGACTCCGGCATCGGCCGCGAGATGCACGTCATCGTCGGGCAGGGCCAGCTCGACCAGGTGCTGCACGCGGGGCCCGAGGAGCGCAGGGCGTTCATCGAGGAGGCCGCGGGCGTCCTGAAGCACCGCAAGCGCAAGGAGAAGGCGCTGCGGAAGCTCGACGCCATGCAGGCCAACATGACCCGGGTCCAGGACCTCACCACCGAGCTGCGCCGCCAGCTCAAGCCGCTGGGCCGCCAGGCCGAGATCGCCCGCAGGGCCGCCGTCATCCAGGCCGACCTGCGCGACGCCAGGCTCCGGCTGCTCGCCGACGACGTGCTCACCCTGCGGACCACCCTGGAACGTGAGATGGCCGACGAGGAGGCCGTCCTCACCCGCCGCGCCGCGGTGGAGGTCGAGCTGGAGCAGGGCCAGGTCGCCGAGTCCGAGCTGGAGGCCGCCGAGGCCGAGGCCCAGCCGCGTCTGGCCGCCGCCCAGGAGACGTTCTTCCGCCTCTCCTCCCTCCGCGAGCGTCTCAGGGGCCTGGCCGGGCTCGCCGCCGAGCGGCACCGGAACGCCACCGACACCGCCGTGGAGCGGCGCGGGCGCGACCCCGAGGACTACGAGCGCGAGGCCGAGGAGGTCCGCGAGCAGGAGCGGGTCCTGGCCGAGCTGCTCGAAGGGGAGCGGGAGTCGCTCGCCGGGGCGGTGGCCAGGCGCGCCGAGACCGAGGCCGCGCTCGCCGCCGAGGAGCGGAGGCTGGCCGCGGAGGCCAGGGCCGCCGCGGACCGGCGCGAGGGCCTGGCCAGGTTGAGGGGCCAGGCCGGGGCCGCGCGCAGCCGGGCGGGGGCCGCCGAGGAGGAGATCGGCAGGCTGCGGCGTTCGCTGGAGGAGGCCGAGCGGCGCGCCGAGGAGGCCCAGGCCACGCACGACGGCCAGGAGCGTGCCGAGCCGTCCGCCGACCCCGCGCTCGCCGAGGAGCTGGAGATCGCCCTGGAGACGGTCGAGCAGGCCAGGGAGTCCGTCGAGTCGGCCAGGGCCGGGGTCGAGGAGGCGAAGGCGGCCGTCGCGGCCCCCAGCTCCGCGCTCGGCGCGGCCAGGGCCGCCCTCGCCGCCGCCCGCAAGACCGACCAGCAGGCGCAGCGCCAGGTGGCCGCCCTTGAGGCCAGGTTCGAGGCGCTGGAGATGGGCCTGGCCGGTGGCGCCGACGGAGCCGCCGCGCTGCTCGCCGCCGACCTGGCCGGGGTGCTCGGCCCGGTGGCGACCATGCTGTCCGTGCGGCCCGGCGCCGAGGTGGCCGTCGCGGCCGTGCTCGGGGCCGCCGCGGAGGCCGTCGCCGTGGAGTCGCTGCAGAGCGCCGCCGACGCGATCGAGTTCCTCAGGGGTCACGAGGGCGGCCACGCCACCCTCGTCATCGCCTCGGGCGAGGCGGGGCCGGGGGGCCCTGCGGGCTCACAGGGCTCACAGGGCTTGTCGGGATCGCAGGGCTCACAGCGGCCGGTGCCGCTGGCCGGGGCAGAGTGGGCGGCCGACCTGGTCACGGTCTCCGCCGAGCTGCGGGCCGCCGCCGCCCACCTGCTCGCGAACGTGCTGGTCGTCGACGATCTCGCGACCGCGAGGAAGGCGGTCGAGCAGCGCCCCGAGCTGCGGGCCGTCACCCGGTCCGGCGACCTGCTGGGCACCCACGCCGCCGAGGGGGGCTCGGCGGGCGGCACCTCCGCGCTCCAGATGCGGGCCGCCCTCGACGAGGCCGCCGCGGACCTGGCGGAGGCCGGGGTCGCCGCCGAGCGGGCGGGAGCGGAGCTGGAGGAGACCGCCGAGGCCGAGGCGGAGGCGCAGCTCGCGGTCGAGACCGCCCAGGCGCGGGTCGCCGAGGCGCAGACGGGCGTGCAGAACGCGCAGGCCGGGGTGAACGCGGCACAGGCCGCCCTCGACCGGGTCAGGGCCAGGCAGCGTGACGCCGACCAGCGGGTCGCCGCGGTGGCCAAGCGGCTCGCCCAGCTGGGCGCCGCGGCCAAGGCGGCCCGCGACGAGTGCGAGCGCCTGGCCGGGGGCGTACGGGCCGCCGAGGAGGCGCGCGACCGTGACGCGGCCGGTCTCGCCGAGCTGGAGGAGCGGCTCGCCGCGGCCGTCGGCGCCGAGGAGCTGGAGACCGAGCCCACCACCGAGCTCCGCGACGAGCTCGCCGAGATCTGCGCGACGGCCAGGCAGGACGAGATGGAGGTCCGCCTCGCCGTACGGACGGCGGAGGAGCGGGTCAGGGGCATCGAGGGCCGGGCCGACGAGCTGACGCGCGCCGCCGAACGCGAGCGCGAGGAGCGTTCCAGGGCGGCCGAGCGCCGCGAGTGGCGGCGCAGGCAGGCCCGGACGGCCCAGGCGGTCGTCCGGGGCGCCGAGCGGGCGCTGCGGGCGCTGGAGGCCTCCCTGGGGGCCGCCGCCGGTGAGCGCGACGAGGCCGACCGGGCGCGCGGGCAGATCGACGCCTCGCTCAAGGCCGTCAGGATCCGCGTCCGGGAGCTCTCCGGCGAGCTGGACAAGCTGGTCAACCGGGCGCACGGCAGCGAGGTGGCCCGCACCGAGCAGCGGCTCCGCCTGGAGCAGCTGGAGGGCCGGGCGGTGGAGGAGTACGGCGTCGAGGCCGACACCCTCATCGCCGAGTACGGCCCCGGCGAGCCGATCCCGACGGCCGACGGCGATCCCGTCCCCTACGACCGCGACGAGCAGCTCAGGCGGGCGAGGGCGGCCGACCGCCAGATGGCCCAGCTCGGCAAGGTCAACCCGCTCGCGCTTGAGGAGTTCGCGGCGCTTGAGGAACGGCACTCGTTCCTCACCTCGCAGCTGGAGGATCTCAAGAAGACCCGCCGCGACCTGCTGCTCGTGGTCAAGGAGGTCGACGACCGGGTCGAGCAGGTCTTCGGCGCGGCCTTCGCGGACGTGGCCCGCGAGTTCGAGACGATCTTCACGCGGGTGTTCCCCGGCGGCGAGGGCAGGCTGCTGCTCACCGACCCCGAGAACATGCTGACCACCGGCGTCGAGGTCGAGGCCCGGCCGCCGGGAAAGAAGGTCAAGCGGCTCTCGCTGCTGTCGGGCGGCGAGCGGTCGCTCACCGCGGTTGCGTTCCTCGTGTCGATCTTCAAGGCGCGCCCCTCGCCGTTCTACGTGATGGACGAGGTCGAGGCCGCGCTGGACGACACCAACACCCAGCGCCTGCTCACCCTCTTCGAGGAGCTCCGGCAGACGTCGCAGATCATCATCATCACCCACCAGAAGCGCACCATGGAGATCGCCGACGCGCTGTACGGCGTGTCGATGCGCGGGGACGGCGTCACCCAGGTCATCAGCCAGCGCCTGAGGGAACACGAGTCCGTCTGAGCCGGGGAGCGGTTCGAGGATTCGCGGGGTCGGACGGTGACCGTCGGTGAAGGGCCGCGGGCCGGTCCGGAGCACCGGGGTGTCGGAGCATCCCGGGGCGTCTGGAAAACTGTGCTCTTGTGGAAGCCTATCTCGGCATAATCGCGATCATCGTCGTCATCGCCCTGTTGGCGGGGGGCGGCATGCTCCTGCTGTTCAGGTCGGGGGGCAAGAGCGCGCCGCCGCGGGTCGAACCGCCGCGGGCGCCGTCGATCCCCGAGGAGACGCGGGCCCCCGGCCGGGGCACGGTGGACGACGACGCGTCGACGACCACCGTGCCGCCGCCGGCCAGGCCGGTGGAGCCCGCGGAGGTCACCGTCGTCGCGCCGGTGATCGAGGTTCCGCCGCCGTCCGCCGGACGGATGGTACGGCTCCGCGCCCGCCTGGCCCGGTCGCAGAGCACGCTCGGCAAGGGGCTCCTGGAGCTGCTCTCCCGCGACCGTCTCGACGACGACGCCTGGGACGAGATCGAGGAGACCCTGATCACCGCCGACGTCGGCGTGACGCCGACCCGGGCGATGGTCGAGGAGCTGCGCACCCGGGTGAAGGTGCTGGGCAGCCGGACGCCCGCGGAGGCGCGCTCCCTGCTCAGGGAGCAGCTGCTCGCCCAGATCGGCGTCGACCTGGACCGTACGCTGCACGTCACGCCGCACGGCGAGCGCCCCGCGGTGGTCCTCGTGGTCGGCGTCAACGGCACCGGCAAGACCACCACCACCGGCAAGCTGGCGCGCGTCCTCATCGGTGACGGCGGCAAGGTCGTGCTGGGCGCCGCCGACACCTTCCGCGCCGCCGCCGCCGACCAGCTGCAGACCTGGGGCGACCGGGTCGGCGCCGCGGTCGTACGCGGGCCCGAGGGCGGCGACCCCGCCTCGGTGGCCTTCGACGCCGTCGCCGAGGGCATCAGGGAGAAGGCCGACGTGGTGATCGTCGACACCGCCGGGCGGCTGCACACCAAGACCGGGCTGATGGACGAGCTCGGCAAGGTCAAGCGCGTCATCGAGAAGAAGGCCACGGTCGACGAGGTCCTGCTCGTCCTCGACGCCACCACGGGCCAGAACGGGATGCGCCAGGCCCAGGTGTTCGCCGAGGTCGTCAACATCACCGGCATCGCCCTGACCAAACTCGACGGCACCGCCAAGGGCGGCATCATCATCTCCGTCCAGCGCGAGCTGGGCGTCCCGGTCAAGCTGGTGGGCCTCGGCGAGGGGCCCGACGACCTGGCGCCGTTCGACCCCGAGGTCTTCGTGGACGCGCTCCTCGGGGACTGAGTCCCCCGCCCCGCCCCGCGCCCATCGGCTCGGGGCGTCGCGGGCGGTATGGGTGGGGCGCCCTGCCGCCGCCGGGACGGGCCCGCGAGCCGCGATAAGCGTCGCTTATCGCGATCGGATCGTCCGGAACGCTTCACGACCGTGACCGGCGAGCCGTTCCGGCCGTCCATCATGCCGTACGGGAAGGGAAACCGGGCGCGGCGTCCTGGTGAACCGCGAGGGGGTGCCGGCCCGTCTCTTGAGGAGGAGATTAAGTCCCCAACGCGTGGGAAGCGGGGAGACGTGGAGATGGGTGTCGGAGTTTCTCAGGGCGCGGGCCTCGGCCCGGCGGGCGGCCTCGGCCGGTCGGCGACGGGTTTCGGGAGCACGGCGATCGGTGTTTTTCACGACCCCAAAGTGGGCTCTACCTGGGGTTATGTGATGATGGACACACCTTCTACCGAATCCGGGGAACGATGTTACGATACTGAGACTTGTCCGGCTGTAGAGCGTGTCGCACCCGCCGTAGGCACAGCCAAAGATCAGTCCCCTGACCACGTAAAGCTTTTAACGGCCCCCTTACAAGGTGCCTGCGAGCATCAAGTACGCCGTCAGAAAGGGTGCGTCGCGACGTTGCCGGGCGGTAGTGGGGGGAAGAGCACGAGGGGGGTCCAATGATCACGATGACGGAAGAGCAGCGCCAGGACTGGTTCGAGCGTGACGTCGTGCCGGTCACCAGCCAGCTTTACGCGTCCGCGATGCGTCTGACCCGCAACACCGCCGACGCCGAGGACCTGGTCCAGGAGACCGTCACCAAGGCCTTCACCTCTTACCACCAGTTCCGCGAGGGCACCAACCTCAAGGCGTGGCTGCACCGCATCCTGACCAACAACTTCATCAACGACTACCGCAAGAAGCAGCGCTCGCCCAAGCTCTCGGCCACCGAGGAGATCGAGGACTGGCAGCTCGCCGCCGCCGAGTCCCACATGTCCAGCGGTCTCAAGTCCGCCGAGACCGAGGCGCTGGAGCAGCTGCCCGACAGCGCGGTCATGAACGCCCTGCGTGCCCTGCCCGAGGACTTCCGGGTGGCCGTCTACCTGGCCGACGTCGAGGGCTTCGCCTACAAGGAGATCGCCGAGCGGATGGGCACCCCCATCGGCACGGTCATGTCCCGCCTCCACCGGGGCCGGCGCCAGCTCCGCACCATGCTTGAGGACTACGCCCGCGAGGAGGCCGGCCTCCGCGTCTCCGAGGAGGCCCAGGCCGCCTGACCCGCGTTCCCGCCCCTCTCCCGTTCCCTGACTTCACGTACGGCCCGCACCCGAGAAGGGCGCGGGCCGTCGTCCGTGTGGCGGCGGGTCAGTCCAGCGCCATGTGGAGCCTGACCCTCAGCTCGCCGTCGACGCCGCGCACCTGGACCAGGTCGCAGAGCTGGCGGCTGATCCAGAGGCCGTAACCGCGTGGCGACCCGGGCTCGGGAGGGAGGTATCCGGGCAGCGGGACGTCCAGGTCGCCGCCGCCGGAGTCGGCGATCTCGCACACGATCTCGCCGCCGGCCGCCCAGATGGTCGCCCGGCCGTGTCCAGCCCCGTGCTCCACGCTGTTGGCCGCCACCTCCGAGACGCTCAGCACGAGCGAGGCGACCAGGTCGCGCCGCATGCCCACCCGGTGCGCGTGGTCGGTGACGAGGGCGCGCAGCCGTCCCAGCTCCTCCAGGGTGAAGCCGGTGACCACCGCGGACGGGGGCGGGCCGGGGAGGGGGAGGCCGTCCCCCGGCAGCGCGAACCGCTCGGGGGAGACGTAGCGGTCGCTCCGCCGCAGGCCGGCGTCGCTCAGCTCCGCGGGATGGGTGCGCGGGACGTGGTCGAGCGCCAGCGTCTCGTCGTACAGGCACCACAGACTGACCGGGATCCCGGCGAAGGCGGCGTTGAGCACCGACTCGTAGCGGATCCACTCGCGGGACTGCCGCTCGGTCCAGCCCGACCACACCGGCTCCCCGAGGACCAGCGGACGCTCCCGCTGCCGGATGTAGTCGTGATAGGCGGCGAGGGTCCGCGTCGGGTGGGCGTACCACCTGTCGGCGAGGCGGCGGTCGATGAGACGGGTGTCGGTGCCGAAGGCGTCACCGATCAGGTCGAGCCCGCGCTCGCCCGCGACGACCAGGATCCGCCGGCCCTCGCGGAGGGCACCGGCGATCAGGGGCTGGACGAGTCTCAGGAAGTCGGAATCGGAGCCGTACGCGACAGCCGTGTGCGCGAACGGCCCGCCGGAGTCGAGGAACGCCCGCTCGGGCTGCACGGGGATGACCGTAACAAGCGTCCGGCTTCAACACAACAGAGTCGGTCGGCGACATCGGGTCAACCGGACGCGATCAGCGCGACCGCGGCGAGGGTGAAGCCGATTCCGACCACCTGCACCGTGTTGAGGCGTTCCCCCAGGAAGTGGCGGGCGAGCAGCAGGGTGCTCGCCGGATAGAGCGAGACCAGGACGGCGACGAGGCTGAGCATCCCGCGCTGCTGGGCGAGCACGAAGAGCACGTTGGCGGCCATGTCGAGCGTCCCGGCCGCGAAGATGACGCGCAGCGTGCCGGGCCCGGGGCGCAGGGCGCGGCCGGTGGCCAGCGCGAGCAGGGCGATGGAGGTGACGGAGGTCAGGCGCGCTCCGAGCAGCGGCCACATGCCGGCGTCCGCCGGGGCCTGGGCGATGATGACGAAGAAGCCGCCGAACCCCGCGCCCGCGGCGAGCGAGGCCAGGATCGGGCCGTACCCCCGGGTGGCCTTCCTGTCGGAGGAGCCCCGGCTCACCAGCAGGACCGCGAGCAGCGCGAGGAGCACCCCGCCCAGCGCGACCGGCTCGGGGCGCTCCCCGACGGCGAGCCCGAACAGCACGGGCAGCGCCGCCGAGACGGTCGCGGTGATCGGCGCGACCACCGACATCACGCCGGTGGCCAGCGCCCGGTAGAACAGCACGATCCCCGCGGTGCCGCAGAGCCCGGAGAACGCGCCCCAGGCGAGGGCGGCGGGCGTGGGCGCCTCCGGCAGGAACGGCAGCAGCGCGACGATCACGGCCAGCCCGGCGACCTGGGAGAGGACCACCACCGCGAGCACCCGCGACCGGCGGGTGGCCAGACCGCCGAGGAAGTCCGCGGTGCCGTACACCAGCGCGCAGGCCGTCGCCAGCATCACAGCCGTCACGTTCCACCTCGGTTCAATAGACTGCACTGGTAGGACAATATATGAAGTGCAATGGAGTGCAAATCGAGTTCACTACACTGAACTCATGGATCCAGAGACGATCACCGCCGCGGTCGCCAACAACGTGCGGGCGCAGCGGGCGCACCGGCAGATGACCCTCGACGAGCTCGCCGCGCGCTCGGGAGTGAGCCGGGGCATGCTCGTCCAGGTCGAGCAGGGCAGGACGAACCCGAGCATCAGCACGCTCACCCGCATCGCCGACGCGCTCGGGGTGACCGTCGCGCGGATGGTGGAGGTCGCCGACACGCCCGTGGTGCGGGTGGTCAGCGGCGCCGACGTCGTCACCTTCCCGCACGGGAAGTCCAGCACCGCGCGGCTGCTGGTCGGCACCGACGCGCCCGCCATCCTGGAGCTGTGGGACTGGCGGCTCGCCCCCGGCGACCACCACGACGGCGACGCCCACCCCCCGGGCACGCGCGAGATGCTGACCGTCCTGGAGGGGCGGCTCACCCTCTCGGTGTACGGCAAGAGCCACCTCGCGGAGACGGGCGACGCGGTCGTGTTCAGCGCCGACCGGCCGCACAGGTACGCCAACGAGGGGGACACGCCGCTGCGGTTCATGATGGTCGTGACCGAGCCCCGGGAGACGCCCGACCGCTCCTGACGCCTGCCCCGGAGGGCTTCACGGGGTTTCCGCCGGTCCTGGGAGCTTCAAAGCCCTAACTGCCCCCATGGTGAGGATGCCGGGGTGGTTTCCGCCGGTCCTGGGAGCTTTAAAGCTCTAACTGGCCGCATCGGATGAGACATGGCCACCAGGCGGAGCATCTCGCCGGATGTGGCACGAAGTGGCGCGTCGGTACGGGCAACCGGCCGTTGATGTCCCATCCTGGTGGAATACCCGGTCATGATCTTGCGGGGGGACCCGGCCGGGCCGCTCGCCGTCCCCGCGGCGCTTTCGGGGGGAAGCATGCGGGTGTGGCGGGTGTGGGTCGTGCCGGTGGCGTTGCTGTTCGCGATCTGGGGCTGCACCTCCCCGATCACCCTGGTGGGATCGGTGGAACCCGCGGCCGTGGCACCCCCCGCCCTCCCGCCCGCCCCCGTTCCCGCCCCGGCCCCCGTCCCGGGACTCGGACCCGGCGCGGCGCGGCCGCACTGGGCACGGAACGACATCCCCGTCTCCCCGCGGGCGCGCCGGATCAACTGCGACCGGATCAGGTGCGTGGCGCTGACCTTCGACGACGGGCCGGGGGCCTACACCGAGTCGTTGCTCGACATCCTCGCCGGATACCGGGCCAGGGCGACCTTCTTCGTCATCGGGCGGATGGCCTTCGGCGACGGCGAGAACACCCTCCGCAGGATGGTGACCGAGGGGCACGAGCTGGGCAACCACACCTGGGACCACCCGCAGCTGCCCCTGCTGTCACAGACCGCGATCAGGGAGGAGCTGGGCCGTACCCAGTGGCTCGTCAAGCAGGCGACCGGGGTCACGATGATCCTCATGCGCCCGCCGTACGGGCTGACCGACCCCAGGGTCGCCGCCGAGAGCCGCCAGCTGGGGCTCGCCCAGATCCTGTGGGACGTCGACACGCTCGACTGGCGTGACCACGACCCCTCGGTCGTCGCCCGGCGCGCGATCGGGGCCGGGCCGGGTTCCATCGTGCTGATGCACGACATCCACCGTTCCACGGTCCAGGCCGTCCCCCGGGTGCTGGACGACTTCGCCGCCAGGGGGTACAGGTTCGTGACGCTGTCCGAGCTGTACGGTGGGCGTCCCGCGCCGGGCAGGAAGTACTACAGCAGCCGGTGACGGGGGCCGGTCGAAGGCCCGCGGAGAGAACCGGCGGAGGAGGCGTGAACCCGCCGCGCCCGTTTCCCGACTGTCCCGGGTGAGGAGGCAGGGTGACCGACGAACTGCTGGTGGTCCGGTGCCGGCTCGGCGAGCGCGAGGCGTTCGCCGAGCTGGTGCGGGCCTGGCACGATCCGGTGTGGAACTACGTACGGGGCATGCTGGGGCCCTCGCGGGCCGACGACGTGGCCCAGGAGGTCTGGGTGGCCGTGGTGCGCGGGCTGCCGCGCCTGAGGGAGCCGGGCAGGTTCGCGCCCTGGCTGTTCACGATCGCGAGGCGCGCGGTGGCCGACCGGCTCCGCGAGGAGTACGCCAGGCCGGAGGTCCCGGCGGAGGAGGAGCGGGCATCCGCCGACCCCGGCGACCTCGCCGATCCCGCCGACGCCCTCGTGGACCGCGCGGACCTGCTCGCGGGCCTGTCGGGGCTGCCGGTCAGGGAACGGGAGGTCCTCGTGCTGTTCTACCTGCAGGACCTCTCCCTGGAGGACTGCGCGCAGATCTGCGCCGTCCCCGTCGGCACGGTCAAGTCACGCCTGTCCCGCGCGCGGCGCATGCTGCGCGACCGGCTCACGGAGAGGGGATACCGGAGATGAACGCGGAGGACATGATCGGCAGGCTGTCGGGGCCGCTGTCGCTGCGCCGCAGGATCGGCAACGTCGCGGCACTGCTCGGCGGCCTGGGCGGCGCGCTGTTCACCGGCCTGCTGTGGGCCACGGAGCCCGCCCTGCCGGGCCGTACGCACCTGGCCTTCGGCGCGCTGGTCGCGATCGGCCTGAGCTGGGCCGGTTACGGGGCCTGGGCGCTGACCCGCAGGACGCCACTGTTCGCCCTCGACCGGGTGATCGCCGCCTGGCTCGCGGTGGCCGCGACGGGCCTGCTGACGGCGGGCACGGCCGCCGTCGCGGCCACGAGGGGCACCTGGGCGGGTACGGCGGGGGTCGCCGTCGCCGCGACGCTGGCCGTGCTCGCGGTGGCCGTCCTGCTCAGGGCCCGCGCCGACCGCGCCGCCCTGCTGCGGCGCAGGCGCGAGCTCGGCGGCTGAGGCCCGCCACGGCCAGGGCCGCCGCGAGGCAGGCCATCGGGATCGACGGCAGCACGTAGCGGTGGTCGAAGTCCAGCACGGCGATCGGGGCGAGGAGCAGGAAGACGGCCACCGCCCACGGCAGCAGGGCCGGGCGCCCCCGCCCGATGGCTCCGAGGCCGCCGAGCAGCAGGAGCACGCCGAGCAGCGGGCCGTGCAGGACGCCGGGATAGTGGTACGTGCCCAGGAGGCTCCCGTAAGGCTCGGCCGACGACATCCCCCGGATGTCGCCGTCGTACTCCTTCCGCACCTGGTCGATCAGCGGGAAGGCGGGCAGCGGCCAGGAGCCGACGGGGAACGTCAGGGCGGGGGAGACGCGCAGGGGATGGCGGACCGGGGTCGCCGCGAAGGTGAGCGAGGTGTCGCGGGCGACCTCGCGGAGATAGTCCAGCGGCTGGGCGGCGATGGCGCGCAGCGCGAAGGACCTGGCCAGGTCGTTGTGGGCGAACCGGCCTCCCGGCAACCTGTTGAGCGAGGCGCCGGGAGCCCAGACGTACTCGGACGCGGCGTCGACGACGGTGCCGTTCGGGCAGAGGACCGCCTCCCTCGCCGGTGGCCTGATCACCGAGCAGTCGGCGAACGTCATCGTGCGCGCCCACAGCGCCACGCCGTCGGAGCCGCTGAGCGCGAACCGCCCGTGGTGCTGCTGGTACCAGCCCGCGTAGGCCGCGAGCGGCAGCAGCCCGGCGACGGCCAGCGCCACCACCCGTCGCCGCCCGGCCCGCCGCAGGAGCAGGTGGAGCAGGACCAGTCCCAGCAGCGGCACCGCGGCCGTGCGGGTGAGCCCGGCCAGTGCCAGCAGCAGGCCCGCCACGGCGGCCGCCCGCGCCGACGGCCTGGCCCGCCACATCAGGACCGTCAGGGCGGCGGTGATGAGGAAGATGAGCTGGGTGTCGGACAGCACGGCGTGTTCGAGCCTGAGGAAGGCGGGGTTGAACAGCACGGGCAGGGCCGCCAGGGTGGCTCCCCACCCGGGGAGCGAGTGGCGGCGCAGCACCAGATAGATCATCAGACCCGTGCCGAGGCCCATGGCGTGCTGGACGCCCGCGACGAGCTCCACACTGTGGAAGGGCAGCAGCAGCCGCAGCAGGAAGGGGTACCCGGCCGGGTGGAACGCGCCGGACGGTTCCAGGTGGACGGCCGTGTTCAGATAGGTGAAGGAGTCGTACCAGTAGAGCTGGACGGTGTCGTAGCCGAGCATGACGAGGCCGCGGAGCCCCGCCGCCATGACGATCACGACGGTGAACAGCCGGTGGCCGCCGAGAGCGTCGCGGAGGGCGTGGAGAGCGCGGAGGGCGCGGAGGCGGTCGCGTGGACCGCCCCCTTCTGGCGGGGCGGGCAGGGCCCGGGTCCCGCCGGGTGAGGTGAGCATGGATGGATCCCCCGTTCCGAGGCCGGGGAATTCCCGGCACGGTGGGAGCAGTCCAGCGATCAGCCGATAATCTTGCCGTCACCGAAATCGGTTATGTCCGCGTTATGCCGTCTATGGCACGCTGGCGCGATTCGGAGCCGGGGGAGGCGTCTTGCGGGTGCTGGTCGTCGAGGACGAGCTGATGCTCGCCGACTCGATCGCGGAGGGATTGCGCGGGGAGGCGTTCGCCGTCGACGTCGCCTACGACGGGGAGGCGGCGCTGGAGCGGCTGCGGCTCCACGACTACGACGTGCTCGTCCTGGACCGTGACCTGCCGGGCGTGCACGGCGACGACGTGTGCAGGACCGTGGTCGCCGACGGGGCCCACGTGCGGATCATCATGCTCACCGCGGCGGGCGACGTGCGCTCACGGGTGGCGGGCCTGTCCCTCGGGGCCGACGACTACCTGCCCAAGCCGTTCGCGTTCGAGGAGCTGACGGCCCGCGTGCACGCGCTGGGCCGCCGCGTGCGGCCCGCCGACCCGCCGCTGCTGGAGCGGGCGGGCATCAGCCTGGACCGGGCCCACCGGCAGGTGTTCCGTGACGGGCGCTACGTGCCGCTCGCCCGTAAGGAGTTCGGTGTGCTGGCCGAGCTGCTGCGCGCCGGTGGGGCGGTGGTCTCCAGCGAGACGCTGCTGGAGAAGGTGTGGGACGAGCACACCGACCCGTTCACCAACACCGTGCGGACGACGATGATGAAGTTGCGCCGGAAGATCGGCGATCCACCGGTCATCGAGACCGTCACGGGCGTGGGATACCGCATTCCATGAGGAAGAGCGTTCGTTTCCGGTTCGCCGTGGCCTGTGGCACGGTCTTCCTCTACCTCGGTGTCGTCCTGGTCGCGGGACTCGCCTTCCTCGTACGGCAGAGCCTGGAGCCCCGCGACGGGTTGCGGCATCCCGACTACATCCGGGTCGCGGACTTCCACTACAGGCCGGAACATCCCGAGTACCGGGTGGCGGAGCAGCGGGTCGCGCAGGTCAGGCGCGTCTACCAGGCCGACACGATCAGCAAGGTCCTCACCGTGGGCGGCCTCACGGTGCTCGTGGCCGCCGGGGTCGCGACGGTGGTCGGCTGGCGGGCCGCGGGCTGGGCGCTCCGCCCCGTCAGGTCGGTCACCGAGAGCGCGAGGGACATCGCCCAGAGCCATGACCTCACCGGCCGCATCACCTACGCCGGGTCGGACGACGAGGTCAGGGAACTCGTCGACATCGTCGACACCATCGTCGGCCGCCTGGCCCGTTCCTTCGACGGCCAGCGGCGCTTCGTCGCCAACGCCTCCCACGAGCTGCGCACCCCGCTCACCATCAACCGCACCCTGGTGGACGTGGCGGTCAGGCGGCCCGACGCGACCGAGGACGTCAAGCGGCTCGGCGAGTCCCTGCTGCTGGTCAACGCCCGGCACGAGAGGCTGATCGACGGCCTGCTCGCCCTGACGGAGGGCGAGCAGGCGGTCCTCGACCGCCGCCCCTTCGACCTGACCGACGTGGTCGAGCACGTGCTCGACCTGGCGGGCAAGGAGGCGGGAGAACACGAGGTGACCATCCACCGGCTGCTGGACCCCGCGCCGACCGCCGGTGAACCGGTGCTGGTCGAGAGGCTCGTGCAGAACCTCGTGGAGAACGCGATCCGGCACAACCACGGCGGCGGCCAGGTGTGGGTGACCACCAGGCAGCGCGCCGACCGGGTGGAGCTGGTGGTGGCGAACACCGGGTTGCCCGTACCGCACTACGAGATCGAGACGATCTTCGAGCCGTTCCGGCGGCTCCACGGCGACCGGTTGCGTTCCGATCGCGGCAGCGGCCTGGGACTGTCGATCGTCAGGGTCGTCGCCGAGGCCCACGGCGGCACCGTGACCGCGGGCTCCCGCGAGGAGGGCGGCCTGACGATCACCGTCGAGCTGCCGCGCGAGAGCCCCTGACGCCCGGTCATCGGGTGCCCGCGGGTATCGGGCGAGCCGGGTGCCCGCCGCTATCGGGCGGGCCGGGGGCGCGGTTCGGGGATTTCGGGGATTTCGGGGATGAGGCGGGCAGGCCGGTCCCTCGGCGCGGGGAAGCCCTCCCAGGGCTTCCCGGGCGGCCCGATCCGGTACGGCGCCGCCCCCCCGGGAGGGAGCCGTACCGGAAGGGACGTCAGCCGAGCAGCGTCACGAGCGCGGCGAAGGCCGCCCACGCGAGGAGCAGGGCCAGGTGCATCCGGCCGGTCAAAACCTGCATGGTGATCCCCCTTTCGGTACGGAATCCTGCCCGGCCGCTCTTGTGGAACGGTTGGGAATCACTGGTTCCTGGTGATCACACCGCAGGCGACGCGCCCGCCGGAGTCTCCCGCCTTGAGGGTCTCCGCGTCCGGGCCGACACCGCTCGGAGGGCCCTGGTGGCTGTAGCGGTCGGGAATGTTGGAGTGGTTGTCCGGCAGGGCGTGGACGACGACGGAGCTGCCGTCGGCGTCGAAGAGCTGCGCCACCCGGAAGCGGTCGGTCACGACGGTCGCCTCGCCGGTGCCGTCGGCGGCGACGAGGAGGTTGGGCAGGTCTCCGGAGTGCCCGCTGTGCGCGACCGGCGGGATGGTGAAGTGCGGGCCCGCGCTGGCGAAGGGGCTGCGGGTGACCGGGTCGATCGCCCCGGGGTCGCAGACTCCCTTCGCGTGGACGTGGAAGCCGTGGTATCCGGCGCGCAGGCCGGCGACGGTGACCGTCAGCCTGGACTTGTCGCCCGGCCTGTGGTCGATGCGCAGGAAGCCGATGTTCTTCCCGGCCGTGTTCTTGATGACGGCCTTGGCCGACGGCGCCGACCCCTGTGAGATCCCGGGTGTCCGCGAGGTCGCCTGGGCGGCCGGCAGGGTACCGGCCGCCAGCGCGCCGAGCGCGACGGTCAGGGCGAGACAGGTTCTGTGAAACATGAGATATCCCCCGTACGAGTCCTGGGCTCCCCTGCCGTGACGGGGAGCGGCCAGCACAGGGTTCCTACCCTTCGGGGGACGGGAATCGAGGGCACCACGCCGCCTCACCAGGCAAAGTCGTGGCGTGCGGGGTCGTTCGGGGATCAAACGGAACCGTCCCGCCGGGTGTGCCCGGCGGGACGGTGTGAAGCGGGCGCCGTGGAGCGGAGGCGGCGCGGTGGGTCAGGTGCGGCAGGTGGGTCAGTTGGTCCGCTTGGCGCGGGCGGTGGTCCGGGCGCGGGTCGAGGCGTCGAGGACGACCTTGCGGATGCGCACGTTCTCCGGGGTGATCTCCACGCACTCGTCCTCGCGGATGAACTCCAGCGCCTGCTCCAGCGAGAGCTGGCGCGGCGGGATCAGCGTCTCCGTCGTGTCGCTCGTCGAGGAGCGCATGTTGGTGAGCTTCTTCTCCTTGGTGATGTTCACGTCCATGTCGTCGGAGCGCGAGTTCTCACCGACGATCATGCCCTCGTAGACCTCGGTGGTCGGCTGGACGAACAGGACGCCGCGCTCCTGCAGGTTCAGCATGGCGAACGGGGTCACCGGGCCCGGCCGGTCGGCGACCAGCGAGCCGTTGTTGCGGGTGCGCAGCTCGCCGAACCACGGCTCGTAGTCCTCGAACACGTGGTTCACGATGCCGGTGCCCCGGGTCTCGGTGAGGAACTCGGTGCGGAAGCCGATCAGGCCGCGGGCCGGGACCACGAACTCCATGCGGATCCAGCCGGTGCCGTGGTTGGTCATGTGCTCCATGCGGCCCTTGCGGACGGCGAGCAGCTGGGTGATCGCCCCGAGGTACTCCTCGGGACAGTCGATGGTCACCCGCTCGACCGGCTCGTGGACCTTGCCGTCGATGACCTTGGTGACGACCTGCGGCTTGCCGACGGTCAGCTCGTAGCCCTCGCGGCGCATCTGCTCGACCAGGATGGCCAGCGCCAGCTCGCCACGGCCCTGCACCTCCCACGCGTCGGGACGGTCGGTCGGCAGGACGCGCAGCGACACGTTGCCGACGAGCTCCTTGTCGAGCCGGTCCTTGACCATGCGGGCGGTGACCTTGGAGCCCTTCACCCGGCCGACCAGCGGCGAGGTGTTGGTGCCGACGGTCATGGAGATCGCGGGCTCGTCGACCGTGATGAGGGGCAGCGGGCGCGGGTCCTCGGGGTCGGCGAGGGTCTCGCCGATCATGATGTCCGGGATGCCGGCGATCGCGATGATGTCGCCGGGACCCGCCTCCTCGGCGGGCTTGCGCTCCAGCGCGTCGGTCATCAGCAGCTCGGTGATCTTCACCCGCTGGATGCTGCCGTCGGTGCGGCACCAGGCGACCTGCTGGCCCTTCTTGATGGTGCCCTGGTGGACGCGGCAGAGCGCGATCCTGCCCAGGTAGGACGAGGCGTCGAGGTTGGTGACGTGCGCCTGCAGCGGGGCCTCCGGGTCGTACACCGGGGCCGGGATCGTGCTCTTGATGACGTCGAACAGCGGCTCAAGGTCCTCGGAGTCCGGCATCCCGGCGTCCTCGGGACGGTTGAGCGAGGCGCGCCCGGCCTTGGCCGAGGCGTAGACGATCGGGAAGTCGATCTGGTCCTCGGTGGCGTCCAGGTCGATGAAGAGCTCGTAGACCTCGTCCACGACCTCCTTGATCCGGGCGTCGGGGCGGTCGACCTTGTTGATGCACAGGATGACCGGCATCTTGGCGGCGAACGCCTTGCGCAGCACGAAGCGGGTCTGCGGCAGCGGCCCCTCGGAGGCGTCGACCAGCAGCACGACACCGTCGACCATGGACAGGCCCCGCTCGACCTCGCCGCCGAAGTCGGCGTGGCCGGGGGTGTCGATGATGTTGAGCGTCATGCCGCCGTGCTTGACGGCGGTGTTCTTCGCGAGAATGGTGATCCCCTTCTCGCGTTCGAGGTCGTTGGAGTCCATGACGCGGTCGTCCACGTCCTGGTTGACGCGGAAGGCGCCCGACTGCCAGAGCATGGCATCCACGAGAGTGGTCTTGCCGTGGTCGACGTGCGCGATGATCGCGATGTTCCGCAGGTCGTCGCGGCTGTTCAAAGGCATGATGGAGTCTCACTCTGTGATCGTGGAGGCTGGCCGCGGACAGTGCGGCCCTCCCATTTTAGTTGATCCGGACAATCGCTCTCACGCCTCCGGCAGATGAAGTGCGCCAATTCACCCTCCGGACACCTCTCCGACCCCCCTGCGGTGACCCGGCGGCGACCCGTGTCAGGTACGGCGGACCGGTCCGCGGCCGGGCGTCCGGCACTCCCTAAGCTCGGATCCATGCCTCTCGCACCGTCGTTTCCCGTAATGCTGAGAACCCGGGACAATCTGCGGATAGACGCCGCCCACACCCCCTCGCGCGGCGCGGACGACCTCGGGATCGTCCTGGCCCACGGGTTCACCGGATCGCTCAGGGACCGCGCCACGCGCCGCATCGCCCACGTGCTCAGCGGGTTCGGCGGGGTGGTGGCGTTCGACTTCAGGGGACACGGCCGCTCCGGGGGCCGGTCGACCGTGGGCGACCTGGAGATCCTCGACGTGGAGGCGGCGGTACGGCACGCGCGGCTGGTCGGCTACCGGCGGGTCGTGACCGTCGGGTTCTCCATGGGCGGCGCGGTCGCCGTACGGCACGCGGGGGTGATGGGCGGCCCGGACGCGGTGGTGTCGGTGAGCGCGCCCGCGCGCTGGTACTACCGGGGGACCAGGCCGATGCGGCAGGTGCACTGGGCGATCGAGAGGCCGATCGGGCGGCTGGCCGCGCGGCTGGGCAAGCGCACCCGGATCATGAAGGGGGTGTGGGACCCGCTGCCGCTGGCGCCGTACGAGGCGGCCGCGAAGATCTCACCGGCGCCGCTCCTGGTCGTGCACGGCGACGCGGACCGGTTCTTCCCCCTCGACCACGCGTACCAGATCTACGAGGCCGCGAACGAGCCGAAGGAGCTGTGGATCGAACCCGGCTTCGGCCACGCGGAGTCGGCGGCCACCCCGGAGCTGGTCCGCCGCATCGGGAGATGGGCCGCGGCCCGTTTCGGTCACCCGGAAGCTGTCTATCCTCGTGAAGATTGACCGTATGCCTCGCGAGAATTGACCGGACGGCGATGTCGATGTGACGGCGGCGGGCAGCGGCGCGGAAAGGGACACATGCGGAGCATCTACGTTGCGGGTCTTGGGCGGGGAGACGGCAGGCAGATCGTCGAGCTCGGCCTGATGGAGCTGCTGACCGGGCGGGCCGACCGCATCGGGGTCTTCCGGCCGATCACCGGGGGCGGCGAGGACCGCACCCTGGAGCTGCTCAAGGCCAGATACCGCCCCGCCGCCTCGGCGACCGGGGTGACCGCCGAGGACGCCGCGGAGATCTACGCCGAGCGGGGCGCCGAGGAGCTCATCGGCCGCCTGGTCGCCCGCTTCCACACCCTGGAACGCGAGTGCGACGCCCTGCTCGTGCTCGGCAGCTCCTTCGACACCGACGACCTGCCGCGCGAGCTCGCCTTCAACGCCCGCCTGGCCGCCGAGTTCGGCGCACCGGTGATCGTGGTGGTGGGCGCGCACGGCGACGACGCCGAGGAGATCGCGACGGAGATGCGTACCGGCTACCAGGTCTTCTCCGACCTGGGCTGCACGGTGCTCGCGGTGATCGCCAACCGGGTGCCCGAGGGCACGGTCATCGAGTGCGACCTGCCGGTGCCCAGCTACGCCGTCCCCGAACACCCGTCGCTGTCGGCGCCGACCGTCGGGCAGGTCATGCGGGCGGTGGACGCCGAGCTGATCCAGGGCGGGGACGGCCTGTCGCGCGACGTGCTCGGGTTCGTGTTCGGCGGCGCCACGCTCCCGGTGTTCCTGGAGCACCTCGCCGACGGCGCGCTCGTGATCACGCCGGGCGACCGCGCGGACCTGCTGCTGGTCTCGCTGGCCGTCGAGGCGGCCGGTACGGCGAGACCGGCCGGGGTCGTCCTCACGGTGGGGGAGAGGCCCACCGAGGCCGTACGGGAGCTCACAGCCCGTCTGGCGCCCGGCGTGCCGGTGCTCGCGGCCAAGGAGGACAGCTTCACCGTGGCGACCACCCTGGCCGGGCTGGAGGGACGGCTCACCGCCGACAACCCGCGCAAGATCGAGACGGCCCTCGGCCACTTCGAGGCGCACGTGGACGCGGCCGGTCTGGCCGACAGGATCGAGCTGACCCGCTCCGAACGGGTCACCCCGATGATGTTCGAGCACACCCTGCTGGAACGGGCGCGGGCCGACCGGCGGCACATCGTGCTGCCGGAGGGCGAGGACGACCGCATCCTGCGGGCGGCCGACATCCTCCTGCGGCGCGGCATCGTCGACATCACCCTTCTCGGCAGGGAGGACGTGGTCCGCCGGAGGATCGGCGACCTCGGCCTCGACCTGTCGGGCGTGACCGTCACCGACCCGCTCACCTCGCCGCTGCGGGAGTCGTTCGCCGCCGAGTACGCCGAGCTGAGGGCCCACAAGGGCATGACCGCCGAGCTCGCCCTGGACGTGGTCGCCGACGTCAACTTCTTCGGCACGATGATGCTGCACCGGGGCCTGGTGCACGGCATGGTCTCCGGGGCCGCGCACACCACGGCCGCCACGATCCTGCCCGCCTTCCAGATCATCAAGACGGTTCCCGACACCTCGGTCGTCTCCTCGGTGTTCTTCATGTGCCTGGCCGACCGGGTCCTCGTCTACGGCGACTGCGCGATCAACCCCGACCCCGGCGCCGAGACGCTCGCCGACATCGCGATCTCCTCGGCCCGTACGGCGAGGCGGTTCGGCGTCGAGCCGAGGATCGCGATGCTGTCCTACTCCACCGGCGAGTCCGGCAGCGGCGCCGACGTCGACAAGGTCCGCGCCGCCACCGCCCTGGTCGCCGAACGGGCGCCCGACCTGCTGGTCGAGGGGCCCGTCCAGTACGACGCGGCGGTGGACGCCAGGGTCGCGGCCGCCAAACTGCCCGGGTCACAGGTCGCGGGGCGGGCGACCGTGCTGATCTTCCCGGACCTGAACACCGGCAACAACACCTACAAGGCCGTGCAGCGCTCGGCCGGTGCCGTCGCGGTCGGGCCGGTCCTGCAGGGGCTGCGCAGGCCGGTCAACGACCTGTCGCGCGGGGCCCTGGTCACCGACATCGTGAGCACCGTCGCCATCACCGCCGTACAGGCGCAGGAGGTCACCCCGTGAGCGAGCGAGGCGCCCCGAGCGACCCGGGCGAGGAGCCAGGCCGGGTGCTGGTCCTCAACTCCGGGTCCTCCTCCCTGAAGTACCGGCTCCTGTCCGGCGCCGAGCGGCTGGCCTCGGGAACGGTGGAGCGCGTCGGCGAGCCGGGCTCCCCGGTGGCCGGCCACCGGGCGGCACTGGAGGCCGTCGCCGCCCGGCTGGCCGCCGACGGCCTGGGGCTCGACTCCCCCGAGCTCACCGCGATCGGGCACCGGGTGGTGCACGGGGGCACGGCCTTCACCCGGCCCACGCTGATCACCGACGAGGTGGTCAGGGGGATCGAAAAGCTCGTCCCGCTCGCGCCCCTGCACAACCCCGCCAACCTGGCGGGCATCGAGGTCGCCCGGCGGCTCCGCCCCGACCTGCCGCAGGTCGCCGTCTTCGACACCGCCTTCCACGCCACGATCCCCCCGGCCGCCTCGACGTACGCGATCGACCGCGAGGTGGCCGCGCGGCTGGGGGTGCGGCGGTACGGCTTCCACGGCACCTCACACGCGTACGTCTCCCGCGAGGCCGCCCTCCTCGCGGGCGGGCCCGGGGCCAACGTGATCGTCCTGCACCTCGGCAACGGGGCCAGCGCCTCGGCGGTGTCCGCAGGGAGGTGCGTGGACACGTCCATGGGCATGACCCCGCTCGAAGGTCTCGTCATGGGGACCCGCAGCGGCGACCTGGACCCGGCGGTGGTCCTCTACCTGGCACGCACCGGAGGCATGTCCCTCGACGAGATCGACACGCTGCTCAACCGGCGCAGCGGCATGCTCGGTCTCTGCGGCGACAACGACATGCGCGCGGTGACGGAGCGGCTGGCCGAGGGCGACCCGGACGCCGAACTGGCCGTCTCGGTCTACTGCCACCGGCTCCGCAAGTACGTCGGCGCCTACTACGCCGTCCTCGGCACGGTCGACGTCATCGCCTTCACCGGCGGCGTCGGGGAGAACTCCGCCCTGGTCAGGGAGCGGGCGCTGGCCGGTCTCGGGGCGCTCGGCATCGCCGTGGACCCGGTGCGCAACGCGCGCGGCGACACGCTGATCTCCGCCGACGACGGGGCCGTGAAGGTCGCGGTGATCCCCACGGACGAGGAGTTCGAGATCGCCCGGCAAACTCTTTCCGTCGTTTCCCGAACCAATCGCGGATAAAAGACGTCTACCACGACAGCGGATGAATGGAATCCGCCGGGAGAAGTCCGCGGGACCCGAACCATCGCTCGGCGCTCGTCGTGGGACATACTTCTCGTGGTCGGATGGTCGCCCAGCGTCGCGGGGGTGCGCTGGGCGGTCCATCCGGCGATGTGCCCGTACGGCTCGTCACGAGCCGTACGGGCACACCCGAACGGTTTTCGCGGGGCCTGACCCGGCGCGTCCCGGGGCGGGCGGACCCGGCCCGCCGGCGGGGCGTCTCAGCCCAGGCGGGCGATCGACTTGTACTCCAGGTAGGCCGACAGTCCCTCCGGGCCCAGCTCGCGGCCGAGGCCGCTGCCCTTGAAGCCGCCGAAGGGCGAGCTGTTCTCGATCATGAAGAGGTTGACGCCGTAGGTGCCGGCGCGGACCTGGCGGGCGACGTCCATGCCGTGCTCGGTGTCGGCGGTCCACACCGTCCCGGCCAGGCCGTAGTCGCTGTCGTTGGCGATCCGGATCGCGTCCTTCTCGTCCTCGTACGGGATCACCGCCAGGACCGGCCCGAAGATCTCCTCACGGGCGATGCGCATCTCGTTGGTGGCTCCCGCGAAGACGGTCGGGGCCACGTACCAGCCACGCTCGTGAGGGCGCTCCAGGCCGCCGACGACGGGCTTGGCGCCCTCGTCGATGCCGATCTTGATGTAGCCCTCGACCCGCTCCTGCTGCCGCTTGGCGACCATCGGGCCGATGCCGGTCGCCGGGTCGGACGGGTCGCCGACCGGCATGCCCCGTACCATCGCCGAGACCGCGTCCACGACCTCGTCGTAGCGGTTGCGCGAGGCCAGGATGCGGGTCTGGGCGACACAGGCCTGGCCGTTGTTCATCAGCGAGGCGATCGACAGGAAGCCCATCGCGGAGGGCAGGTCGCAGTCGTCCAGGATGATCGCCGCGGACTTGCCGCCCAGCTCCAGGGTGCAGCGCTTGAGCTGCTCGCCGCAGATCGCCGCGATGCGCCGCCCGGCGGCGGTGGAACCGGTGAAGGCGACCTTGTCCACGTCCGGGTGGGAGATCAGGTACTCGCTCGTCTCGCGCCCGGCGGCGACGATGTTGACGACGCCGTCGGGGATGCCCGCCTCCTTGACCATCTCGGCCAGCAGGTAGGAGTCGAGCGGGGTCTCGGGCGCGGGCTTGACCACGATCGTGCACCCCGCGACGAGGGCGGGGGCCAGCTTGATCATGATGACGAACTGCGGGACGTTCCACGGGACCACGGCGGCGACCACGCCCACCGGCTCGCGGCGGACGGTCACGGTGCCGAAGGTGCCGGGGCGCTCCTCCTCGACGGGGAAGGTCTTGCCCAGCTCGGCGTAGTACTGGAGCATGCCGAGCGGCTGCGGGGCCTGCGCCAGCTGGGAGAAGGTGATCGGGGAGCCCATCTCCAGGGTGATGAGCCCGGCCATCTCGCCCTGGCGGGCCGCGTAGATCTCGGCGAGCCTGCCGACGACGGCCGCGCGCTCGGCCATCGTCATCCTGGGCCACGGGCCGTGGTCGAACGCCTGGCGGGCGGCGGCCACCGCCCGGTCCATGTCGGCGGGGGTGCCGTCGGGAACCCGGCCGACGACCTCCTCGGTATGGGGGGAGACGACGTCGATGATGCCGGTCCCGGCGGGGGCCACCCAGTCGCCTCCGATGAAGAGCGTGTCGTGCTGGCGCATGATGTGTTGCCTCCTGGTGGGCGGGCCAGAGTCGTGATTCTCGGACGGTTCCATCCGCTGGGCAGGGCGCCACGCGCCCCGCCGCTGCTTGAGACCGAATCATGTTCTGTCGCTGATGACAAGGGTGGTCGGTGTCTTCGTGCCCTGAGCCGAGACGTCCTCGCGCCTCGGGCGGGGACAGGCTTGGGTCTTGCGCTTGAGACGCCCCGCTGAGACGCCCCGCGCCCTGAGCCGAGACGTTTTCGTCCCCCGGGTGGAGGGGTGCGTTCTGTGTGAGGATTCTCCAGAGTGACAGGAGTGACATGTCCCATAGTGCTTGTTTAAATCACCTTAAAACGGTAGATAGTTCATCAATGGTGCGCGAGTTCCTCCGTTCCGGTGGCGAGCTTCAAGATCGTCTCCTATAGTTTCGCTCCGTCCATGAGGGGGCTCCGGAGGTGAGCGAAGCGTGAGGCCGACTCGCGCAGCCGCATTGGCTGCCGCACTCACCGTGCTGCTCCTGTCGCCCGCCGTCGCCGGTGCCGCCCCCCTCCGGGCCGCCAAACCCAGCCCCGAGGCCGAGCTCAAGAAGCTGACCCAGGAGGCCGCCGCGCTCAACAAGAGCTACCGCGGCCAGGTGCAGAGCCTTGAGGAGACCCGGGTCCAGGCCAGCAAGGCCACGGCCAACGCCAAGAGCCTCAGGCGCGCCCTGGCCAACGCAGAGACCGACGTCGTGCGCTTCGCCCAGACCACCTACATGGGCGGCGCCCTCGACGACGGCAACCTGCTGAGCTTCCAGGGCAACGCCAACCTGGCCCTCGGCCAGGCCGCGACCATGTCCTACCTGGCCAGCCGCCGCGCCACCCAGCTCAACCGGGTCAAAGAGCTCATCAAGAAGGCCAAGGCCGCGGAGAAGTCGGCCGACACGAAGATCGTCAAGCTCAAGAAGGACATCGCCGACCTCAAACGGCAGCGGGTCAGGATCGAGAAGCTCCTGGCCAAGTACGGCTTCCAGACCCCTTCCGGCAGCGGCGGCCTGACCCCCCGTACGATCACCATGCGCAACCTCGTGCTGCAGACCTTCCCCATGCCGTACGGCTACGGCTGCCTGCGCTCCGGCGACCCCGGCGACCACGGCAGCGGCCGGGCCTGCGACTTCATGATGAGCACCGGCGGCAGCGTCCCCGCGGAGGACGCCATGGACCGCGGCAACCGCCTCGCCCAGTGGGCCATCGACAACGGCAACCGCCTCGGGGTCATGTACATCATCTGGCAGCAGAAGTACTACGACGTCCGCACCGGCGCCGGCTGGAAGATGATGTCCAACCGAGGCGGCAACACCGCCAACCACATCGACCACGTCCACATCTCGATGTTCTGAGCTGCCAGGCTTCTGACCTGCGGTGATCTCGTTGTGTGGGACTCTCAGGGCACATCCAGGGCACTTCGGCCCGTCGCCCACGCGTCCTCGATGACCTGCCTCATGCGGTCCTCGCTGGAGGGCATCAGGTGTGTATAGGTCCGCAGGGTGAATCCGGGGTCGGCGTGCCCGAGGAAGTCGGCCACGGCCTTGATGGACACCCCCCGCTCCAGGAGCACCGAGGCGAAGTGGTGGCGGAGCATGTGGAAGCCGTTCTCACGGGTTGTCGGGATGCCCGCCTTGATCAAGGTCGGCTTCCAGACGAAGCGGTTGAACTCAGTCCGGTTGATCAGGCTGTGCAGCCTGGTCGTGAAGATCAGCTCTGCCGAGTGCGGCGGTCCTTCCAGCATCCGCCAGGGCAACGTGATCTCGACCGGCGGGAAGGCCAGTTGGTGATCGGAGAGACGCAGGGCAAGGCTCTCCGGCAGGGGAACGTCACGGACCTTGCCGCCCTTGGGTGGGGCGAAGAGCATATGACGGCCGTTCAGCATCTTGACCTGCCGCCGCACGTGGACGACTCCGGCCGCCAGGTCGATGTCATCGACAGCCAGGCCGAACGCCTCACCTTGACGGAGGCCGAGCGTCGCAGCCGCCTGGACCATCACCTCGTAACGTCGTGCGACGGCACCGGCGACGGTCTTCACCTGCTCCACCGACCACGGCGTGATCTTCTTGGATTCCGCTCTCGGCGGCTTCACCGATCCCGCATGACAGGGGTTCTTAGGGATCACCCCGTCATCCACGGCGGCGTTCAGGAGTGCGGACAGGTGAGCGAAGACGGTCCGGACGTAGTTCGGGGCGAGCTTCTTCTGAAGACCGCGCAACCACGCCTGAAGAAGGCTGGGACGCAGCGCCCGCAGTTCCCTCTCCCCGAGGATGGGATAGACGTGGAGCCGTAGACGGATCTCCACCAGCTCGTACGACGACCGGTCGAAGGTCTGGGCCTCAAGCTCTGCGTACCCACCAGGAGAGCCTTAGAGGAACCACGGGGACTCAGGGGCACAACGAAATGGCTCCTACCTGTGGCATGGCGAGTTAGAAAAAACGAAACGGGGTTTTCCAAATGGGTGATTAATCATAACGATTTGCACTATGATCGCACCTACCCTTAAAGTGTGAATCTTGCGTATGCAGAGTTAGATTGGCATGCATTCAAAAAATATTCGTCGGACGTTGGAAGAAAATAGAAAGATAGTCGACATTTACATGACGCTCAATATTTCTCTTGCCACTCGATCTGTCGCAGTGCAAACTTCGGACTTTCGCCTAACATATAACGATACAGGAGGGATTCGTAGTAGCTCAGCGCAAAAGCAAGTAGTCCTTCACTACGCAGAATGGTCTGGATTGCTATGCTACACAGGCGTCGCTGAATGGGGTAGTCATAAGATCGCTGAATGGCTAGGAGGAGCGCTTGCCCATAAACCCGGAAACCGATCAATGAAAGAAGTGGTTGAAGGAATAAGAGATAAGGGGAGTGTGTGGCTAAGACGAATACCGGAGAAGTATAGGAGGCATACGTTTACGCTTCTTGCATACGAGCGAAAAGTGCCACACATATATGCTATATCAAATTATCAGAGCTTGCGTGGTCCGGACCTTCCTGTGCCTGCTGATCGGCTGTTCGTGACTCATGTCCGTATCCGAAAAGTGGAGTGCTTTGTTACTGGACAAAGATGTGCAACAGATGAAGATGAGATCGCTGACCTGACAGACGAGATTGCGCGCCACCGGACACCCGAGGCAATGCGAATCCTTGCTGCTAAAGTAAACAAAAGAGCAGCAAGTAGATCAGAAAGGAAAGTGAGTGAATCTTGTGTTTCTTCTCACCTGCTTCCAGACGGATCTGGGGAATCTCAAGTATTCGGCAACATCGATGATCTGTTCATCCCTTCCCTAATTATCAGAGGGATAGATACCGCACCATATGGGCCTCAGGTTTTGAGAGAGTCAGGGCAGTCATCGAAAGCAAGGTTAGTAGGAGCTACTTGGGCGAAGAACGGCGGATCATCTGCCATGATAGTTGCTCTTCGCCCTTTATCCAACCAGGCCGGTACAGGCTGGGAGATGACATGAAAGTGAATGTGATCCAGTCATGATAGAGGAAGAACCGCCGACTTCAATGGTGTTTGATTATGGGTTTCCAAGGCTACCTAAGATCGACCAAGAAAAATTGGTCGGCGAAGCGTTAATGGATAAATACGAAACCGATGGCGACACAAATCTCGTTGGTAACATTGCCTGTGATCCCGACCCGCCTGACAGGCTATTTCATTATGGCGTAACGAGAATAGGAGTGGAACTCACAGAGGTAGATCAGAACTACAATCGAAGAACCGAGGACATCAATTTTGTTAACGACATTTATGTGGAGTTTAGAAAAAGGAATATCGAGAACAGATATGAAGGGCTGACGATTTCCGTCCTCTCTTTGGATGAAGGTCTAAAGCGGCGCGGGCTTCGCCGGCGCGATAGTAGAAAAGCCGCAAAGGAGCTGGTCGATCTCGTGCAGACATCTACACAGTCAGCAGATGAGCTCGAAGGCATTTTTGCTCGCCGCCTTAAAGTCGACTCCACTGGAAATCCAGCTTTGTCGCTCATCACTGGCAGTATATAGGCCCGAAACATGACATACGACGATCTGATGGAAGAGCAGCGCCTCTCGTAATCATGTCAGGCGGCCGAGTCTACACCGAAGCAACTAAAAGCGACATCATTGCTGATTATGTCGCTACCATAGCGAAAAAAGCGCGACGAAGGAGAGAGGCTGCTACCTATAAGGAGCATAAAATAGATCATTCAATTCTCGCTTTTCATGATCACTCTCGCGGACAAACGTACCAGGGATTTCCCGAGCTACATGAAGAGTGTCTTCGAGAAGCGATATCATGCTCACCCGTAGAGGCAAATACTTTCAACGAGATCCTTTTTTTATCCTTCGGCATATTCGATTGTGAGATGATACGCTTGCTCGGCCGTAGAGCTAAGGCATATCCACACTGCTAGGACCTGAAATCATTGGTCGACAGTCGGTCTCACTTTGCTTCAATCGTTGGACGCGCATGACGGTAATCCAAATAGGCCTCTTTTGCCTCGCCGAGGGATTCCTTAATATCTTTAAGGGCTTGATTGTGCAGCTTGGGCTCTTTTTTCTTGTCGATCAAATAGATGAGTGAAGCGTAAAGATCGACCTTTCTCTGGTGTACTTGGAATTGGGTTACCGATTTCGTCGGCGTTGGCGGTTCTTCCTCCAGCATGGCTGCTTGTCTGTCCAGTTGACGCAATTCATCTTGAATCAAAAGAAGGGCGAGTCCGTTCGATGGCCTTTCCCCAACGGGCCATTCTGGATTCGGTGATACTTGCTTGTATCGAGTTAGCCAGAAGTCTAACTGTCGGGAATCCATGGGAAGCCCTGTAGGTATTTGGCGAGCAGTGCGCAGACGGCGCCGAACCTCCTTGGAGGTCTGATCTAGACCCTGTGCGAGCTCGTCTTCGTTCCGACCTTGGGCAGCGAGGTAGGCCGTCCCCATGTTTAACACTTGCTCTGAAAGTAAATTTATCTGAAGGATGGTTTGGGTGAAGGACTTATCGTCTACGCCGGTTGGACTATTAACGATGGGAACCGCCACCAGCCTGGCCGCTTGATCGGCAAGAGCCTGTGCGAGACGGCAAACTTGTAGCCGTGCCTCATGCGCTGACAGCGTCGGTGTGGATTTTCCTGGCTGCTGCCGCTTGCTACGATCCTGGGTATCGCGCGCCATGGACTCGGCAAGCTTATCCAGCTCACTCATGGCGTCCTCAACAGCTTCAATCGTCATATAAGCCTCCGGCAGGCAGGTGAGTACTTCCGCTCGCAACCACTTCTTTGGGCGCTTCTGAATAGGTTCTGGGAGATTACCCCGTTTCACATCCTGATATATAGCTGCAGAGGACGGTATCCCTGTCTCTGCCATCAGCTCCTGTTCGTCGATCAGTTCCTCTTCGCTGAAGCCGTTGCCAACGGAGGGCGTGTTCACTGGTTCCCCTTCAGAGACAGGGTGAGATAAGCCTCCAGAGCGAGCAGGGGGATCAGAGCACTCACAACCCTCCGTACCTTCTTAGCTGACAGCAGGACGAGGATCAGCACCACGATGAGGGTCACCCAGGGCAAGCCCGGCATCAGAATGACGCCAAGATCTCTGAGGGGGGCCATGTGTTCGATGGAAGCCTCGGCAGGCATCGGATCTCCTCTAGGTCGCGGATGTTCGTGGAGCCCCATCATGTCTGTAGTACGCGGCGAGCAGACTCGGCATCGAAAAATACGTCTCAATCCAACACAGTTGTCTGGGCCTGTGAGCTGGGCAAACGAAGTCTTTCCGATCTGCGATCGTGCCAGAACGGGCAGTGCTCATGGTGATGGGTCCACTTATCCAAGAGCGACAGCTGTCCCCATCGAGTCACAGTCGGCCCGGCGTGACATCCAGTGCGAGTGCCAACGGTCCGCCCAACCCGGAACTTAACGGGGGCAACCGTCGCGTCCCACGCATCCTGCGGGAGGACCGTCTACGCACTCACTGTGTCTGGCACCTACTGGCACAGATACTTTGCGAGGAAGATCGACTCTGGTGGTGGCGAGCGGTTCACGTATACGTAAGTGATGAGCCAGTTGGGTCGCAGTTCACCACAGTCCGCGGTCGTTTCAGGTTGACTGGCCATACTCATAGGTTCAGGCTGAATCGACCAGGAGGGCACGATCCAAGCTGCTAACGCGCTTTGAGCGGAGATGCCGGGGCCAGTCAGCAACGCCACAGGACATAGGCGCGATGATCTTCAGCGTAGGGAAGCCATGGCGGGGACTCGTTCTACTTCCTGCGCACAGTTACCGCTGCTCGCGGCGCGTGAAAGATCAGACGCAATATGAAGGTGTCCAGCGTGAACATGTCGGTGCCGTCCCAGTCGAACTGCCCGACCTGCCCTGGTGAGGCATCAGGAGCAGCGGTCACGCGGTCATGGCCCTCCTGGTCCTCATGCCAATCGACGAGGCGGACGTCCTCGAACCGGAAGACCACCACAGGAGTCTTCGACAGTTCGGGCGGAGTCCACTGTGGGTCGTAGACAAACTCCAGCTCCAACGTCGGCGGCCTGCCGGGCTCGTAGGTCAGGCGCCTGAAGTCGGTATCGTGAAGGTAGACGTGGGCATCCTCCTCGGTCCAGAACTCGTACAGCCCTCCCCGGGACGTGATGCCACGATCCTTGTCCTTGGTAACGCCGGCGAACTCGGTCACTGACATGAGGACATGGTCCTACAGAGCAGAACGATCTGGCCGGTCCCCACGGAGTGGTGACAGCAGCGCTGACAGCAACGTCCCCACACGTGGACTCACTTCGGCTACCCTCTACCACCCTCTGACCACGGTCTCCGCTACCCCACCAGCGTGATTGGTCCGCCTGAAAAGCGGCCGGTCGGGCCTGTCGCGTCGTCTCCGATGCTCAAGCCTGGTGGTCCTGCGCTCCGGGTCGGCTTGCCACTGGTCACATGGTGAACCGTTGGCGCAAAGCAGGGAAGAGGTGATTCGGTCGCCGAATCAGTATCTGTAGTGATCCGTTCATATCCGGTAATCGCCCGTTGGCTAGTGGACCATGGTTCATTATGAAGAACATGAGAGACGGGCGAATGGTGGCGTTGACCGGCGCGGCGGTGGCGGGAGCCGGTTGCACTTTGGCCGGGGTGCTGTTGGTGCGTGCCGGGCTGGATGACGCCGACAAGTGGGCGAGCATCATCGGGATGTGTATCGCGGCGGCCGGGTTGCCACTGGCGGTCTACAGCATCGTCCTAGCTCGCCGCTCCGCTACCGCCCTACCCTCTGGTAGAGAGGAACTGCCGCAGACCCGGACCCAGCCCATAGCGCCCCAGGAGAAGGCCAAAGATGGGCCTGTCGTGTCCAACTCCACCATCGAAGGACCCAACATCCAGGTCGGCCATGCTGGCGGGGATGTGGACATCCGCTATGAGCGCTGAAGCCGCATCCGCCCCCGGCGGGTTCCCTTCCGGCGCCCCGTCGGTGTCCGGGTCGCTGATCGGCGGGCCCAACATCCAGATCGGGCATGCTGCTGGGGATGTGCTGATCATGCTGGATCGGCCCGGCTACCGGCTGGAGATGCTCAGGGATGCTCCGCCGGTGCGTCTGCCGCGTTCTCGGCGCGGTCCCAGTTACCTGCTGGACGTGCAGCGCCAGGTAGTGCCCTACTGGTCCCGCCCCGCCGAAGAAGAGGCCTTGATCGCTTGGCGAGATGCCCCGGACGAACCCGTGTCGGTGGTCTTGTTGCATGGCCCCGGGGGGCAGGGTAAGACGCGCTTGGCCGCCCACTTGGCCTCCACAAGCCACGCCGCAGGGTGGGCGGTGGCCCAGGCAGTAGAGAAAACCCCCCGCCTCCGCAACGGCAGCGGCGCGGCCGAGTTAACCGACGGGCAACCGCTGCTGGTGGTGGCCGACTACGCCGAACGCTGGCACTCGTCCACGTTGGCTCAAATGATAGACGGCCTAGCTTGGGATTTACCCGGCCGCACCGTCCGCCTGCTGCTGCTAGCTCGCCCGGGAGAAGATCTGTGGCAGAGCCTATGCGCGCAACTGGACCGCACTGGCGCCGACCTGGCCGACCCCATCGCCCTCGGTGACTTCACCCCCGCAGCCGACCGGTCGCAGGCCTACCGCCAGGCCGCCACCGCGTTCGCCGCACACTTGGAGCACACCGGCCCGGTGCCGGGGCCGCCGGCGGACCTGCACCATCCCGATTACGCCTCAGTGCTGACCTTGCACATGGCCGCCCTGGCCGCCCTCTACGCCGCCCAGCAGGAGACCCCCGCCCCGGACCGGCCAGGCCTGTCGGACTATCTGCTCAATCACGAGATGCGCTACTGGCAGGCGATGGCACCCGCTTTCGCCTCTCCGGCCGTCATCGAGCGCATGGTGTTTCTAGCCACCCTGTTTGGTCCTCTGGAGGAGACGAGCCAGGCACGGATCCTGTTGCACCGCGCCCACCTGGCCGACGGTCCGGCCCAAGCTGGGCTGCTCCTGGACGCCCACCATCGCCTCTACCCTCCTGCAACACAGGCCCGGCCCGGCCACGTGTCCAGTGAGCACCTAGGCCACGACGGCGGCCTTGCTGGGGGCGGATTTTTGCTGCCGCTGCGCCCGGATCGGTTCGGTGAGGACTTCATTGCCCACCACCTGCGCCATCACGCCGCCGAGGCGGCTCAGATTCTGACTCCCCTCGCTGCTGTTGCCGCTGGCAACTTCAACGATGGGCAGAGGGAGGCTGACAGGCTGTCTCAAATGGCGCTGCGGCGCTGCCTGATCGTGCTCACCGCCACCGCAGCCCGCTATCCTCAGGCCCGCACGCTGCTATTGGAAATGCTGGGCCAGCGGCCAGAGCTGGCCCGGTACGCCACCGCCGAACTGGTCGGATTCATCATCGACCACGCTGAGCACTCCCTAGCTATGTGCCTTCATAACGCCCTGCCCGACTACAGCACCGACCTGCTCCAAGCCGCTGGCAATCTCGCCCACCACATACTGCACGCTCTGCCCGCTGATGCATCCCCCGCGTTGCGTGCTTCTCTTCTTTCAGCCCTGGGGATCCGTCTGTCGCACGTGGGGGACATCCGGGGAGCATTAGAGCCTTCGCGGGAGGCGGTAGAGGTCTATCGTCGGTTGGCTGAGATGGAGTCGGAGGCTTACCTGCCCGGCCTGGCAAACAGTTTGAGCAACCTGGGGACCCGGTTATCGGCGGTGGGGGATATCCGGAGGGCGCTGGAGGCTTCGTGGGAGGCGGTGGAGATCTATAGCCGACTGGATCAAGCGAATCCGGTTACTCACCTACCCCGCTTCACGTTGGCCCTGAACAATTTGGCGACTCAATTGTGGGAGGTGGGGGACAAACGGAAGGCGGTGGGGCTCATACGGGAGGTGGTGGAGTCCTATCGTCATTTGTCTGAGGCAGATCCAGCGGCTTACCTTCCCGACCTCGCGATGAGCTTGAATAACCTGGGGACTTTCTCGTCGGGGGTAGGAGACATCCGGGAAGCGGCGGAATCGGTGCAGGAGGCGGCGGAGCTTTACCGTCGGTTGGCTGAGGTGGAACCGGAGGCCCATCTGCCTGGCCTCGCGATGAGCTTGAGCAATTTGGGGTCGCAGTTAGCAGAGTTGAGGGACATCCGCGGAGCGGTGGAGCCGGTGCAGGAGGCTGTGGAGATCCGGCGGCGGTTGGCCGAGGCGGAGCCGGCAGCCTACCTGAGCGACCTGGCGAAAAGCCTGACCAATCTGGGAGCTCGGTTGTGGGAGGTGGGGGACAAACAGGGGGCAGTGGTACCAGCCCGGGAAGCGGTGGAGGTCTATCGCCGGTTGGCCGAGGTGGAACCGGAGGTCTACCTGCCCGGCCTCGCACTGAGCTCGAACAACCTGGGGGGCTGCTTGTCAGGGGTCGGGGACAAGCGAGGGGCGGTGGGATCGGTGCAGGAGGCAGTGGAGGTCTATCGTCGGTTGGCCGAGGCGGAGCCGGAGGTCTATCTGCCCAACCTCGCAACCAGCTTGGCCAACCTGGGGGGTTGCTTATCAGAGGCGGGGGACAAACGGGGAGCGGTGGAGCTGACACGGGAGGCGGCGAAGCTTCACCGTCAGTTGGCCGAGGCGGAGCCGCAGCTCTACCTGCCCGACCTCGTTATCAGCCTGGCAAACCTTGGGACCCTCTTGTCAGGGGTAGGGGACAAACGGGGAGCGGTGGAGCTGACACGGGAGGCGGCGAAGCTTCACCGTCAGTTGGCCGAGGCGGAGCCGCAGCTCTACCTGCCCGATCTCGCGCTGAGCCTGTTGAGGTATGCACGAGCATGCAGCGAGTCTGAACCGGACCTCTCCGCAGGACTCTCGGCAGCGGAGGAAGCCATCAGCCACTTCCGCCAGTTGGCCGAGGAACTCCCTGAGGCATTCCACAACCTGCTGAGCGCTGCCCAGAACGTGGCCGCGGATATTCGGGCCCGGCTTACGCCCGTCATCCGCCGTGACGGCATCGGTGACCTCTACCGTAACGCCCCGTGCCCGTGTGGATCGGGTAAGAAGTACAAGCGCTGTCATGGCACGGCTGGCGGTGTCGCGATGGCACCGGACAGTGGAACGGAATCATGAGGTACATTCAGCAACCGGATGGTTCACCCCGTCAGAAAATCACTGCGGATCGTTTTGCCGAGTGAGCGCAAACATCGCCATTGGACGACGGTGGATGGAGACAGAAGATAATCATCCTGAATATTTCACGCAAAACGCCTGATATACCCGAGGAAGTTCAAGGTTATCTTGTCTGGCACGAGCGGGGCATACGCGGCCCTAGTCGATGAGGCGCGGTGTTCCGTCGCTGTTCCGTGGAGCGCCGAATGTAGTAAGAAGCTATACGAGATGGTCGTAGGCGTAGTCCCTACGCAACACGATAATCGGGTTGTTTGCGCAGATAGACGTAACCAGTTGCGGAGATCACTCAAATCTACGAGGGAACCAACCGCAGTTGCGATACCCGTAGGCTCATGTCCCGCCTGGTAGAGTGCCTGCTGTACAGCACCCGAATGCGGTAACACAGCCTCCCAGGCCCGCACGATCAGTCGTCATCACACGCTTGAGCAGGGCCTCTTAAGGTTGCTCTTGTTCCGTCGCTATTCTGTGGGGCACCGGAATCAGCGAGAAGCGATGTGGGATGTTCGCAAGCGTAACCGCTGATCATCGACAAGATCGAGCTATCTTCGCAGGTGGCCACGTCATGGGTCGGAGGTCACTCAGATCTACGAGGGCAGGGCACATCCAGGGCACATGGGCGCCAGAAGCAGCACGAAACGATGAGAATCAGTGAACGCCAAAAGCCCAGCTCAGAACACCTTCCAAGAGATCACCGCAGGTCAGTCGTCATGGCGGATCAGATCTCGATGTTCTAGTGGCCGGCCGAGTTTGATCGATTTCGTTGACCCCGTAGATCCGTCGGCGAAACCGCGAACGTGAACCCGTGGTCAATGAGGTGGGGCACTTCCCGGCTTCGGAGAGGGGCGTTTGTCATCGTGCGGTCCACAGCCACGCGTTGGTCGTGAAGCCCTTGTTGCTCACGTGGCAGGGGGTGAAGTCGAACGGGTCGAGGGCGGGGTGCCCTTCACGCACTGTGTATCGGTGGAGGAGGTCCGAGACCAGGACCGCGAGATCGGCCTGGGGGTGGTCGCGGACGGCCTGGCGCAGGGGGTCGCTGTCGAGCATGCGGCTGACCTCGACGATGGTGGAGCCGGAGTAGCCGAGTGCCGCCATTCCCACGGGGCCGAGGACCACGGCCATGCGCAGTCTCATGTGGTCGAGACAGCGCCGGTTGTCCTGTGCCAGGCGATCGCGCCAGGCGTGCAGCAGGTGGGGCAGCATGGTGTGCAGTTCCACGGCCTGCGGCAGGAAGACGTTCATGCCGTCGCCGGTGTCCTGCCGATCGGTCGCGGTGGGGTCGAGGCCCAGCTCGTCCATCATCTGGGTGAAAATCGTCACCAGCCGCTCCTGCAGCTCCTTCTTCTGGGGTGAGGAGCGGCCGCTGTATCCGACGATGTCCACGGCGAAGCCCATCCGGACCAGCTCACGCCCGAGATCCCCGCGCTCGCGCGCCTCCGGCCGGCGTGCCCGCTCGTGACATCCGCTCAGGCGTTCCAGCTCGGACTTGACGGCTTCCGCCTGCCAGCGGAGCAGGCCGCGGACGAGGAACCTGCCCGAAGCGGTTTCGAGCCCGATGTCGGCCGTGTTGAGGACGCCGAGCCTGCGGTCGTTGTGGACGGCGACGTCTCTCAGGTCACCGTGGCCGATGGTGACCGTGTCGGAAGTCCGGTAGCTCATGTCGATGTCGGCCAGGTGGGTGCGCCGATCGCTCAGCGCGATGACGGCCGATCCGGGCGTGACGCCGGAAAGCCGGCAGGGAGCCAGGCGGACGAAGCCCTCGTGCTCGTCGAGCAGGCGCATCACGACGTCGACCAGCTTGTCCTTGTTGCCGAACATGCGCTGCGGATAGGGGAGCTGATCGTCCAACGCGCGGCCGATCGGCGCACGGTCGCGCGGGATCCCGCCAAGGGGGTGATGCTCGTCCACGTCGTTCCCCTGCTCGGGAGAGAACGTTCCGACGCAAAGATACGGTGATCTCGCGGGGATGTCAGTCGGCTCCCATGACAACGCGGGGCGCCCGTGTCCCGGGATCCCGGTGGACGTGCGGCCGGGTGCGGCGGGCCTCGGTCTCGGCGACGCCGAGTGTCACGGCCGTTCCAGCCCCTCGTGGAAGTGCCGCCTCAGGCCGCGTAGACGGGGGCGAGGTCGACGAATACGCGGTAGTCCGTGATCAGGCCGTCGTCGCGGGTGTGCCAGATCGACACGGCCACGACGCTCGCCTCCTTGCCGTCGAGCCGCCGGTAGGTCACCTCGGTCTCGGCGATGATGTCGGCGTCCACCCGCCAGTTCCTGACGACGCGGTGCCGCAGGCCGGCGATGGTGGAGAAGAAAGCCCGCAGCCCGGCGGCGATGGTCTCGCGGCCGACCATCGGCTCGGCGTTGCCGAACACCAGCGTGGCGTCCTCGGCCAGCAGTTGTACGAACTCGTCGGGGTCGAACGAGTCGACTATCTCGAAAACGCGTCGCACCACATCGTCGGTCACGCCGCCCCTTCCTCACGCGCTCGGGATCACTGCTGGGGACGATACGGGGCGAGGGGTGACACGCAACTATCGCGAAGGTGGGTATCTCATCGCCGAAGGCTCACCCAGGGCTCGACGGGCCCTGCCGTCCACGCCGGGCTCCACCGGCCGCGGCCGCGGGACCGGCTTCCGCGACGAGGCCCGCGCACGAGGTCCGCCTGCCGGTGAATCCATCTGACCTCGTACGACACCGGCTGAACCACCCGGGGGAACCGTACGTTCCTGGAGCATGAGATTAAGGATGACCCTGCTCGTGGCGCTGTTGTCCCTGGTCGCGGCCTGTGGAGGAGTGGAAGCTGATATGTCGGCGACGCCGGTTGACGAGGGGCCGGCGAAGCCGGTCGCCCTGTGGGGAGCCGAGGGCGGGTTCGTGACCCCGACCACGAACGTGCTGCGCCCGCCGAGGGTGGTGCTGTACGGCGACGGCCTGGTGATCGTCGACGCCAACAGGCAGGTGAAGCTCACCGATGCCGAGGTGGGCGAGACGGTCGCGTCGATGGAGAGGTACCTGACCGGGCAGTCGCCGACCGCGACACCCAGGCCGGGCGCTCCGATGGTGACGGACGTGCCGGCCACCGTCCTCGGGGTGCGAGGGAAGGACGGGAAGATGCTGGAGGTCCGGGTCCCCGCCCTGGAGCAGGTCTCGGACTTCTACCCGAAGGAGCTCCTGGACGCGAAGAAGCTGATGGAGGGTCTGGCGACCCGGGCCGCCGCCTCGGGCAGTGACTACGTCTCCACCCGCGTCCGGATCGTCGCCGAGGGGGCCGCGTCGGCGGAGGGCGAGCCGGCGCCGTGGCCCGTGGGGGTCCCCGAGCCTTCGGGCACGGTGGACCCGGTCTGGCGGAAGGACGTCGAGGGGGCGGCGGTGAGCGCGATCACCAAGGCGGTGCCCGCCAAGCAGGAATACAGCAGGGCACTCTTCAAGACCGGTTCGGGGGCGCTCTTCGTGCTCTCCTGGCGATACTTGCTGCCCGGCGAGTAGTGAGGGCTCCACACGCGTCCGGGGCCCGGCCGGGGAACGGCCGGGCCCCGGTGGCGGCGGGTCCCGGCCCGCCCGTCACCCCGCCCGGCCTGACCGGAACCGCGCCGCCGCCGACGCCGACGCCGACGACGCCGACGACACGGACGACCGACGCGCGGCTGAGGATCAGGCCGGCGGGGTGGAGCCGGGGCCAGGGCAGGGGGCCGGGGCCCGGGTCAGTGGGCCCCGGCGGTGAGTGCCTCCTGGGGGAACAGGTCGTCGAACACCGCGGCCCGGTCGAACGCCATCGCGCGGGTGCGGGCGCGGAGTTCCAGGTCCTGCCGCTCGGCGGGGGACATGTCCAGGACCACCCTGTCCACGGCCTCGGCCAGACCGCCGATGTCCCTGGGCTCGACGATGACGGCGGTGTCGCCGACCGCCTCCAGGGTCCCGCCCGTCATGGTGGTGACGATCGGTCCGCCGCCGGCGAGCATCTTCTCGGCCAGGGCGATGCCGAACGTCTCGACGAAGTCGGGCTCGGGCTTGGTCGGCAGGACGTAGGCCGCGCAGCCGCGCATGAGCAGCGGCTTCTCGTTGTCGTCGACGTCGGTGAGGACCATCACCCGGTCGTCCTCCTTGGCCAGCGCCCGCACCTCCTCCAGCGCGGTCCCGGTGCCGGCGACGACCAGTTTCACGCGTGACCGGCAGCGCATCCGGCCGTAGGCGGCCATCAGGTCGTCGATGCCCTTGGCCCGGGTCACCCTGGACAGGAACAGGATGTAGCCGTCGCGCTCCAGCCCGCGTCTCGCGAGCGCGGTGTCCACGTCCGCCGGATCCAGGTCGAGGAAGGCGCTGGAGTCGATCGGCGGGTAGCTGACGGTCACGCGGCGCCGGCACTGTTCGGCGAACCCGGTGCCGCAGTGGGCGTCCACCTGCTCGGCCGAGGCGATGATCTCCTCGCGGGTGTACTCGGAGACCGCGACGACCTCGTCGTTGGCCAGGAACGTGGTGAACAGCACGGTCGCCGCGCCGAACCGGCCCTCCCGCAGGCACGACCGGATCACGTTGGTCACGTCGGAGCCGACCGCCTTCGCGACGGTGTGCACGTCGGGCGCGAACCCGGCCGCGCGCGCGGCCCCGACCGCGTCCATGACCACCGAGGTGTGCGGGACGAGGTACATGGACAGGCAGGTCGTGGGCACCGGTTCGGCGAGCAGCTCGACGAGGCGGCCGGTGAGCCCGGCCTGGTGGCGCCCGTCGGGCACCCGGTAGTCGCCGACCGGCTCCGGGCGCTCCACGGTGATCCCGGGGCTGTACGGCAGCAGCCGGTCGAGCGGCTTGAGCGGCAGCCCGGCCGCCTGCAGCGTCGGGATCGTCCAGGTCAGCAGCCGTACGTCGTCGTATCCGCGGGTCAGTGCCACCTCGGCGAGGTTGCGGGCCTCGCCGGAGTGGCCGCAGATGACCGGGTCGGCCCTGACCACGATGACGAGACGGCGGCGGGGGTTGGTCATCGTGTTTCCTTCGGTTTGGCGGGCGGATCGGAAAGGGACGGCGGGCGGGCCCCCCGCCCCCACCCCGACGGCTCCGGGCCCAGCCGCAGGTGCAGCACGCCGCCCCGGTGCACGGTGGCGGCGCTCAGGTGCGTTGCGTGCAGAGGCTTGCCGTCGAGGGTCGCCGACTGGACGTACTGCGCCGGCAGGTCGCGGTCGAGGCCGTCGACGCCGATCGGCGTCTCGCGGTGCCCGCTGGTCTCGACGACGAACTCGCCGCCGCCGGTCCTGAGCACGGACCTGGCGAACGCGGGCGCGTTGACCAGGAACAGGTTCTGGCCGGCGATCGGGAACAGTCCCAGCGACGCCCAGACGTACCAGGAGCTCAGGCCGCCGGAGTCGTCGTTGCCGGGCAGCCCGCCGGGTCCGGTGCCGAACTGCCAGGTCAACGCCGCCTGCACCACCTGGGCCGTACGGTCGGGCCGTCCCGCGTAGTGGTACGCCCACGGCGCTTCCATGTCGGGCTCGTTGTTCAGCCCCTCGAACCGGTTCAGGGCGTATCCGGCGGCCATCTCCGCCAGCTGGGGGCGCAGGCCGGGCTGTGTCACCGGCGCGGCGCCGAAGCCGAAGAACTGGTCCAGCATGCCGGCGAACGCCCGGTCGCCGCCGGCCAGGGCGATCCGCGCGGCCATGTCGTGCAGCAGCCGGAACGAGTAGTTCCACTTGCCGCCCTCGTAGAACTCCGAGTCGCGCAGCAGTCCCGTGCTCGGGTCGAAGGCGTTGGTCCACTGGCGGCCGCGCTCTTCGAGGTCGTCGGCCAGGCGCCGGTCGTTCAGCGCCCGGGCGACCTGCGCGGTGCAGTGGTAGCCGTAGGCGATGTCGAGGGTGTGGGTGATCGGGTGCACCACCCCGTGCTCGAAGAACTCCTCGCCGTACAGGCGCCGCAGGTCGTCGACCATGTGCACGAGCGCCCAGTTCCAGTCGAGGCCCGCCCGGCCGAGGGCGTGGGCGTCCGCCAGCGCGGTGTGCACGAGCGCGCTTCCCTGGCGGTAGAACCGGTCGGCGCCACGGGCCATCCGGTATCCGACGGGGAAGTTGCCCTCCTCCTCGCAGACCCGGATCAGCGACTCCAGCAGGTCCGCGGCCCGGTCGGGGACGATGGCCGCGAGCAGCGGCAGCTGCGTCTTGTAGATGTCCCACATGGTGCACACGTCGAACGCGAACGGCCCGGAGTTCGGCCAGAACGGGCTCTCGTCGTCGGCGAAGCACGGCTTGATCAGCGAGTGGTAGAGCGACGTCGCGAACACGGTGCGGCGGGCCGGCGTGCCGCCCTCGACCTGGACGCGGTCGAGGTGGTCGCCCCAGCGGACCCGGGTCCGGGAACGCACCACGTCGAACGCCTGCCGCGTGGGCCCGCACTCGCTCTCCAGGTTCTGCCGCGCCTGGTCGCACCCGCGCAGCGAGAACCCGAGCCGCACCTCGATCGTCTGCCCCGGTTCGGCGGGACCCATGAAGAGCATGCCGAAGGGCCGCAGCGTGGTGTGCCGGATGCTGTCGAAGTCCAGGCGGGTGCCGCCGTCGATGAGCCTGCGGTCGTACCAGAGCATCTGCCGCCAGCCCGGGCTGTCGACCTCCAGGTACACCGACAGCGGGACGCCCTCCATCACCACCGTGCCCTGGGCCCGGCCGTGGCCCATGCTCTCCACCTGCGCCCGCAACGGCACGGTACGGCCGTGCTCGATGGCGAGGCCGCCGCAGGACAGGTCGACCACCACGCGGGCGCTGCCGTGCTCGGGGAACGTGTAGCGGTGGACGGCGACCTTGGTGCCCACGGTGAGCTCGCAGCGGACCCCGGTGTCCAGGGTGGCCGCGTAGTAGCCCGCCTCCGCCACCTCGTCGTGCAGTGGCCAGGCCTCTCCCAGCGCGTCCAGCGGCTGCACCATCGGGGTGACCCGGACGTAGTTGTAGTACTTGCGGATCGCGCCGGTGCCGGACTGCTGGAAGTGGCTGAACCCGGACGCCTGCAGCCGCCCGAACATCTCCTCGGGCACGCCCTCGGTGTTCTTGGTGTACCGGCCGTAGCCGGTCGGGTACGCGCCGGAGTAGGCGCAGGCCGAGACCATGCCCAGCGGCGACGTGGCTCCCGGGTGGGTGTTGCCCACCTGCGGTTTCGGCCGCCACCAAGTAGCGGCCAGACCGTGTGCCCGAGGCAGGTCGGTGGCCGCTGTACCGATGAAAGGGTCAACGTTGTCGAGGATGGCGGAAATCTACCCAGTGTGATGCTGTCGTAGGTTTCGGGGAGATGAAATCCTCTTTTCACACAGGCTTCGCGGGCTTGCCGCCCTGTCCTATCCCCGCAGGTGAGGGGCTTGGCAGGTCGCCGGGGAAGGGAAGCAGGGGGGCACCGGGGCGTTTCCCGCCCCGGTGGGCACGTCATCGCCGGCCGCGTGCTCGGAGGCGCGCCGACGCCGGTCGGTTACCTGGTGTGTTGGACGGCCGAGGGGTGCGCAGCCGGCCGGTTGTTACCTGGCGTGGTGGACGGCCGAGAGGTCGCGCAGTCGGTCGGCCGCGCGGCTGCCGGAGGCCGCGGTGAGAACGACGAGCAGTTGCCCGAGGCCCTCGGGCAAGGAGACGATCGCGTTCGGCCGGACGTGCGCGAGGATTGTTCCCAGGGCTGTCAACCCGGGATCGCTGGTCCGGGACCGTCAGTCCGGGAGCGCCAGGCCAGGGCCGTTGGTCCGGGACCGTCAGTCTGAGGCCGTCAGTCCAGGACCGCGCCGCAGGTGATGTTGATCGCCGCCCCCGTCATGGTGCGGCCCCAGTCGGAGGCGGCGAAGACGGCCACGTTGCCGACGTCCTCCAGTGACGCCGCCCGCCCGGTCAGGGTCTGCCCGACGATGTCCCGCTCGACGGCCTCGCGCTGGTCGAAGCCGGCCGGGATCGTCTCGGGCAGGCCGCCGGTCTGCAGGGTGACGACGCGGATCCCGTACGGCCCGAGCTCGGCGGCCAGCTGGCGTCGCATCGCCTCGACCGCGTCGAACGCGACCTGCAGGCCGCCCAGGTTGTAACGGCGCGCCGAGCTCCGGTCGCCCGTCCCGCCGAACGCCATGATCACACCCGACCGCTGCCGGACCATGTGCCTGGCGGCGGCGCGTGACGTGAGGAACTTCGAGCGTACGGCGGTCACGACCGGGCTCAGATAGTCCTCGGGTGACATGTCGATCATCGGTGTTCCCTGCACGTCCCGGTCCGCGATCACGTTGAGGGACACGTCGATGCTTCCGGCCTCGGCCGCGACGGCGGCCGCGTGCTCGTCGACCGACCTCTCGTCCAGCGCGTCGACCTCGGCGGTCTCGGCCGCGCCCCCCGCGGTACGGATCTGGCCGGCGACCCTCTCCAGGGTGGCCGTGGTCCGCCCGGCGAGGAAGACGCGGGCCCCCTCGCGGCCGAACGCGCGGGCGACGGCGCCTCCGACCGAGCCGCCCCCGCCGTAGACGATCGCGTTCCTGCCCTTGAGCAACATGGCCTGCCTCCTGAGTGCCGATCGGGTGGTGTTCACCCGTACGACCCGTGGAGGGCGCCGAACTCATCGGCCGGGCCGGAAATCATCCGGTCTCGAAATCGACGGGTCTGCCCGGCTCGCTCAGTCCGCGATCTCGGTGGGGAGGCCGAACGCGGGGAAGATCTCCGGTGTCAGGAACGAGACGACCTCGGCGATCCTCGTGCCGCGCGGCGCGAGCAGGTCGAGTCCCAGCGCGACGTAGACCTTCCTGTCCTCGTCCCACGCGTAGGTGCCGAACGCGAGCTGCCCGTTCGCGTACGCGGGCAGGAAGCGCCACCGGTAGGTCAGCGGCCCCTCGACCAGGAAGGCCCTGATCTCCTCGTGACCCCCGTACCATTCCGGCAGCGGCGGCATCGCGTACCTGGCGTCGTCGGTCAGCATCGCCACGATGGCCTCGACGTCTCCGGCCTCCCACGCGGTCGCGTACCGGTCCGCCAGCTCCCGGAGCCCCTCCTCGTCCAGCCCTTCCTCGTCTGAGGAGCGTGGGCCGCCGGTGCCGGGAAGCCGGGTGCCGAGGGTCTTGCGGGCGCGCTGCAGCGCGCTGTTGACCGACGCGACGGTGGTCTCCATCAGGTCCGCGACCTCGCGCGCCGAGAATCCGAGGACCTCACGCAGGACCAGGACGGCTCGCTGGCGGGCCGACAGGTGCTGGAGCGCGGCGACGAAGGCGAGCTCCATCCCCTCGCGCGCCATGTAGCGGGCCTCGGGACCCGGCCTCTCGTCGGGGTACGGCTCGATCCACGAGGTCTCGGCGAGCGGGGCGGCACCCGGCCTGAAATCGGTGGGCAGCTCCCGGCGGCCCCGGCGTTCGATCAGCGTCAGGCACCTGTTGGTCGCGATCTTGTACAGCCACGACCGGATCGAGCCGCGGTCCTCGAACCGCTCCAGGCCCCGCCAGGCGCGTACCAGTGCCTCCTGCAGGGCGTCCTCGGCGTCGTGGACCGATCCGAGCATCCGGTAGCAGTGCGCGTGCAGCTCACCGCGGAACGGGTCGACCAGGTGCCCGAAGGCGTCGGAGTCACCCCTCCGCGCGGCGTCCAGCAGCCGCGCTCGGGGCGCGTCGGTCCCGGATCCCCACTCGGCCTCGCTCATCTCGCGGAACCTTACCGGCGAGCCCCCGCGGGCGGGGTCAGGCTCCAAGCGCGATCCACGAGTCCGCGAGCAGGGACGCGAAGGAGTTCAGCGGCGCCCTCGCGAACTCGCCCGCCCGCGCGTGGCCCTGGGCGCGGATCGACCGCTCCCAGACCAGGGTGCGAGCGACCTTGCCGACCTGGCAGGCCAGCTCCAGCTCCTCGACGAGCTCCGCGTGCGGGGCGAGGTCGCCGAACACCTCAAGGTAGGCGTCCCTGGGGCGCAAGATCGCCGGGTCGTCGGGGGCGACCCCCAGCCGGGAGCGCAGGAATCCCAGGGCGACCAGCATGCCGGCGAACGGATGGGCCACGACGCTGTCGCCCCAGTCGTAGAACCGCACCCGGAGGGCCGGAGCGGTGCCGGTCACCAGGATGTTCCAGGGGTGGAGGTCGTTGTGGTCCAGGCTCGGCGGTACGGACGCGGCGGCGAGCCGCTCACTCCACGAGACGAAGGCGCCGCGCATGGCGGTCACGCGCCGGTGGGTCTCCCTGTCGGACGGGTCGCCGTACCGCTCCACGTACTCCCCGGCCGCGTGCGCCGCCTCGTCGAAGCGTCGCGGCATGACGGCGGCGCGCATGTCGGTGACGCCGAGGGCCCGCAGGTCCCGGACGTGCGGCATGAGGTCGCGCTGCAACCGGCCGTACTCCGGGAGGACAGTCACCAGGGCGTCTGCCAGGGCGGCGCCGTCCACGCGATCCCCGAGGGGCGTCCCGCCGTCGGGCAGCACGACCCAGCCGCGCTCGACGTCGACGGCGATCGGGGGCGGGATCCGCTCCGGCGTGACCCGCAGCAGGAGCCGGTAGAGCCCCACCTCGAACGCGGTGTCCGGTCCGGGGGCCTTCAGCCACACCGGGCCGTTGGCGGTGGGCGCCCTGAGGACCGTCCCCCACGGGCGCAGGTGCGGCTGGGTGACCTCGCCGGTCCGTTCCGTCCCCGCCGCGGCGAGCCGCTCGTCCAGCCACGACACCGCGCTCCGCCGCCAGGCCGCCGACGACCAGAGCGCGGTTCCGTGCCCGGGGTCCGCCTCCCGGCTCTCCGCGCGTGTCGTGCCTGTCGTGCCTGCCGTGCCTGTCATGCGTGCCTCCTCGTGGGCCGACGGGTTCCGTCACCGCGTACAACCCGCGGAGGCCCGGGAAATCATCGCCCGTGGCCGGGTACGCCGGGCCGGGAGGGGACACGCGCCGGTCGAAGAACCGCCGGATGCCGAACCTTCGCACGTAGAGGGGGCGGAGTCCCGGCCTTCCGAAGTCCAGCGGCGCGCTCCGTGTCAGCTGGAGACCGCGCGCAGGGCGCCCGGGTGGCGGCCGGCGAGGCGGTCGAGCGCGGCGGAGGTGGCGCTGTCGGCGGGGAGGTGGACGATGAGGCGCTGGTCGTCGTCGGCGGGCAGTTCGAGGGTCTCGTACGCCAGGCGCAGCTCACCCGCGTCGGGGTGGACCAGCCGCGTGACGCCGCTGGACTTCGGGAGGCCGGGCAGGGTGTCCACCCGCCCGGAGAAGGCCGCCCCGGCGGTGACGGCCAGCTCGTCGGCGAGCGTGGCGATGTGCCAGTCCGCCCGGAACGGCCCCTGCTTGAGGGCGGCGACCTGTTCGTCGGCGACCCGGTCCCAGTCGGGGTAGGCGGTCCGCGCCCGGCCGTCGGCGAACACGAAGCGGGCGAGGTTCGGCGGGCTGCCGTCCAGCAGGCCGATCGGCCCCGCCAGCCGTTCGTACCCCGCCGTCCAGGCGAGGATCTCGCTCAGCCGGTTGAGGAGCAGGGCGGGGGCGGGCTCCAGCCGGTCGAGCAGCGCCCGCACGGTGGGGCGGACCGTGCGGGCCGGCATCGTGGCGCCCATGCAGGTGAAGCCGCCGTCGGCCGCCTTGGAGATCCGGTGCAGGTGGACGCGTTCGCTAGTGGTGAGCCGTAGCGCGGAGGCCAGCGCGGAGAGCACGGGCGCGGACGGGCGGCGGTCGCGTCCCTGTTCGAGGCGGGTCAGGTATTCGACGCTGACCCCGGCGAGCGTGGCCAGCTCGGCCCTGCGCAGGCCCGGCGTGCGGCGGCGGGGGCCGGTGGGCAGCCCCACCTCGGCGGGGGTGACGGCTTCACGGCGGATGCGCAGGAACATGCCCAGCTCGTTGTCGCTCACGTTTCGAACGTAACAGCCGTGGCCACCGGGGTCGTGGCCCTGCCACTACCAGTCTCGGCCCGGTCTTCCTGGTCCCCGCCCCGCCCGGCAGGTTGGGGACGTGACCTTCACGGTCGCCTCCGACCCGCATCTCCTCTCCTACAGGGAGCACAGCAATGCCCAGTGAGACCCTCAACCTCGCAGTGATCATCGGTAGCGTCAGGGAGGGCAGGTTCGGCCCGGTGGTCGCGAACTGGTTCGCCGAGCGGGCCGAGCGAGACGGCCGGTTCGCGGTGGATCTCATCGACCTCGCGGACACGCCGCTGCCGCTCGAACTGCCGTCCCTGCCGCCCGCGCTCGAACCGAACATGGCCCGTCCCGCCGAGATGGCGGACCTCACCCGGCGTATCGGGGCGGCCGACGCGATCGTCGTGGTGACGCCGGACTACAACCGGAGCTTCCCGGCCTCGCTGAAGGCCGCCATCGACTGGCACTACACCGAGTGGGAGGCCAAGGCGATCGGCTTCGTCGGCTACAGCGGGGCGAGTGGCGGCCTCCTCGCGATAGAGCAGCTGCGCCAGGTCTTCGGCGAGTTGCACGCTCACACGGTCCGCGACTACGTCAGCTTCCCCCGCTACTACGAGCTGTTCGGCCCCGACGGCGTCCTCAAGGACCCCGAGGGCCCGGACCACGCCGCGAAGGTGCTGCTCGACCAGCTCCTCTGGTGGGGCTCGGTCCTGCACGACGCCCGCCGCGACCGCCCGTACGCCGCCGAGGGGTCCGAGGGGTCCGAGGGGTAGGGCCCGCCGGAGAAGCCGTTTGCCGTGGCCGTTCGCCGGGTCAGGCTGCCGTCACGATCCGGCTGATCTTCACGGATCTCACGAGATCTCCACGGTGCTTCCCTGGAGGACCCGGCCGAGCTCGGCGGCCGTCTCGTCCATTTGCTCGGTGGTGACGTGCTCGCCGCACGTGCCGTTCATGAGCCCGAACACCCGGGGTCCCCGCAGCTCGCCCGGCAGGTCGCCCATGCGCGGCACGATGTGGAAGTGCACGTGCTCGAAGCCTTCGAGCTCGGCGAACTGCACCACGTACGTCTTCACGCAGCCGGTCACCTCGTGGAGCGCCCGCGAAAGCCGGGCCTGCCAGAGGCCGAGGGAGGACGCCTCGGCGTCGGTCAGGGCCGCGACGGTCGTGACGTGGCGCCGGGGGACGAGCACCAGCCATCCGGGCAGCGCGCTGTTGATCGCGTGCGCCACCCGCCAGTGGTCGTCGAACGCGATCCGCTCCCGAGGGGGCGACACGTCGAACCGCGCTTCCTGATCGCACGGATAGCAGCCCGTGGAAGTCATCATGACGCCGATGTTACGAGATCTCATGACTTCGCTTGCCAGTTCGAGTCAAAAGGGATGCGGGGGGCGGGAGATGTCGTTTTCCGGAGTGCCCGTTCGTCATGAAGACGGGGCCACACGGGACCACCCGGGTCCGGCCGATGGGGCGGGCCGGAACCGGGTGGCCCCGTGGGTTCCCGGGTGTCTCAGTGGAGCAGTTCGAAGAGCGTGAGCCACCGGTCGGGATGGACGAACGCCACCACGGTGTCGCGGTCCACCCGCGCCTCCGCGAACGCGGCGTCGACCCGGTGGGGGGCGTACCGCATCCGCAGCGAGGCGCGCAGCGAACCGCCCAGCCCGGTGAAGCCGTGCTCGACGAACTCCCGCCAGGCCGCGTCCCGGCCGCCGTCCAGCAGCGGGACGGGGCGCGACACGATCCGCAGGATCGCCGAGTCGACGGCGGGCACCGGCCGGAAGCTCTCGCGCCCGACGCGCCCGGCCAGCTCCCAGGAGTGGCCGGGCCACGTCAGCACGGTCAGCTTGCTCCAGCGGCCGAAGTCGCCGGAACGCTTGCGCGCGTACTCCAGCTGGGTGAGCAGGGTCGCCGAGGTGAGCGCGGGCGCGCGCAGACACCGGTCGACGATCCTGGAGGTGATCGAGTACGGGATGTTCCCGGCGACCGCGAACGGCCCGCGCGGGAACCGCGCGGTCAGGAAGTCACCCCTGACCACCTCGATCCGGTCGTCGTCGCGGGTGCGGGCGGCGAGCCTGCCCGCGTACAGCGGGTCGATCTCGTACGCCACGACCCTGTCGCAGCTTCCCGCGAGGGCGAGGGTGAGGACACCCTCTCCCGCGCCGGGCTCCAGGAGCAGCCCGTGCGATCCGGTCGCCCTCGCCATCCGCCGTACGGCGCGCGGATCGACGAGGAAGTTCTGCGAGAGGGTGCGTCTGGCCCGGTCGCGGCCACCGCGGCCACCGCGGCCACCTTGGCCACCGCCGTTCCCGGCCTTTCTCTGGGTGTGTGAATGGTTTCCGTGCGCGAAGGAGCGCGTCACAGCTTTCGCCCTTTCGGGTCCGAGATGAGGAAAGGTCTCGGAGGCCCTGGGCGCGCATCGGGGACGCGTGGAGAACGGAGAGGAGGTGACGCGTCCCTAGCGGACCAGAGCCCGGCGGCCGCGGGGACGGATCACGTAGCCGACCATCTGGCAGGCGAAGTACAAGCACATGGCACTAGACGGTACGAGCCGTCTCGCTGCCTCGCAACGGGTTTTCCACCGGCTTCCGCCGACTCCTACCGGCTCCCGCCGGGCGGGGAGGTCAGCCCGAGAACAGGCGCCCCGCCGCGTCGCGGGCGATGAGGAAGCCGACGATGCCCAGGGTCCAGCCGATCGCGGAGGCCGAGTTCCTGCGCATCCAGGCGCGCAGCCGTTCCAGCTTCGGGTCCAGCCAGCCTCCGGCGACGGTCTTGACGCCGAGCAGCACGAGCGGCGGCAGGATCATCACGAGCACGTAGGCCGCGAGCAGCGGCACCCATTGGGTGGCGGGCAGGCCCGCGCCGGTCATGAAGCCGATCGCGCCGAGGTAGGGGACCATCGTCGCGACCTCCAGCAGGGCGGCGGTCAGCCCCAGGAGGACCATCGCCCCCGGCCCGCCGAGGCGGGGCTCCCAGCGGCTCGGCCCCTCCCTCTCCTTCCGCTTCTTGGAGTCGAAACGGAAGCTGAGCAGGAACAGCCCCACGCCGATCACCAGCTGGATCCAGTAGGCGGTACGGCTGTACAGGGCCTCCTCGAAGGTGTCGAGGGCCGCGGCCAGCCCGAGCATCAGCCCGACGCCGACGGCGAAGTAGAAGGCGGCGACCGTGGCGAGATAGACCAGCAGGCGGCCGGTCGGTGACCGGTCGGAGGCGAGCAGCAGGTAGGCGGGGATGCCGAGGGTCCCGAAGCTCGTGCTGTCGACGAGCGCGAGGGCTCCCAGGGTCAGTACCAGTTCGGTGGTCAACTTCGCTCTCCGTCGGTGACGCCGGGGGACGCGGCGGCCCCGCCTGCCCCGCCTGTTCCGGTGCCGCTCCGGGTCAGGTGCCGTGGCCGTGAGGGCGGGTACGGGGGCCGCGGAGGCGGAGGCGGGGGCGGGGGGATCGGCGGGGCTCCGGGGTCCGCTTCTTCTCACCTCCGATCATGCGACGCCGGACCCCGCGTGACCTCCTGCGCGACGCCGAAGCCGCCGTACATCTTTCGGACTACGGCCCGTCGTTCCGCGTCGCGTCGCGCGGTTCGTCACAGCGGATCACAGCAGGTCACGGCAGGGAGGGCGTGCCGGGCAGGCCTCGCGAGATGCGGTCGCGCAGCCAGTGGTACGAGGCCTTCGGGGTGCGCGTCCCCGTGGGGAAGTCGACGTGCACGAGCCCGAAGCGCTGGCTGTAGCCCTCGGCCCACTCGAAGTTGTCCAGCAGGGACCAGACGTAGTAGCCGCGCACGTCCACCCCCTCGGCCCGCGCCCGCTCGACGGCCCCGATGTGGCCGTCGAGGAAGTCGATCCTGCCCTGGTCGTCGACCGTGCCCCCGGGGCCGGGCTCGTCGGGCTGGGAGCAGCCGTTCTCGGTGACGTAGACCGGGGGGAGGGCGTCGCCGTACCGGGCCCTGAGGCCGGTGAGGAGTTCGCGCAGGCCGTCCGGGACGACGGGCCAGCCGAAGGCGGTGGTGGGGTAGCCGGTGACGCCCGCGTCCTCGAAGGGAAGACCCTCGCCGGTGGGCGCGGTGATCCGGGTGGGGTTGTAGTAGTTGATGCCGAGACCGTCGAGGGGGGCGCCGATCAGCTCCAGGTCGCCGTCGCGGACGCAGTCGAGGCTCACCCCGTACGTGGACAGGTCGGGGTAGGCGCCGAGGAGCACGGGGTCGTTGAACAGCCGGTTGTGCAGGACGTCGTAGGCGTCGGCGGCGGCCAGGTCGGCGGGGCCGGAGGAGGCGGGCCAGACCGGGGTGCAGTTGTTGGTGATCAGGACCTTCTCCGCGCCGCGCGCCCTGAGCTCCCGTACGGCCAGGCCGTGCCCGAGCAGCTGGTGGTGGGCGGCCGGGAGCGCGTCCAGGATCAGGGTCCTGCCGGGGGCGTGGGTGCCCAGGGCGTAGCCGAAGACCATGTGGATGAAGGGCTCGTTCAGGGTGATCCACAGGGGGATCCGGTCGGCGAGCCTGTCGGCCACGGCCGCCGCGTACTCGGCGAAACGGCACGCGGTGTCGCGGTTCAGCCAGCCTCCCTCGTCCTCCAGGGGCTGGGGCAGGTCCCAGTGGAAGAGCGTGGCGGCGGGGACGATGTCCTTCTCGCGGAGCGCGTCGGTCAGCCGGTCGTAGAAGTCGAGGCCCGCCTGGTTGATCGCGCCCTTCCCGTCGGGCTGGACGCGCGGCCAGGCGATGGAGAAGCGGTAGGAGTTCACCCCGAGGCCGGACATCAGCGCGATGTCCTCCGGCCAGCGGTGGTAGTGGTCGCAGGCCACGTCTCCGGTGTCGCCGTCGCGGACGCGGCCGGGTTCGCGGGTGAAGGTGTCCCAGACCGAGATGCCCCGCCCGTCTTCGGCGACGGCGCCCTCGATCTGGTAGGACGCGGTTGCCGTGCCCCACAGGAACATCCCGACCTCCAAATAGCGTGAGTCTGGCTCATGTTAATCCCCCGGGTCAGTCGTGGGGGATGATGGGGAGATGACGAACGTCTCCGGGGGAACGCTTCGCCGCCGACCCGCTCAGCGCCGCAGCCTGGAACGGGTGGAGCGCATGCTGGACGAGTGCGCGCGGTTACTGGACGAGGTCGGCTACGAGGCACTGACCACCAAGGAGGTCGCGCGCCGCGCAGAGGTGCCAATCGGCACTTTCTACCAGTTTTTTCCCGACAAACAGGGTCTTGTACGCGCGCTGGCGCTACGCAATCTGGAGGCGTTCCTCGGCCGGGTCACGGCCAGGCTCTCCGAGGTGCGGTTGTCCGAGTGGACGGAGATGGTCGACCTCGCGATCGACGAGTTCGTCGCGATGAAACGGTCCACGCCGGGGTTCGCGGTCGTCGACTTCGGGGGGGTGTTCGCCTCGCCCGGCGGTCCCATCCTCATGGGGACCCGCCGCATGCTCGACGCCGCCCTGGAGAACAACGCCATCGTGGCCGACCGGCTCCGCACGATCACCGTCGAGCTGGTCGGCGCCCCGCTCGGCCCCGAGCTCGACCGGGTCCTCTTCGTCGCGGTCGAGGCCGCCGACGCGGTGCTCAAGCTCGCCTTCCGTTCCCTGCCAGACGGTGACCCCGAGCTGATCGTCGAGTGCAAGCACCTGGTCCGCCGCTACCTGTCGGCGCACCTGCCCCAGGAATGACGGCGCCCGCCGCCGGGGGCTGCGGGCGGGCGCCGTCCGGGTGGGCGTGGTACGGGGTCGCCGGCGGACGGTGGTGTCCGGGCGGACGCGGGTTGTCGGTGAGCGGTGTCCGGGCGGGTGCGGTACGGGGGCCGCCGACGGGCGGCGTCCGAGGGGGGGCGGGTTGCGGGGCGGGTCGTCAGCGGGCGGCGTCCAGGCGGGCGCGGTGCTCGTCGTCGAGTTTGAGGTCCAGGGCGCCCAGGGCCTCCTCCAGCTGGGCGAGGGAGCTCACGCCGACGATCGGGACCGTCGTCACGTCGCCGCCGATCAGCCAGGCCAGCACCACCTGGTTGACGGTCGCGCCCAGCTCGCCCGCGATCTCCCGCAGCACGGCGAGCCCGCGCTCGGTGCCCGGGTGACGGTAGATGTCCTGGATCGGCCGGTCCTCGCGGGTGTAGGCGCCGAACATCAGCGTGTTGTACGCCCACAGGGTCAGTCCGGGCTCCGAGCGCAGATAGTCGAGCATGTCGTCCTGGACCAGCACGTGCCCCGACTCCGGCAGCCGCACCCCGGGCCGGGGCCGCAGGTAGGTGTGGCGGAGCTGGACGTTGGTGTAGAGCGGCCAGCCGTTCGCCCGCGAGGTGGCGCGGGCGCGCTCCAGGCGCCAGGCCGGCACGTTGCTCGCGCCGATCTCGCGGACCTTGCCCGCCCCGGCCAGCTCGGCGAAGGCGCCCAGGGTCTCCTCCAGGGGAACGGAGCGGTCCTCGATGTGCGCCCAGTACACGTCGACGTGATCGGTGCCCAGCCTCCGCAGGCTGCCCTCGGCGGCGGCGGCGATCGCCGTGGCGGACAGGCCCTCGGCGGAGTCCAGGGTCCGGTCACCGGGGACGGTCGGCCGTCCGCCGCACTTGGTGCTCAGCACCATCCGGTCACGGTTGCCCCGGGCGGCCAGCCAGCGTCCGATGGCCAGCTCGCTCTCGTCGCCGGTGGCACCCTCGTTCCAGAACGGGTAGTTGTTCGCGGTGTCCAGCAGGGCGCCTCCGGCGTCGGCGAACCGGTCGAGGATCGCGAAGACGGCCCTGTCGTCGAGGACGGTGCCGAAGGGGATGGTGCCCAGGGCGAGGGGGATGCGTGTCATGAAGGCCACCCTGGATGCTGGAGTGGACTCCAGGGCAAGTGGATTATCGGGAAACGGCAGGATTTGACCTTGAGGGGGCTCCAGGTGACATGCTGCCTGATGTGAGTGTGTACACACCGGGACAGGTGGTGGAGGAGACCGGCTTCAGTCTCGACACGCTTCGTTACTACGAGCGGATCGGGCTGCTTGAGTCGATCGGCCGCAACGCGGCCGGGCAGCGCAGGTTCACCCAGGAGGACGTCGGCTGGCTCGGCATGATCCGCTGCCTGCGCGACACCGGCATGCCGATCGCGGAAATGCTCCGCTTCGCGGAGATGACCAGGGCGGGCGACCACACGGTCCGCGACCGCATCGCGCTGCTCGAAGCCCACGACCGGCGGGTGCAGGAGCAGGTCGAGAACCTGCGCGAGAGGCAGGTGGCGATCCGGAACAAGATCGCTTACTACCGCTCGGTGGTCGACTAGAGACCAGGCGCTACCCAGCCCCGCTGGCTTCCCCCGCCCCGCTCGCCTCGCCTCGCCGGGTGACCGGACGGCGCGCGGTTCGTGCCCGCGCCAAGCCCCGGTTCGCGCCCGCGCCGAGCCCTGAGGCTTCCGCGCCGAGCCCCGGCGCCTCCGTGCCAGGCCCTGGAACCTCCGCGCCGAGCTCCGGGGCTTATGGCCGTTCGGAAGCCGTACGACGGCTTTGCCCCTGGTCGAGGTGCCCTTTTCGGTCCGGCTGTTAAACCGGTATCGAGGTCGGGTGTCCGGGGAGGGGCCATGGTCGCACCGCGCGCGCGCCGGATCGACATTCCGCTGCGCCACGTCGCGCTGATGTGCGGGGGGATGCTGTTCGCCCTTCTCGCCAACGTGACCTACATCCAGGCCCTGGACTCCGAACGGCTCCACGAGGACCCGCGCAACAAGCGGACGATGATCGCGCGCTTCGAGAGCCCCCGGGGCAGGATCCTGCTCCGCGACGGAACCGTCGTCGCGTCCAGCCGCAAGGCCAGGAACACCACGTATCGATACCGCAGGGTCTATCCCGGCGGCCCGATCTACGCGGCGATCACCGGGCATTTCTCGCTCTACGGCACCGGCGGCGTCGAGCAGGCCGAGGAGGCCCTGCTGTCCGGGAACGACCCCCGGGTGAAGGTGCGCGGGCTGGTCGACGGCACCAGGGGCGGCGCCACGCTCAGGCTCACCGTCGACCGCGGCGCCCAGCGGGCCGCCTACGACGCGCTGCGCGCCACCGGGAAACCCGGCGCCGTCGTCGCGATCGATCCGCGCACCGGCGCGATCCTGGCCATGGTCTCCCTGCCCTCGTACGACCCGAACCTCTACACGAGCTTCGACGCGGCCAAGCTCGACCGGGTGGACAAGCGGCTGCGGGGCGACCCCGGGGACCCGCTGCTGAACCGGGCGATCCAGCGGAACTACCCGCCGGGATCCACCTTCAAGATCGTCACCGGTGCGGCGGCGCTCGGCTCGGGGCGCTACGACCTCGACACCCGCGTCGGCGCCCCGAAGTCCTTCCGCCTCCCCGGCACCGGCACCTACCTGCGTAACCTCGGCGGCGCCGCCTGCTCGGGCGGCGCGCTACCCCTGCTCCAGGCGTTCAGGTTCTCGTGCGACACCCCCTTCGCGAAGATGGGCGTCGACCTCGGCCAGGACGCGCTGCGCGAGCAGGCCGAGGCCTTCGGGTTCGACACCGACGACCTGCGGGTGCCCATGCCGGTGGCCAGGAGCGTCTATCCGCCCGAGCTGGACGACGCGCAGACCGCGATGTCGGCGCTGGGCCAGTTCGACGTCCGGGCCACCCCGCTCATGATCGCGATGATCGCGGCGGCGGTGGCCAACGACGGCTCGCTGATGCGCCCCCACCTGGTGGACGAGGTCCGTCTCGCCGACGGCACGGTGATCGACGTGACCGAACCCTCCCCGTACCGCCGCGCGCTCGGCGCCGAGGAGGCGGAACGGCTCACGGAGATGATGATCGCCGTCACCGGGAAGGGAGGGACCGGTGCCGCCGCGGCCGTCCGGGGCGTGAAGGTCGCCGGGAAGACCGGCATGGCGGAGAACGCCGTCTCGGGCGAGGACCACGCGGTCTTCACCTGCTTCGCCCCGGCCGTCTCCCCCCGGATCGCCGTCGGCGTCCTGGTCGAGGGCGGCGGGCCCGGCGGGCGGGTGGCGGCTCCCGTCGCCAGGGCCGTCATCGAGGCGTTCCTGGGCGGCCAGACCGAGTAGGGCCCGGCCCCGGGCGATACCGGGCGGGGAAGGCTCCCGCCCGGAGGCCAGGCGGAGGTCGTCGAGGCCGCCGTGGAGACCGCCGCCGGGACCGTCCCGGAGACGTCAGGCCGAGCATGCCCGTCGCCGGGACGGTCCCGGGAGGGTCACGCCGAGTAGGCCCTGGCCTGGAGGCCGTAGAGGTCGGCGTAGATGCCGTCGAGCGTCATGAGCTCGTCGTGGGTGCCGTGCTCGACGACCCTGCCGTGGTCGAGGACGTAGATCCGGTCGGCGTAGCGGACGCTCGCCAGCCGGTGGGTGATCAGCAGCACGGTGCGCCCGTCGGCGTGCCGCCGGATGCGTTCGAACAGGGCGTGCTCGGCGCGGGCGTCGAGGGCCGCGGTGGGTTCGTCGCAGATGAGCAGCGGGGCGTCCCGGTGGAAACCGCGGGCCACCGCGATCCGCTGCCACTGGCCGCCGGACAGCTCGTGGCCGTCCTTGAAACGCCGGTCGAGCAGGGTGCTGTAGCCGTTCGGCAGCTCGGCCACCACCTGGTCGGCGCCCGCGACCTCGGCCGCCGCGACGAGCGCGGGCTCCCCCTTGTCGGTGCCCATGCTGATGTTGTAGCGGGCGGTCAGCGGCCAGCGCGTGTGGTCCTGGGCGATGACCGCGATGCGGTCGCGCAGCTCGTCGGGGTCGACGTCCGCCAGGTCCGTGTCGTCCCAGCTGACCCGGCCGCCGTCCGGTTCGTACAGCCCCGACAGGATCTTGGCCAGCGTGGTCTTGCCCGAGCCGTTCTCCCCGACGAGGGCGATCACCTCGCCCCTGCCGATGGTCACCGTGAGCCCCTGGAGCGCCGGTCCGGCCGAGCCCGGATAGGTGAAGACGACGTCCTCGGCGGTGATGCGCTCGAAGCTCTCCGGCGCCGTCGCCGGGCGTCCGGCGGGCAGCCTGCCCTCGGCCTCGGAGCAGAAGTCGAGGAAGTCGGTGAAGTACAGGCCCTCCTCGTAGAGGCGGTTCGTGGCGTACATCAGGTTGGCCAGATAGGTCTGGCCGGAACGGATCGCCAGCACGGCGGTGCCCGCGACCGCCAGGGGCACCGCGCCCACCGCGAGCAGCACGCCCAGGGCGACGTAGACCACGGCGGTGCCGACGCCGCCCAGCGCCTCGCCGACGACCCGTGCGAGGACCTGCCGCCTGGCCAGGCCGAGCATGACGGCCTGCTCGGCCGTCGCCACCGCGTCGTACATCCGCATCAGGAAGCCGCGCATGGTGAACGAGCGCACCTCCGCGGCCGGATCGCGGTCCGCGAGCAGCTCCGCGATGATCCACTTGCGGCGCCTGGCCGGGATCAGGGCGTACATCGTCGTGTAGCGCATGCGCGCCGAGCGGACCGCGGCCCACGCGTCGGGCAGCACCGCCAGCACCAGCAGCGGCAGCAGGACCGGGTGGAGCACCCCCAGCACGCCCGCCGCGGCGACGATGCCGATGATCGCGGTCAGCGTGTCGATGGCCGTGCCCACCACCTCGTCCGCGACGGCGACCCCGCGCGACCTGGCCCGCTGGAGCGCGTCGTGGAAGTCGGGGTCGTCGAAGGCCGTGAGGCCGACCCGGCTGGTCAGCCCGTACAGGCGCTCCTCGGCGATCCGGCCCACCTGGGGTTCGAGCCGCGACTGCGCCCAGCCCGCGCCCGCCTGCGTGAGGGTGCGCAGGGCCGCGGCCACCCCCACCAGGATCAGGCTGGGCAGGGCGGCCCGCACCCGGTCGGGCGTCGGCCCCGCCTCGAACAGCGCCGACAGCACCCCGGTCGTGGCGAGCAGCCCGAACGCGGTGAACACCCCGCTCAGCAGGCTCAGGGTGATCGCGACCGCGGTGTCGCGGGGACTGGCCGCCCACGCCAGCCTGACGGCCTGCGACACCAGCGCCGGAAGCCTGCGTGCGATGGTCAGGAAGCCGACCTTCGCCATCTTGTCGGTGTGGGCGTACCAGCCGGAGACGCTGATCTCACCTATCTCGGGAACCGGGTCGGCGGGGGAGTCTGTCATGGGAGCAGTGTGAGTCGCCGCACCGGCGATGGCCACCGGGTGAGCGCCGGATGGCCGTGGGCGGTCACGCCGGGGCAGGGTAATCCATAGGCCGGAAAAGGCCTAAGACTGGGCATGGTTCGGTAATTGATGTCACACTTTCTGTGACGGTTCTACCCGCGACCTCTCCTAAGAGCCGATGACCCAGGACACCTCACACGCCTCCCTCACCGGGGGCAACCTTCCCCTAGAGCCCAACGGTTTCGTGGGGCGCGAAGCCGACGTGGAAGAGCTCATCGACCTGCTGGGCGTCGCCCGGGTGGTGACGCTCTGCGGGGCGGGCGGCATCGGCAAGAGCAGGCTCGCGGTCCGGGTCGCGAGCCAGGTGGCGGGGGAGTTCCCCGGCGGGGTCTGGCTGGTCGAGCTGGCCGACGCGGTGCGCGGCGACCAGATCGAGCCCAGGGTGGCCGCCGTGCTCGGGGTCAAGGCAGAGCCGTCCCGCGCGCTCGCCGACACCCTGATCGACGCGCTCGGCGACCGGCGGCTGCTGCTGGTGATGGACAACTGCGAGTCGCTCATCGAGGAGTCCGCGCGGTTCTGCCGCGCCGTGCTCACCGTCTGCCCCGACGTACGCGTGCTCACGACCAGCCGCGAGCCGCTCCGGGTGGCGGGGGAGACCGTGTGGCGGGTGCCGCCGCTCACCCTGCCCAGGAGTGACGGCCACGACCTCGGCACCAGTGAGGGCGTGCGGCTCTTCCTCGGCACCAGCGAGGCGGTGCGCCTCTTCGCCGACCGCGCCACCGCCGCCTCGCGGGCCTTCTCCGTCACCGAGCAGAACGCGGCCGACATCGCCGGGCTCTGCGAGGCGCTCGACGGGATGCCGCTCGCCATCGAGCTCGCCGCCGCCCTGTGCAGGGTGCTGACCGTGGAGCAGATCAACGCCAGGATCAGGGACAGGTTCCGGCTGCTGTCCGCGGGCGACAGGACGGCCCCGGCCAGGCAGCAGACGCTCAGGGCGACCGTCGATTGGAGCTACCAGCAGCTCAACGAGCCCGAGCGGATCCTGCTGCGCCGCCTCGCGGTCTTCACCGGCGGGTGGACGCTCGACATGGCCGAGCAGGTCTGCGCGGGCAACGCGCTGTGGGCGGAGGACGTCCTGGGGGTGCTCTGCGACCTGGTCGACAAGTCGCTGGTCCTGGCCGACGCCCAGGTGGCCGGCGAGACCCGTTACCGCATGCTGGAGACGATCCGCGAGTACGCCACCGAGCAGCTCGACGCCTCGGGAGAGGAGCCCGAGTTCCGGCGGCTGCACCGCGACCACATGATCGAGTTCGCCGCCCGGATCCACCAGACGATCGTACGGTGGCCCCGCCCGGCCTGGACCGAGATCTGCCCGATGCTGGTCCTGCTGGACGAGCTCCAGGCCAACGTGTGGGCGGCGGTGCGCTGGTCGGTCGAGTCCGCGGGCGACCCCGAGAGCGCGCTGCGCCTCCTCGTCCTGCTGCGCTGGCCGATCATCGCCGGGGGCAGGTTCACCCCGGCCGACAAGTGGCTCGACCGCCTGCTCGACGCCGCCCCCGAGGAGCTGACGCCGTGCGTGCGCGGCGACGCGCTCGCGCTGCGCGGGCAGGTCGCCTTCGGCCAGGGCGACCCCGACACCGCGCAGATCGCCTGCGCCGCCGCGGTCGACCTGTGCCGCGAGGCGGGCCTGTACGGACCGCTCAGCGGCGCGCTCGCCATCCTCGCCTGGGTCGCCATCTACCAGCGGCGCCCCGAGCGGGCCAGGTCCCTGCTGGACGACGCGCTGGAGGCCGTACGCACGATCGACGACCCCTGGCACGAGACGGTCATCCGGTCCATGGAGGGCACGTTCGCGCTGTCCGAGGGCAGGGCGAAGGAGTCGCAGCGGTCCTTCGAGGCCGCGCTCGCCATCGCCCACGAGCTCGACAACCACTGGGCCGCGCCGGTCGCCCTCATCGGCCTCGCCCAGGTCGCCTGGCTCCGCGGCGACCTGGCGGAGGCCCGCGCCCACTACGAGCGCGCCCTCGACATGCTCCAGGACATCACCGCCCACTGGCAGGCCATCACCTGCCTGTCGGGGCTGGGCCGGATCGCGCTGGCCCAGGGCGACCTCGCCGCCGCGCGGGGCAGGCTGATCGAGAGCCTGCGGCTCTGCATCGGGACCGGCCAGCGGCTCGGCGTGGCCCGCCGCATCGAGACGCTCGCGCAGCTCGCGCTCGCCGAGGAGGACGACCGCCGGGCGGTGCGCCTGGCCGGGGCCTCCGCCGCGATCAGGAGCGCGATGAGCGGCGCCGTGCTGCCCCCCGGGTTCGGGGCGCGGATGGAGGAGCTGCTCCAGCCCGCCCGGGTGCGCCTCGGCGACGCGCTGGTCGCGCAGCTGTGGGCGCACGGCCAGGAGATGTCCCAGGAACAGGCGGTCCGCTACGCGCTGCAGTTCGACGAGCCGTACGAGACGCCCCTGCTGCTCGGCAAGCAGGTCGTCGCCCCCATGACCACGCTCACCTGCCGGGAATGGGAGATCGCCGAGCTGATCGCCAGGGGGATGAGCAACAAGGCCATCGCCGACGAGCTGGTGATCAGCCCCGCCACCGCGGCCCGGCACGTCGCCAACATCCTGGCCAAGCTCGGCTTCTCCTCCCGCACGCAGGTCGCCACCTGGGTCATCGAACAGAACCGCTCCTAGCCCGGCGCGACCGGACCGCTCCTAGCCGGGTGAGCGACCGGCTCGCCCGCTCACCCGGCTTCACGGGCTCGTCCGGCGCCCGTGAGTTCTACATACTCCGGGATACACATTCGCGGGTGTGAAGATACATCCCGGGATACGCACTCCGGAGCATGTGTCGCGCCCGCCGCGCACCGTACGTTTTCCTGGTGTTCGACCGATGACGTCCAGCCTTCCGCACCGTGCCGGTCACAGTTCCGGTCCGGGACGGCAGGTCCACACCATCCCGGGCGTCTCGGTCGAGCACGCTGCGGACGTCGCGTGGCCCCGTTGATGGCCGAGGTCTTCTCGGAGGGGTGGGGACCTGGGCCATGGGTCACGTGACAGCGGGCTCGAGTCGCGCAGGGCTCGGGCCCGCCCAGCGTTCTCCAGGTTCTTCTCCTGGTTTCTCCTTCCGGTCGCGGCGTCGGGGGCCGCGGACCGGGCACCGTCCAAGGGACGCCGGGTTTCGTGGATCCTCCGAGAGGCTTCAGAGAGGTGCCGGGACGCCGGGACGCCGGGACCGTGAACCGGGCGACAGGGCTCGTGGGCCGGGCATTCCTCAGGGGGCAGGAGGCCAAGGGGCCAGGGGCAGGGGCGAATACACAATCATCTACATACATCTGCGGATGCCCGCGTGGATCGAGCGGCCCTACCGTCGGCGGCATGAGACCCACCTCGCCGTCCACCAGCTGCACCCTCACCGAAGCGGTGTTCGGCTACGCGCACGGTCGAGGTGACCGGCCCGCCCTGATCGACCTCGGCGCCGGAGTGGTCTACGGCTACCGCCGGCTGGCCGCGGAGGTGACGCGGGGAGCCTCGGGCCTGGTGAGGCGGGGTGCCAGGCGGCGCCAGGTGGCCGGGATCCACGTCGACAGCGCGGTGGCCCAGACGCTGGCGGTGCACACGGTCATCGCGGCGGGCGGGGTGGCGGCGCCGATCACCTCCGGATGCGAGGAGATGGCCGACCTGCTGGCCGAGTGGGACGCGCGGCTGCTCATCACCACCCCGCGCCTGGCGGACGCGTCGTTGCGGGCCGTGGAGGACTCGCGGGTCCGGCAGGTGATCGCGTTCGGCCAGGCCCGTGACACCGTCGACTTCGCCGACCTGCTGCTCCTGGAGCCCGTCCCGCTGCCCTTCCTCGACCCGGCGGTGCAGCCCGCCCTCCTGATCGACGACGGGGGCGTGCTCACCCACCACGACCTGATCGTACGGATGAACGTGCTCGACGAGGGCGCCGAGCTGGGGAAGTCGGACGTCCTCCTGGTGACCTGGCCCCTGCGGTGCAGCCTGGCCATGACGACCCTGATCGGGCTGGCCCTGATGCGCGGCTCCCTCGTCGTCGTGGCCCCCGGCCTCTCGCCCGACGAGCTGTCGGCGACCATCCACGACTTCGGCATAACCGTCGTGGCACTGTCCGACGGGGCTGTCCAGCGCGTCTGAGGCGTTCGCCCGGGTCCCCGGCGTGTTCGGGCCGCCTCGCGGATCCCTGACGGACGGCGGTGTCCACGCGTCCCCGGAGCTTCGCGGGACGGCGGTCCCAACGTGTCGCCGGAGCCCTGGAAAAGCGGCTGACCTGGGCGTTCCACCTGGGCCGATTCGCGTCCGGCGGCGTGTGCTCCCGTCCCGTGGGTAGTTAACGACCAGCATGTTCTGCAAAAGGGGATCGTTCTCATGGCGCGCATTCTGATCACCGGCTCCACCGACGGCCTCGGGCTCATGGCCGCCCGGCTGCTGGCTCACGACGGCCACGGCGTCACGCTGCACGCGCGCAACGACACCCGCGCCGACGACGCGCGCGACGCGCTGCCGGAGGCGGAGGCCGTCCTCGTCGGGGACCTGACCACCATCGAGGGGATGCGGTCCGTGGCGGCCCAGGCCGACGAACGGGACCGCTACGACGCGATCATCCACAACGCCGCCGTCGGATACCGGGAACCGGACAGGATCGAGACCGCCGACGGCCTGTCCCACGTGTTCGCGGTCAACGTGCTCGCCCCGTACCTGCTCACGGCACTGATCACCCCACCCGCCCGGCTGGTCTACCTCAGCTCCGGCATGCACCGCGGCGGCGACCCCAAGCTGGACGACCTCCAGTGGAGCACTCGAAACTGGGACGGCTCACGGGCGTACGCCGACAGCAAGCTGCTGGACGTCGTCCTGGCGTTCGCGGTCGCCCGCCGATGGCCGGACGTGCTGTCCAACGCGCTCGAACCCGGCTGGGTCCCGACGAAGATGGGAGGGCCGGGCGCGCCCGACGATCTCTCCCTCGGGCCCGTGACGCAGGTGTGGCTGGCCACGAGCCAGGACCCCGAGGCCACCGTGACCGGCAGCTACTTCCACCACCAGGAGCCGCGTTTCGCCCACCCCGCCGCGCGATCGCCCGAGGTGCAGGACGGCCTCCTCGACGCGTGCGCCAAACTGACCGGCGTCCCGCTCCCGTCACACTGACGGAGGAGATCGACGCGCTCCCGCTGGGCCGATCCCCGCGGCCTGGACGGCATCGCCACGCGGCTACGCGCCGCCGGGTACCGCGGTGCTCCCTGAAGCGGTGCTCCCTGAAGCGGTGCTCCCCGAATCCGGTTCTGGTGTTCCGGCTTCTCAGGGGCGCAGGCCCGAGGGGCTGACCAGGGAGTCGCCCAGCGCGGTGCGGTGGTAGAGGACGCCCCGGCCGGTGCGGCTCCCGGTGACCAGGCCCGCCCCGCGCAGGGCGGAGATGTGGCCGCCCACGGTGCCCAGGCTCAGCTCCAGCAGGGACACGAGCTGGGTGGTGGTCGCCGGGGTCGCCAGCTCCAGCAGGAGGCGGCTCCTGGTCCTGCCGATCAGCCCGGCCAGGCCGTCCGGCGTCTCGGGCGGGATGCCGGTGCCCCGGGCCGGATAGCTGATCGCGTACGGCCAGTGGTTCTCCAGGTAGGAGCCGATCCCGGTGGGGAACACGGTCGGCACGAAGAGCAGCCCGCGCCCGTCGAGCTGGTAGGTCGTCTCGTCATCGCCCTTGGAAAACACCTCGATGACACCGTCGGGACGCCACCGGACCCGGGGGTTGAGGTCGTCGAGTGCCGAGGCCCAGCCGTAGGTCGCCAGGCGGCCCGCCCGCTGGACCACGTCCCGCTCCAGGATCGCGTGGAAACGCGGCCACGCGGGGGAGACGATCTCCTTCCAGATCGCGGTGAGCGCCTCGGCGAACAGCCCTACGACGTCCGGTGAGAACAGCACGTCCCTGACGGGCTCCGGGAGGCGCGGCATTCCCTCCAGGTTCCTGGCGATCTCGTCGTGCGCCCGCGCCACCGGGGTGGCGCGCACCACCGCGATCTCCGCCTCGAACGGGGTGTTCACCCCGGCCGGCGGCGGCGCGGGGAAGTCGGCGTTGTAGTGCCGCTCGCGGAACAGCGCCACCATCGCGCCCAGACCGGGGTGCGTGCGCAGCAGTTTCCCGTACGGCGCCCGCATCCTGCCCGCCCACGCCCGCCACTCTCCGGCCTCCCTCCTGCCGGAGAGGATCCAGAGCGCGTGGTGGGTCACGATGAGCGGGGAGATGGCGAACCTGCTGGCCATGATGTCGTGCGGGGTGACCTCGATGCGGAATACCACTGGATGACCTTTCGGATATACCCGAAAGCTTAGCCAGCCGTCCGGGCATCTCCCAGCATCGTCTCCATGACCACACAAGAGCGCGGCGCGACCTATACGGAGGTCTTCGCGAGCCGGGAGTTCCGTGTCCTGTTCGGCGGCTTCACCCTCCTGGTGGCGGGGGACCAGGTCAAGATGCTGGCCCTGTCGGCGCTGGTCTACGCGCGGACCGGCTCGCCGGGGTTGTCGGCGGCGACGTACATGGTGGGCTTCCTCCCGTACATCGTCGGCGGGACGTTCCTGCTCTCGCTGGCCGACCGGATCCGGCCGCGTGCGCTGATGGTCGCCGGTGAGCTGCTGCGGGTGGTGACCTGCCTGCTCCTGGCCTTCGCGGGAATGCCCGTCTGGGCGATGCTCGCCCTGGTCCTGGCCACCGGGCTGTTCTCGCCGGTCTTCGGCGCGGCGCGCACCGCCCTCCTGCCCGACCTGCTGCCGGGCGACGCGTTCGTCCTGGCCAGGTCCGTGCTGAACGTGACGTCCGCCGGAGCCCAGATCGGCGGCCTGGCGGCGGGCGGCGCCATCCTCGCCCTCGCGGGACCCACGGGGGCGCTCGCCGTCACCGCCGCGCTGTCCGCCCTGGCGGCCGTCGTGCTGCGCTACGGCCTGCCCGACTTCCCCGCCAGGAACGAGGGGAACGCGGGCGTCGCGGGCCCGAAGGGGGAGGGGGCCGTACGGGAGACGCTGCGGGTCAACCGGGCCCTGCTGGCGGACCCCCGGGTGCGTGGACTGCTGCTCGCGCAGTGGCTGCCGGTCTCGCTCGTGGTGGGCGCCGAGGCGATGATGGTCCCCTACCTGGGGAACGCCGCCGGGTTCGCGCTCGCCGCCGCCTCCGTCGGCCTGGCGGCCGGAAGCTTCGTCGTCGGCCGGTTCGTCTCGCCCACCGGCAGGGAAAGGCTGGCGTTCCCCCTCGCGGTCGTGTCGGGCGTTCCCCTGTTCGCCTTCGCCGTCCAGCCGGGGCTCGCCGGGGCCGCGCTGATCGTGATGCTCTCCGCGGCGGCGTCGACCGCCTGCCAGCTGGGGTTGCAGCGGTGGTTCGTGGACGCGGTGCCCGAACCGGTCAGGGGGCAGGCGTTCGGCCTGGCCTCGGCGGGGATGATGACCGGCCAGGCCCTGGGCGGCGCCCTGGTCGGGGTCGCCGCCGAGGTGACCTCCCCGCACATGGCCGTCGTCCTCACGGGAGCCGCGACCGTCGTCTCCTCTCTCGCCCTGCACCGGTCGCTGAGAGCCGGTGCGCGGCGGCCCGCGTGACGACGTTCGCCCGAGGGCCGGGTACGGTCCCGTCCGTGGGCCGGGTCCGCGAACCCGGGGCTCCCGGGGTCCCCGGCCGGGGCTCAGTGGCGGGGGCCGGACCATTCGCGTGAGGCGCGGACGCGCAGGCGGCCGTATTCGAGCTCTCCGGTGATCCGGACGTGCAGCCCGCCCGGACGTGCGCGGCCGGGTACCGAGCAGTTCACGCTGCCCCATCCGGTGCGCACCCCGTCGACGTTCGCGGTCGCGCCGGGCGGCAGGATGATCGTGGCGGAGCCGTAGGGGAGCCGGAGCTCGATGTCGATCTCCGGATGCCGTACGACGGCCTCGGACAGGTCGAGCCGCGCCCCGCCGTACTCGGACTCGACATACAGCAGGCGCGGGACCTGCCAGTCGCCCGACCGCTTGATACGGCCGCCCGTGGTCGTCAGCCGGAGCACGTCGTCCGGGGTGTCCGGGCGGCCGGGGGCGTCCGGCAGGTCGGCGACCAGCGGCAGGAGTTCGCCGTGGGACTTCGCCGTGAGCGCGCGTTCGAGCCGTTCCTCCATCTCGCCGGGGCCGAGGCGGCCGTCGGCGAACGCCTGCTGGAGCTGCTGCACGACCCTGTCGCGCTCTCCGTCGGAGACGCGTATCCGTGGTTCCATCTGCGTCCTCATCTGCCTTTCCTCACCGAGCCGGATCACTGGCTGACGGCCTTCTTGTACAACCAGATGGACAGGGGCACGAACACGACCAGGAGCACCGCCGACCAGAGCAGTGTCGCCGGGACCGCGTGCTGGAGCGGCCAGGCGCCGGGCACCGGCATGGCCGCGTCGGTGTTGCCGAAGAGCTCGCGGGCGGCCTGGACGACCGTGGAGACGGGATTCCACTCGGCGACGAACCGCAGCGGTCCTGGCAGGCGGGTGCTGTCGACGAAGGCGTTGGACAGGAAGACCAGCGGCATCGACACGATGGTGGCGATGTTGTTGAAGATCTCGGGTTTGCGCAGGGCGAGCGCGACCGTCGCGGTCACCCACGAGAACGCGTACGAGAACAGCAGGAGCAGCAGGAAGCCCAGCACGGCCCGATGCGGCTCCGAGTGGATGCGCCAGCCGACGGCGAGCCCGACGAGGGCCATCGCGACGATGCTGCTCACGTTCATCAGGACGTCGCTGGAGGTCTGGCCGGTCAGCACCGCCGACGGGGACATGGGCAGCGTGCGGAACCGGTCGAAGATGCCCTTCTGCAGATCCTGGGTGAGCGTGTAGCCGGTGATCTGCGCGCTCGTCACGATCGTCTGGACGAAGATTCCCGGGATCATGTACTCCTGGTACGACATGCCCGGCAAAGCCATCATGCTGCCGAAGACGTACGCGAACAGGAGCACGAACACGATCGGGAGGATGATCACGCCGCCCAGCAGGTCGGGTGCTCGCTTGATCTTGAGGACGTTGCGTCTGGTGATCGTCATGCCGTCGGCGATCGCCAGCTGGAGAGTGTTCATCGGGTGGGCTCCTTCGTCGCGGTGAGGTCGCCGGCCTGGTGTCCGGTGAGGGTGAGGAACACCTCGTCCAGCGTCGGCCGCCGCAGCCCGGCGTCGCGTACGGCGACGCGTTCGGCGGCCAGGTGGCCCAGGGCCCTGGTGAGTGAGGCCGTGCCGTCGCTGACCGGGATCGTCAGCTGGAGCGCGGTGGTGTCGGCCCGCATCTCCCCCACGGCGAGGGGGGCCAGCGCGCGCCGTACGGCGTCCAGGTCGGTGGCGCTGGTCACGGTCAGCTCGATGCGGTCGCCGCCGACCTGGTCCTTGAGCTCGTCGGCGGTGCCGAGCGCGATCACGCGGCCGTGGTCGACCACCGCGATCGTCCTCGCCAGCCGGTCGGCCTCCTCCAGGTACTGCGTGGTGAGCAGCACGGTGGTGCCGTCGGCGACGAGCTCGGAGATGACGTCCCACAGGCTCGCGCGGGCCCGGGGGTCGAGGCCGGTGGTGGGCTCGTCGAGGAACAGCACCGGCGGGTCGGCGACGAGCGCTCCGGCCAAGTCGAGGCGGCGTCGCATGCCGCCGGAGTACCCCTGTACGGGGCGGTCGGCGGCCTCGGCCAGGTCGAAGCGTTCCAGCAGCTCGCGGGCCCGCCGCCTGCTGCGCTTGACGCCGAGGTGGTAGAGGCGGCCGACCATCTCCAGGTTCTCGGCACCGGTGAGGTGGTCGTCGACGGCGGCGTACTGGCCGGAGGCGCCGATGTGGGCGCGCAACCGCTGCGCGTCGGCGACGACGTCGAACCCGGCGACCGTGGCGCGGCCCGAGTCCGGTTTCAGCAGGGTTGTCAGGATCCGCACGGTCGTGGTCTTGCCGGCGCCGTTGGGGCCGAGCAGGCCGAACACCGTGCCCTGGGGGACGGACAGGTCCAGCCCGTCGAGGGCGACGACGTCGCCGTACTTCTTGACCAGCCCTTCGGCGGTGATCGCGGGGGGCATGCGGTTTTCTCCTTCGTCTCGTTCGTGTCGAGGGGATGAGGGTGTGACGGGGTAGGGAGACGGCGGAATGGGGAGGACGGGCGGGATGAGGGCGTGACGGGGTAGCGGGCGGTCGCCTGGCGACCGTCCGGGGGTGTGGTGATCGGACGGGGTTAGATGTCGAGGTCCTCCACGACGGGACGCTCCGCCATGTCGGCGATCAGGTCGTAGAACTCGTCCGGGACCTTGCCGCGCAGCTCCTGGAAGGTGTTCACGACCTCAAGGGTGGCCTCGCCCTGGACGAAGCCCCAGGTCGAGTCGGCCAGGCCGAGATAGGTCCGCCAGGCGCCGCGCGAGAGGAGACCCTCCAGCCAGTTGTCGGCTCCCGAGGTCAGGCTGTCGGTCCAGTCGGGTGAGCGGTCAACGTGCAGGACGTATTTGTCCTTGCGGGAGCGGTACACCCGGAACATCTCCACCCGGCTGCCCGTGGTGCGTCCCCACTCGCCGAGCAGCACCCCGGAGAAACGCTGCTTGCGGCCCGTGCCGCCCTGGCCGACCTGCACGATGATCTCTTCGTAGCCTTCTTGGCGGCCCTCCTCCATCTCGACGTAGCGCCGCAGCGCCACGCCGATCGCCGTCGACAGCTTGCCTCCGGCGAGCTCCTGCGCCCGCTGGAACAGGGGCAGGTCGTCGTCCGAGACGTAGATCGTTTTGTTGGGCATCGTTCCATCCTCATCCCGTATACGTATAAGGCTACGTATAGAGTGAGGCGCGTGGCAAGACTCTTCTGAAATTTCGCGTTATGTCGTGACTTTCCGCCGGGTGGTCACCGTCGTGGAGGAGGATCGGCCCAGGTGGATCGGGTTTCGTGCCGGGTGAGGAGGTATCACCCCTCGAAAGGGAGGATGGGGACACGGGAGAACACGCCGACGTCCCAGCGTTCGACCGGGGGTGGCGGAGGTGTCGGCGCCTGGATTCAGGCCAGGGCGTCGAACTCGCCGTTCTTGACGCCGCCGACGAAGGCTCGCCACTCGCCGGGGGTGAAGGCCAGGCGGGGGCCGTCGGGGTTCTTCGAGTCACGCACCGCGTACGCGCGGTCGTGTCGCTCGTCTCCGCCCGTCGAGATCACCGCGACCTCGACGCAATCTTGTCCGTTTCCGCTCCGCGAGCTCTTGCGCCACACTTCGCCGGACCGCTCTGACGCGGACATCATGGCCTCCTGACATCAGGTCTTCAATCTAGGTCGAAAGCGCCACCTTTGACACCGCTGACGAAGGCTTGCCAATCATCTGGAGAGAAGATCAACGCGGGGCCGTGTGGGTTCTTGCTGTCGCGAACGGCCACGATGCCGGTGAGGTTGGCGACCTCGACGCACTGGCCGTTGCCGCCACTGCGGCTGCTCTTGCGCCACTCGGCGTGGGACAGCTCTGGTGCGGTCATCCCGCCTCCTAACGTCAGGCCTTCTGCACGAAGTCGGCAGTCAGCTTACGTGAGGCTTCGGGGCTGAGTGCCAGGTCGCGAAGATAGTCAAAGACCAGGTTATACCGGTTGATCTCGACGTCTGCCTCCAGAAAAAGATCACCGGCCATGCTTTCGAGGTACACGATGTCCGGGTCAGGCTCCGTGAAGTGAAGGACGGCGAACGAGCCCTGTATGCCGGGGTAGGCGCCGACCTCAAATGGGATGACCTGGAAGGTCACGTTGGACATGGCGCTGACTTCGATCAGGTGCTCAAGCTGCTTCCGCATGATCTTCGCGCTGCCGACGCGGCAATGCAAGGAAGCTTCGGAGACGATGGCCGACAGCTGAAGAGGGGTGCTGCTCGTTAGAAGCTTCTGGCGTTCCAGCCGCGCTCGCACCCGGCTGTCAACGTCATCACCGCTAATGGTAGGCAGTACGCCCCTGACGAGTGCCTCGGCGTACTCCTGAGTCTGGAGAAGGCCGGGCATGTAAAGCGACTCGTAGTTTCGTACGGATTCCGCTTCTGACTCGAACCCGATGTACGTCGTGTAGTGCTCGGGCAACTCGGAGGGGAACGAGTGCAGCCATCCGCGCTGTGCGGCCTCCCGAGACAGCGCTATGAGTTCTGTGCGCCGGGGCTCCGGGACACCGTAAAGATCGAGAAGCGTCTGAAGGGTGCGGGCCTGCGGACGGGCTTTGGCGGTCTCAATCCGGTACAGGGTGACGGTGTTGATGGACGTGCGAGTTGTCACGTCCTCTCGCGTCATCTGTGCGGAGTCGCGAAGTTGTCGCAGCTCAGCGGCGAGGCGGCGGAGCCGAACAGTTGAGACGTGGCGACGGCCGGACACGGGTCCCCTTCTGGCTGGATGGCGCAACCCGAGTTTGCCGGTGATCGCGTCGCAAGACAACTTAGGTAAAGATGAGTTCGCAACGTTGCGAAAGCATGGCAGCGCATGCAAACTTGAGTCGAAGCTTCCATGCTCGGCAATCGCGGGCACGGAAAGTCATCAGATGGTTACCTGCCGACAATTTCGGCTGTCCAGCGGGGAGTGAGGCGAAGTGCGCGATCCGCAGCAAGAGCAGTACATCCACCTGGTGAAACTCGGTTGAGACCTGCGGGTTCTCGGGGTTTCCAGTTCGCTGGTCGTTCCGGCGGCCGGGGCGCCGCTGCTGGAGGTCATGACCACCGGTGGGGTACGGGTGCGCGTCCAGGTGATCCGCCGCGCGTGTGGGTGGGCCTTCGTCTGGCGGCCGTGGTGGTCGGTGATCTGGCGGCGTGGCGAGTGGGTCCCGGCGGGGGCCGACAACGCGGCCGACATGATCGCGTCGGCGGTGGCCGCGTGAGCGCGCCGGAGCGAACCGGCCACGGCACGACGGTCGCGGTGATCAGGCGCTGGGACGGTGCGCGTCGCGGGGCAGCGCGATTTTCCAGGAGTCGCGCGGTCGGCGGGGGCCGCTCGCGGGTGGGTGGTGGAACTGCTGGGCGGCCACGCGCCCGCAGGGCTGCTGGAGACGGTCGAGCTGCTGGTCGGCGAGGTGGTGACGAACGCCGTGCTGCACAGCGACTCGGCCGGGCCCGAGGGGCTGGTGACGGTCTGCGTGAGTCTCGGCCGCGACCTGGTCCACATCGAGGTGATCGACGACGGCTCGGCCGTCAACGTGCCCGAGGTGCGGGCGACCGACGGCGAGAGCCTCAGCGGGCGCGGCCTGGGCTGGGTGAACCTGCTGGCGAGCGCCTGGGGCAGCAGTCAGGACGAAGGCGGCGGAGCGGTCTGGTTCCAGCTCGCGAACGATCGAGCCTCGGGACCCGGCGCCCGCCTTTCCGGCTGATGTCCCTCACGGCCGGATCCGGGCATCCGAAGTGGCCGTGGACGGCGGGTCAGGGGCGGGCCAGGCGGTCGTACACGGTCGCGGCCGTCAGGCCGTAGGCCAGGTGCGGGACGATGTCCGACACCCACGACGACACGCTCCAGTCGCGCGGGTCGGTCAGGCGCAGCGCGGTGAGAGGGACGACGCTCGCGGCCATCGCCATCGCCGACAGCCCCACGGCGGCCACCGGAAGCGGAACGCGCCGGTCTCCGGCGAGCAGCCCGTACAGCCCGCCGACTCCCAGGCCCGTCGCGTACCCGAGCAGCGCGCCCAGCCCTTCGCGCCTGCTGTCGGCGGTCTCTCCCGAGCCGAGGCCGACGTCGGCACGCTCGGCCAGCTCGCCCGCCGCCCGGGCCGGTAGCCCGCTCGCCGCCCGCCCGCGTACGACCATGTCCAGGTAACCGGCGACGTCCAGCGCGGTGGTGCCCGCCGCGCCCGCGAGAACTCCCGCCGTCAGGGTCACGGCCGCCTCCCGGCCGGTACGGCCGGATCGTGAACACGTCCCGGTCTCGCGATGGCCCGCGCCCGCGGGTACCGCCGCTGGACGACCGTCCTCCACCCCTGTGACATGCGTCCTCCCCCGAGTCGGCAATGAGGTCGGTATGCCCGCCACCGTCACGGTCAATCCCGCGCCGACGTGCGCCTTCGTAAGGCGCGTGACGGAGAACGGCGGTTCGGGTCACGCCTCGCCGCGGTGAAACGGGCGGGCGAGCAGGCCGGTGATCACGACTTCGAGCGTCTCGCGGAGAGCCGTGGCGAAGTCCAGCCGCATGGCGGCCAGCGACGGGTCGGCCTCGTAGGCGGCCAGCATCGCGGCGGCCGGGCGCGAGTGGGTCCACACCGCGCCGGTCACCATGACGGTGGCGGCGGCGAGCCTCATCGCGTCGTGCGCGCCGAGCTCGCGGAGGTGTTCGCCGACCAGCCGGCTCAGGGTGCCGGCGTTGGCGACGGCGGCCCGCTTGTACTGCGCGGCGACCTGCGGGGAGACGTTGTGCTCCAGCACCGAGGCCTGGGCGGCGGCCAGGTCGCACAGCACCGGGCGGTCCGCGAGCGTGGTGGCGAGTGTGGCGGCCACCCGGTCGCCGCGCTCGTACGGCGTGGCGGTGCCGGTCCCGGTGCCGGTGCCGACCGCGGCGGTGAGCGCGCCGTCGAGGTGTTCCAGCCACTCCCGTGAGGCCACGTCGAGCAGTTCGAGCAGCACGGCCTCGCGGGACTCGAAGTAGCGCAGCACGTTCGACTTGGCCAGGCCGACGCGGCGGCTCAGCTCGTTGAGGCTCACCTGCGCCACCGGCATCTCGGCCAGCATCGCGGCGGCGGTGTCCAGGATCGCCTGCCTGCGCACCGCGCGCTGCTCCTCACTGCGTGCGCGCTGGAAGGTCGTCATCCCCGCAGTCTACAGACCGATGGTTCCTTGTTAAGAGACCGGCAGTCTGCTAGCGTTCACGACAACAGACCACCAGTCTTTAAAAGAGCCGGTCTTTGAAAGAACCAGAAGGAGCCGCCATGTACGCCGTCCCCGACCAGAGTGGGAAGTTCGCCGTCGTCACCGGCGCCAACAGCGGCACGGGCAAGGAGGCCGCCCGGCGCCTCGCCGACGCCGGGGCCCGCGTCGTGATGGCCGTCCGCACGGTCGCCAAGGGCGAGCGGGCCCGCGCCGAGATCCTGGCCCGGCACCCGCACGCCCGGCTGGAGGTGCGCCGGATCGACCTGGCCGACCTCGCCTCGGTCGAGGAGTTCGCCGACGGGATCCTCGCCGAGGGGACCCCGCTGGACCTGCTGGTCAACAACGCCGGGGTGATGTCCCCGCCCACCCGCCTGACCACGGCCGACGGCTTCGAGCTGCAGTTCGGCAGCAACTACCTCGGCCCCTTCGCGCTCACGGTCAGGCTCCTGCCGACGCTGCTCGCCGCCACGGCGCCACGCGTGGCCACCATGAGCAGCGGTACGGCCCACTACGGCCGGATCCGCTTCGACGACCTCCAGGGCGAGCGCCGCTACCGCCCCAACCTCGCCTACGCCCAGTCCAAGCTCGCCGACCTCATGCTGACCCGGCATCTCGCCGCCCTCGCCGTCCAGCGCGATTGGAACCTGCTGAGCACCGCGGCCCACCCCGGCTACACGCGCACGAACCTGCAGACGGCGGGCGCGAGCCTCGGCGGCGGCAGGCGGTCGCGCCTGTCCGCCCTGCTCGGCGCCCTCGATGTCCTGCCCTCGCAGGGCGTCGAGCAGGGCACCGAGCCGCTGCTGTACGCCGCGACCAGTCCCGACGCCGTCGCGGGCGGTTACTACGGCCCCGGCGGAAGGTTCGGGCTGGTCGGCCCCACCGTCACCGCCCGGCCGCCCCGCAGGGCCCTCGACCCCGCGACCAACGCCCGGCTGTGGGCCGAGTCCGAACGCCTCACCGGCGTCGCCCTGCCGGCCCACGTCGCCTGACCACCGCCGGGTGTTCGGACGGGCCGCTTATTTCGTACGGGAGAGCCGGTCTCGGTGGGAGGCCCCCTGTCCGGGCGCACCGCTCACCTCGTACGCGGAGAGCGGTCACGGCGGTCACGGCGGTCACGGCGGGAGTTCTCCCGAGCCCCGGGGGATGAGCCGGGTCGGCAGCTCGACGCGTTCGGGAGGGCCGAGGTGGCCGGAGAGGCGGCGGAAGAGCAGTTCGGCGGCGGTGCCGCCGAGCCGGACCGGATCCTGGGCGACCACGGTCACGCCGGGGTCCAGCAGGTCCGCCAGCTCGAAGTCGTCGAAGCCCACCAGGGCGGGCCGGTGTCCCGTGCGCAGCGCGGCCACGGTGATCCGGCCGTTGCCGGTGAACACCGCCGTGGGCGGGTCGTCGCCGGAGAGCATCCGGACCAGGGCGGGACCCGCCTGCCGGGGCGGGCCGGTCGCGACCAGGGAGGCGTCGAAGGGCAGGCCCGCCTCCGCGAGGGCGCGACGGTAGCCGCGCAGGCGCTCGCCCGAGGTGAAGATGGACGCGCTGTCGCCGACGAAGGCGACGCGGCGGTGACCGTGCCGGATCAGGTGGGCCACCCCCGCCCGCGCGCCCCCGGCGTTGTCGCAGAGCACCGTGTCGGCGTCCAGCCCGCCCGGCCGGTCGGCGAAGACGGCGGTGACGCCCGCGTCGAGCTCGGGCCGCAGATAGTCGTGGTCGGTCCCGGCGGGCACGATGATCAGGCCGTCGACCCCGCGGGAGCAGAAGGCGAGCGCCAGTTCCCGCTCGCGCCGGGGGTCCTCCCCCGAGGAGCCGCTGAGCAGCAGCGAGCCGTGCCGGAGCGCCACGTCCTCGACCGCGCGGCTGAACCCCGAGTAGAAGGGGTCGGCGACGTCCTCGATGACCAGGCCGATGCTCGCGGTCCTGCCCCGGCGCAGGACGCGGGCGCTCTCGTTGCGGCGGTAGCCGAGCCGCTCGATGGCGGCCGTGACCCGTTCCGCCGTGGCGGGGTTCACCCCCGGCTCACCGTTGACGACCCGGGACACGGTCTTCAGCGCCACCCCGGCCATCGCCGCGACGTCCTTCATGGTGGGACGTCCCCGCGAACTCTCTGTCACGGCCTGATCATCGCCCAGGTTCGGCGTGGTGACAACGTTGTCATCGAGGTGATGTGTCAGGGGTGGCGGGCGACCGGCACCGCGGGCCTGGCCCGATACGTTCTCGCGGGGCAGCGGGTAACGGCGGCCGGGGTGTGCGAGGGAGAGGGGGGCAGGGTCAGCGGCGGGACAGGGCGCCGCCCTTGACGCCCGAGGCGTGCAGGTCGGCCTCCACCCGCGCGGCGGTGGCGAGCAGCGGCGGGAGCAGGTGGCGGCGGGCGGACTCCGGGGTCGTACGGCTCGCGTGGGAGGAGATGTTGATCGCGGCGGTCACCCGCCCCGAGCGTTCCCTGACCGGGACGGCGATCGAGCGCAGGCCCTCCTCCAGCTCCTGGTCGACCATCGCCCAGCCCTGGGCGCGGACCCTGCCGAGCTCGGCCCCGAGGGCGTCGGGAGAGGTGATCGTCTTGGGGGTGAACCGGTGGAACTCGACGTGCCCGAGGTAGGCGTCGAGGTCGCCGGGCGGCAGCCAGGCCAGCAGCACCCTGCCCATCGAGGTGCAGTGGGCCGGGAAACGGGTGCCGATGTTGATGGTCACCCGCATGATCCTGCTGGTCGCCACCCGGGCCACGTAGACGACGTCCTCGCCGTCGAGCACCGCCACCGACGCCGACTCGTGCACCTCGGCGACGAGGCGTTCGAGGTGCGGCTCGGCCACCTCGGGCAGCGAGAGGCTGGACAGGTAGGCGTACCCGAGATCGAGGACGCGGGGGGAGAGCGCGAACAGCCGCCCGTCGGTCCTGACGTAGCCGAGGTCGACGAGCGTCAGCAGGAACCGCCGGGCCGCGGCCCGGGTCAGGCCGGTCGCGCGGGCCACCTCGCTGAGCGTCAGCTCGGGGCTCGTCGCGCTGAACGCCTTGATCACCGAGAGCCCGCGTGCCAGCGACTGCACGTGGTCCGAGCCACGGTCAACCGGTTCGACCATCCCCGCCCTCCTCGTTCCGGTCGAACTCTAGCGCCGCCCGTGCCACCGCGAACGCCCGGTTGGCGGCGGGCACGCCCGCGTAGATCGCGCTCTGCAGCAGCACTTCCTTGATCTCCTCCTCGGTGAGGCCGACGCGGAGCGCCGCCCTGACGTGCATGGCCAGCTCGTGCTCGTGCCCGAGCGCGGAGAGCATGGCCAGCGTGATGCAGCTGCGGGTGCGCCGGTCCAGGCCGGGACGGGTCCAGATCTCACCCCAGGCGTATTCGGTGATGAACTCCTGGAAGTCCGCGGTGAACGGGGTGGTGCCCGCGACGGCGCGGTCCACATGCTCGTCGCCGAGTACGGCCCGGCGCGTCGCGTCCCCGGCGGCCCACCCGGTCGTGCCGTTCGTGTCGTCCGTGCCGTTCGTTTCTCCGGTCTTCCCGCTCATCTGCCCGCTCTCCCGGTCGTTCGTGTCTTCCCGCTCATGTGCTCGCTCTCCCGGTCGTTCGTGCCGGTGTCCGTTCGCTCATCCGCCGGCTCCCGTGAGGTTCCGGTGGGCGGCGAGCGCCCGGTCGACGAAGGTGGCGGCGGAGCCGAGGGCGCCCGCCGGGTCGAGGGCCGCGTCGATCTCCCCGGCGGTCAGGGACACGCCGGGGTCGGCGAGCAGGACCTCCCGCAGCTCCGCGCCCTCCTCGGTGGCGCGGGCGCAGGCGGCGTCCACCAGCCTCCGGGCCTCCGGGGTGCCGCCGAGGCGTGCGACGACCTGCTCGGCCATGAGCAGCCCCCGGGTCGCCCCGAGGTTGGCGCGCATCCTGGCCGGGTCCACGGTCAGGCCCTCCAGCACCTCGCGGAGCCAGGCGGCGGCGCTGCCGGTGAGCCTGAGCAGCTCGCCCAGCGTCTCCCACTCGGCCTGCCAGGGGCCCGCCGCGCGCTCGTGCTCCTGGACCATGCCGTCCAGGACCGAGGCGACCAGCCCGGGGGCGCGCTGGACGCAGGCGAGCACGGACATCGAGCCCACCGGGTTGCGCTTGTGCGGCATCGCGCTGGAGGTGCCCCGGCCGGGCCCGGTGGGCTCGGCGACCTCCGCCACCTCGGTCTGGGCGAGCAGCTTCACGTCGTTCGCCACCTTGCCGAGCGTCCCGGCGGCGGTGCCGAGCGCGCAGGCGAGCCGGGCCACCGGGGTCCGGTCGGTGTGCCAGGGGACGACCGGCTCGGCCAGCCCCAGCCCGGCCGCCAGGAGGGGCGGCACCTCGTGGCCCCGCTCGCCGAGGACCGACAGGGTGCCCGCCGCCCCGCCGTACTGGACCGGCAGCGGCACCTCCGCCAGCCCGGCCCGCGAGCGGTCCAGCGCGCTCAGCCAGCCCGCCGCCTTCAGCCCGAACGTGATGGGCACGGCGTGCTGCAGTACGGTGCGCCCGGCCATGACGGTGCCGCGATGGCCGGACGCCAGCCGCGCGCAGGCGTCCGCGCAGGCGGACAGGTCGGCCAGGATCGGGGCCAGCGCGCGGCGGGCGACCAGCATGGCGGCGGTGTCGTTGATGTCCTGGCTGGTGGCGCCGTGGTGGACGAACCGCCGCAGGCCGGGCTCGACCCGCTCCCGCAGGGCGGCGACCAGGGGGATGACGGGGTTGCCGGTCCGCGCGGCCCGCTCGCCCAGCTCGGCGACGTCGTAGAGCTCGGGGCGGCAGGCCCCCGCCAGCGCGGCGGGCACCTCGGCGGGGACCAGGCCGATCCCGGCCTGCGCGCCGGCCAGCGCGGCCTCGACGTCCAGCATGGCGGCGAGCCACGCGACGTCCGACACCTCCGCCGCGGCCTCGCCCCTGGCGAACATCCCGGAGAACAGGCCGGGGCGCGGTCCGTCGTGCGCGGAAGAGGGAGAGGTCATGTCCACCTCCGGGTGGTTCGGGCACCGGTCATGGCCGCTCAGGGACCGATTCCCTCAAGGACGACGGCGAGTCCCTGGCCCACGCCGACGCAGATGGCGGCCAGGCCGTACCCGCCGCCCCGGAGGTGCAGCTCGTGGGCGAGGGTGCCGAGGATACGCGCCCCCGAGGAGCCGAGGGGGTGGCCGAGCGCGATGGCGCCGCCGTTGACGTTGACGATCTCGGGGTCGAGGTCGGGCCAGTCGGCGAGGCAGGCCAGCGACTGGGCGGCGAACGCCTCGTTGAGCTCGACCACGCTCAGGTCGGACCAGCCGACGCCCGCCCGCTTGAGGGCCGTACGGGCCGCGTCGACAGGTCCGATGCCGAACAGGTGGGGCTCGACGCCGATCACCGCGCGGGAGACGATCCTGGCCAGCGGGGCCCGCCCCGACCGGGCGGCCCCCGCCTCGTCGCCGACGAGCAGCGCGGCGGCGCCGTCGTTGAGCGGGGAGGCGTTTCCCGCGGTGACGGTGCCGCCGGGGCGGAAGACCGGCTTCAGGCCGGCCAGGGACTCCTCGGTCGAGTCGGCCCTGACGGACTCGTCGCGGTCGAGGGCGTCGAGCGGGACCACCTCGCGGTCGAAGACGCCGCGCTCCCAGGCCGCCGCCGCGCGCCGGTGGCTGCGCAGCGCGAACCGGTCCTGGGCCTCGCGGCCGATGTCGTAGCGGTCGGCGAGGATCTCGGCGCCCTCGCCCAGGGCGACCGTCCACTCGGCGGGCATCCGAGGGTTGACCATGCGCCAGCCGAGGGCGGTGTCGTGCAGGGTCCGCTCTCCCCGGTCGAAGCCGCGCGCCGGTTTGGGCATCACCCACGGCGCCCGGCTCATCGACTCGGAGCCTCCGGCGACCACCAGGGACGCGTCGCCCACGGCCACCGCGCGGGAGGCGGCGATCGCCGCCTCCAGGCCGGAGCCGCACAGCCGGTTGAGGGTCGTGCCGGGCACCGTCACCGGCAGCCCGGCCAGGAGTACGGCCATCCGCGCGACGTCCCGGTTGTCCTCGCCCGCCCCGTTGGCCGCGCCGAGGAACACGTCCTCGATGGCGGCGGGGTCGAGGGCGGGGGAACGGTCGGCGAGCGCGCGGACGACGTGCGCGGCCAGGTCGTCGGGGCGGACGCCCGACAGCGCCCCGCCGTACCGGCCGATGGGCGTGCGGACCGCGTCGAGGATGTAGACGTCGTTCACGATCGGGGACTCCTGTCCGCCCGGTGGCTGGGTGCTCGGGTAGTGCCAGGACATATGTTCGTTATGCGAACGAATGTTCCCTCAATGAACATACTGATTCGCCGTCCGGGCGGTCAACTCGGCGGGGCGCGGCTCCTTGACACACTTGATATCAGCGGCGTAACTTCCGCGATATGCCTCGTTCGTCCGGAGAATCATTGTTCGCATAACGAACTTCACCCCTCCCGTCCTTCCCTCCGGGAGGTCCTGTGCGCCATCCCCCAGCCGTCCCGACTCGCGGGCAGCCCGCCGGGGACGGGCGTACGGCGCGCTGTCGGGGAGCTTTTTCGTACCCGGCTCCGGCGCGGTGGCGCGGGCGTTCGCGATCTCGCGGCTGACGGCGACCGCCGGACGACAGTCGTGCGGCCGAACATGACAAAGGAGACGACGCTATGCCGCTTATGGATGCCAAGACGTGGGCCGGGCAGGTTTTCGGGGACGGCTGGGTCACCTCGCACGCGGGTGACGCGGCCGTGGTCGAGCCCGCCACCGGCGCGGAACTCGGCCGGGTCGGCGTGGCCGGGGCCGAGGACGTGGCGGCGGCGGCCGTGCGTGCCGTACGGGCGCAGCGGGAGTGGGCGGCGACCTCGTTCGAGGAGCGGGCGGCCGTGCTGCGGCGGGCCGGGCTGCTGTTCGAGGAGCACGCGGAGGAGATCCAGGACTGGCTGGTCCGCGAGGCCGGGTCGATCCGCCCCAAGGCGGGGGTGGAGACGCACGTCGCCGCCCAGGAGTGCCACGAGGCCGCCGCGCTGGCGTCGCAGCCGCTGGGGGAGATCCTGCCGACCGTCAAGCAGCGGCTCAGCCTGGCCCGCCGCGTACCCGCCGGGGTGGTCGGGGTGATCTCCCCGTTCAACTTCCCGCTGGTCCTCGCCATCCGCTCGGTCGCCCCGGCACTCGCCCTGGGGAACGCGGTGATCCTCAAGCCCGACCCGCGCACCGCCGTCTCCGGTGGCGTCGTCATCGCCCGCGTCTTCGAGGAGGCGGGACTGCCGTCCGGGCTGCTCCACGTGCTGCCGGGCGGGGTGGCGGCGGGGCAGGCGCTGGTCGGCGACCCGCTGGTACGAGTGATCTCCTTCACCGGCTCGACCTCGGCGGGCCGCGCGGTCGGGGAGGCGTGCGGGCGGCTGCTCAAGCGGGCGCACCTGGAACTCGGCGGCAACAGCGCGCTGATCGTCCTGGACGACGCCGACCTGGACCTCGCGGTCTCGGCGGGCGCCTGGGGCTCCTTCCTGCACCAGGGGCAGATCTGCATGACCACCGGACGCCACCTGGTGCACTCCTCGATCGCGGAGGAGTACGTGGCGCGGCTCGCGGAGAAGGCCGACCACCTGCCGGTCGGCGACCCGGCGGGCGGGCAGGTCGCGCTCGGGCCGCTCATCGACGCCGGTCAGCGGGACAAGGTCCACGGCCTGGTCACCGCGAGCGTCGACGCCGGGGCCCGGCTGGCCGCGGGCGGTACTTACGAGGGACTCCTCTACCGGCCCACGGTCCTGGCCGACCTGCCCGCGCACTCTCCCGCGTACGTCCAGGAGGTGTTCGGCCCGGTCGCGCCCGTCGTGCCGTTCTCCACGATCGAGGAGGCCGCCGCGCTGGCCTCCGACAGCGAGTACGGCCTGTCGCTGGGCATCCTGACGCGCGACGCGATGCGCGGCCTGGCGCTGGCCGACCTCGTTCCCACCGGGATCGTGCACGTCAACGACCAGACGGTGGACGACGAGGCGGTGGCCCCGTTCGGCGGGGTCGGCGCGTCGGGCACCGGCTCGCGCTTCGGCGGGGGACGGGCCAACATCGAGGCCTTCACCGAGACTCGCTGGGTGACGATGCAGGGAAATATCGCGACGTATCCCTTCTGACGGGCAGGACTCGGATACCGGCCGGGCCGGGGCGTGCTCGGTGGACCACCGGGTGAGCGGGGGATTGGTGTTTAACCTCCCCCGGTGGTGCGCTGTGAGGCCTATGGGAGAGTTGGGCGGTGTCCAAGCAAGGGGGAAGTGTGTCGCGGGTGTCGCCGGTGTCGCGGGTGTTGCTCATCGCGGGGTTCGTGCTCGCGGCGCTCAACCTGCGGCCCGCGCTGGCGGGCGTCTCCCCGGTGCTGGACGAGATCATGGAGGATCTCGGGCTGAGCGCCGCCGGGGGCGGGGCGATCACCACGGTCATGGTGGTCTGCCTGGGAGTCCTCGGCCCGCTCGCCCCCCTGCTCGCCCGCCGCTTCGGCCTGGACCGCACGCTCATGGCCGGGCTGCTGATCCTGGCGGCCGGGGTGGCGCTGCGCGCCACGGGAAGCGTTCCCGCCCTCTACGCGGGCGCGGCCGTCGCGGGCACGGCCATCGCCGTGATGAACGTCGCGATGCCCGGCGTGGTCAAACAGCACTTCCCCGCGCGGGTCGGGCCTTTCACCGCGGTCTACGTCTCCTGCCTGGTGCTGGGCGCCGCCGCGGCGTCCGGTTCGGTGGTCCCGATCGAGCGGGCCACCGGGCTCGGCTGGCGCGAGGTGACGGCGATGACCGCGATCCCGGCACTGGCCGCCGCGGCGCTCTGGCTGCCCCAGGCCCTGCGCCGCCCCGCCCGCCCGGAGGTCGCGCCCAGGCCGTTCGCCCTGCTGCTCCGCAGCCGGGTGACCTGGTACGTCACCGTCTACATGGGCCTGCAGTCGCTCACCTTCTACATCATGCTGGCCTGGATACCGACGATCTTCAAGGACGCGGGGCTCCCCGCCGACCAGGCCGGATACATGCTCAGTCTCACCAACCTCGCCCAGGTGGCGGCCACGCTGACCGTCCCGGTGCTCGCGGGACGGGCCCGGTCGCAGGTGCCGTACGTCACCGTCGCGACCGTCCTCACGATCGCCGGATACCTCGGCGTGCTGATCGCCCCCGCCGCCCTGCCGTGGCTCTGGATGATCGTCCTCGGGGTGGGGCAGGGCGCCTCGATCGCGCTCGCCCTGCTCATCATCACGCTCCGCGCGCCCGACACGGTCTCGGTCACCGCGCTGTCGGCCGTCGCCCAGTCCGTCGGCTACACGCTGGCCGCGCTCGGACCGCTCCTGATCGGCGCGCTGCACCAGCTCTCGGGCGGCTGGACGCTGCCGCTGCTGGCCGGGCTCGGCGCGTGCGGCCTGCAGCTGGCGGCCGGGTTCCTGGCCGGGCGCCCGGTCACGCCGTCCGGCGCCGGAGAGCCTCGCCCGTCCGAGGGCTCGCCCTCCCTGGCCTGACCCGCGCCGGGGCCCGCCTCCCCCTGCCCGCGCCGGATACTCACCTTCCCCGGTCCGGCCCGCGCCGGGGTTCCCTCTTCCCGGCCTGATCCGCGCCGGGGGATCCACCTTCTCCGAGCCTGACTCACACGCCGTGAACGCGCAGGTCAGCGGGGTTATACGGCCTCTTGTGGCTTCCCTGGAGGGCGCGTGGCGTCGGACGGGGCCGCCACCGGATGACCGGGGGGCGGAGCCGCGTCTCGCGGCACGCCGTACGGCATCGCGTTCACCCGGATCAGGGTGGCCATAGGAAGCCCGCAGGAAGCCGCCCGCGCGTCCCGTTCCCTTCGCGAGTCGTTGTTCCAATGGTCATCCGGGCGGCCTACGTTCCTGAACATGATCCGTAGGCTTCTGGCCGCGGCGCTCGCGGTCCTCGCGACCGGTACCGTCGCCGTTGTGCTGCAACAACCCGAACCCGCCACCGCCGAGCCCCGCGGCCGCGAACCCGTCGTCATCGGCCACCGGGGCGCCAGCGCGCACCGGCCCGAGCACACCCTGCTCGCGTACGAGGCCGCGATCGCGCTCGGTGCCGACTACATCGAGCCCGACCTGGTCTCCACGAAGGACCGCGTGCTGGTGGCCAGGCACGAGAACGAGATCGGCGGCACCACGGACGTCGAGAACCATCCCGAGTTCGCGGCGCGCCGGACGACGAAGACCATCGACGGCACCCCGATCACCGGCTGGTTCACCGAGGACTTCACGCTCGCCGAGCTGAAGACGCTCAGGGCCGAGGAGCGCATCCCTGACCTGCGCCCGGACAACACCGCCTTCAACGGCCTCGCGGAGATCCCGACCTTCGACGAGGTCGTCGCGCTCGCCAAGCGGAGCGGGGTCGGCGTCTACCCCGAGACCAAGCACCCGAGCTACTTCGACTCCATCGGCCTCTCCCTGGAGGAGCCGCTGCTCGACGTGCTCGCCCGGCACGGCTGGCGCGGGAGCCGGGACCCGGTCTTCATCCAGTCCTTCGAGACCGCCAACCTGCGCGCGCTGAGCAAGAGGACCAGGCTGCCGCTGGTCCAGCTGATCACCGCCACCGGCGCCCCGTACGACTGGGTGGCCGCCGGAGACCCGCGCACCTACGACACCATGGTCACCCCCGCCGGGCTCCGCGACGTGGCGAGCTACGCGGACGGCGTCGGCGTCGACACCAGGCGGATCGTGCCCACCGGCCCCGACGGCCGCCTCCTGCAGCCCACCCCGCTCATCCGAGACGCCCACCGGGCCGGTCTGAAGGTCCACACCTGGACCGTCAGGAACGAGAACTCGCAGCTCCCGGTGGACTTCCGGCTCGGGAACCCGGCGAGCCCGGCCTACCCGCGCGCCACCGGCAACGTGATGGGCTGGCTGGAGAGGCTCTACTCCCTCGGCGTCGACGGCGTCTTCGCCGACGACCCGGGCATGGCCAACGCCGTCAGGGCACGCGTCTTCTGACACCTCCTGCCCCGGGACGGGGGTCCCGCGACGGCGAGACCCCCACCCCTTACTTTCCGCGCGTCTTCTCCACCGTCTCGGCCATGCGTGGAGCTTCGTTCATCGGCGCTGAACTCACCGGCTTTTTCGCGGCACGTTTTTCTTTACCCGAGCCTCTCGATCGTCCTAGGATCTGAATCGCTCTGTCCACGAGACGAGCCGCGTGCACCGTACGGGTGAGCACGCAGGCCGCGTTCCCAGCAGGCCGCGAATCTTATTCACCCAGGTGATCTATGCCCTCACAGACGTTGGTTCGGGGCTCTGGGTGATCAAGGTCGAGCGAAGGGGAACGTGTGAGCGAGTCGACTCATCGGGCGCTTCTGGTCATCATCGCGGTGCTCGCCGGTGTGATCATCAGTTTGATCGCGGGCATTCTGTCCACCGCGGGCGGGGCCGCAGTCTCCTCGGCCATCCTGCTGGGTGGTGCCGCCTTCGCGGGGGCGGTGACGCTCCTGCTCGCGATCTTCTACGCGCTCAGGCTGCTGTGACGAACGTCTGGGGCCGTGGCGAGGCGCCCGGCCCCCGTACGACCGCCGCACCCGTCAACCGAACGGGTGCGGCGGGAGCGGGACGGCGGAAGGGGTCAGGCGACCTCGACCATCTGCTCGGCGTCGTCCATGGGGCGCAGCTCGTCGGCGTAGCTCACCGAGACGCGGCGCATCACGCCGCTGTCGCTGATGGAGTACTGGCCCAGGCGCCACAGCGGCGGCGAGTACGCGTGGATGGAGACGCTGCCGTGCACCGCGCCGGTGAGCCGGTGGATGTGGTCGGGGCCGAACGAGAAGGACTCGCCCTCCGAGATCACGGTCTCCAGGTGCTCGCCGCCGATGCGGGGGTTGCACTCCAGGAGCGTCCCCGCCACCACGCGGACCGCTCCCGAGGAGGTGTCGTGGTCGTGCCAGCCGGTGTCGTCCTCGGGACGCCAGCACAGCAGCCAGACGTCCACGTGGGAGTCGCGGTAGAGGGAGGCGAAGTGGCGCCCGCCCTCCTCGGGGAACTCCACCTGGTCCGCCCACCCGGACGGGTCGGCGGCCAGCTCGTTGACCAGGTCGAGGAGCTCGCGCCGGTCGAGGGCGCGCGCGGGCAGGGCCTCGTAGCTCATGAGGTCTCACCGCCGGACGGCCAGGAGCCCGCGACGTCCACTCGCCCGGCGTGACTGACATGACCGGCGTGCCCGGCGGCTCGTACGCGCCGCTCGCTCACGGCTTGGTTCGCCGGGAGCGCACAGCTCTCGCGGCCCTGGTACTGGTTCACTTGCGCGACTCCTTTCCGTTCAGCAGGCGGTTCGGGTTGGTGACCGCGACGGCGTGCCAGGCGGCGTCGCCGAGCGCGGGGTCGGGTGCGGTGGCGTAGGGCTGGTCGGAGCCGCTCACCACGATGTCGACGCCGAGTTCGCGGACGACGGCGTCGATGGCGCGCGGGCCGTAGGAGGAGGTCTCCAGGAACATGTCGGGATCGACCTGTCCACGGCCCTCGCCGCCCCGGCTGGCCAGGCGCTCGGAGTGGAGCGGGGCCAGCCCGGCGAGCAGCGAGAAGCAGACCCGCAGGCGGGGGTGACGGGCCCGCCCGAAGGCGGCGAAGGCGTACCACGCGGCGTGCATCTGCTGCACGTACGGCACGACGGCGGGCCACCAGCCGGGCCCCTCGGGCTCGGTGGCGGGGCCGGGGTGCACGAAGAGCGGCAGGTCGCGCTCGGTGAGCACGTCGAGCAGCGGGGCGACCCGGGTCAGTCCGGCGGCGTCGCGCACGGCGGTCGCGGGCAGCTGGAGCCCGGCGAGCCCCGGCCGCACGTCGTTTCGTACGCCGTCTCGCGCGTCGAGGGCCTTGGCGAGCCTGGCGGGGTCGATCTCGCTGAGGCAGGTCGCCGCCCAGGCGCCGAAGGGCGCGGGCAGGGCGAGGGCGTCCTCGTGGTAGGCGTCGATGATCGGCCAGGCCTCGCCGGGCGGCAGCGACTCGATGCCGAGCGGGCTGGACAGCGACACGAGGGCCAGGTCGAGCCCCGCGTTGAGCGCGAGGCGCCCGGCGAGGTCGTGGTCGGCGGGGTCGACCTCGTAGGCGGGCTCACCGTCCAGGTGGAGGGTCCAGCCGTCGAGCCGGGGCGCGGTCGTGCGACGTCTGAGCGCGTCCACGAACGCGGGCGTCCACAGATGCTGGTGAACGTCGACGGTCACGACGGGTCCCCTCCTTTCGCGTCTTCGAGGTATTCCCTACCTAGAATAGGGGTAAACGCCCCCACCTCGCTACATCCAACAGTGACACGGTTCAGTGAACCGTTTCAGTGAACCGTTTCACCTGGCTTCGTGTCAATACCTCCCGATCTCCCGCGACGCCGCCGATCGCGCGGGTGGCGCGCCTGTCGAGGCCCCGAGGAATAGGCTGGTCCGATGCCCCAGCCCCGGAAACGAGCGACCATACGGGAGGTGGCGAAGGCCACCGGCCTGTCGCCCGCCGCCGTCTCGTACGCCCTGCGCGGCCTGCAGGTTTCTGAGGAGACCATCGAGCGGGTGCGTCAGGCCGCGGCCGAGCTCGGCTACGAGGCCGACCCCATCGCCCGTGCCCTGGCCAGCGGCCGGACCGGCATGATCGGCCTGCTCTGCGGCTCCCTGGAGGACCTCTGGCAGCAGGCGCTGGCCGTCGGCATCGGCCGCGCGCTCAAGGACAACGACCGCTACGCCCTGATCCTGGACGCCGCGGGAGACCCGGCCAGGGAGCACACGCTCGCCAGGCAGCTCCGCGACCAGCGGGTGGACGCGCTGATCGTGCAGCCGGTCGACCCCGCGGCGCCGCTCTGGGCCGAGCTGTGCGAGGGACTGCCGGTGGTGTCGATCGGCGACGCCCTGGCCGGGGCGCGCGCCGCGGGCGAGGTCGTCTTCGACAACCGCGCCGGGGTGACCCTCGCCCTGGAGCACCTGCGCCGGAGGGGGCACCGGCGCCTGGCCGTCCTCACCTCGACACGGGCCAGCACCCCCGACCGCCCCGCCGACGTGCACGTCCTGGCCGAGGCCGGGCGGCTGGACCTGGACATCGAGATGGTCACCTCCTCGCAGTCGCTGGCGACCGCCACCCGGGTCGCGGGCGAGATGCTCGACGCCGGTCACCGGGCGTTCTTCTGCTTCGCCGACTCGATCGCGTACGGCGTCTACGCGGCCTCGGCGGAGCGGAAGCTGGGCATCCCGTTCGAGGTGTCCGTGATGGGCTACGACGACCATCCCATGTCGGGCCTGCTCACCCCCGGCCTGACCACGGTCGACTGGGACATCGACGGCATCGTCCGGGCCGCCGTCCGCATCGTCGTGGCCGCCGCCGACGGCAACCCGCGCCGCCGCCGCATCGTCCAGGCGCCCCAGCTCCGCGAGCGCGGCTCGGTCGGCTGACTCACGGGCTCCTAAAACTGACTCATGGGCTCCGAAGGCTGACTCACGGGCTTCGAAGGTCGAGGCCGGGCAGGAGCCCGCGCGCCGCGTCGAGGTCGGCGTCCAGGGGACGGTCCTCCATCGCGGGATCGAGCGGCAGGTCGCAGGGCAGGCCGCGCCGCCGCAGGGCCCGTACGGAGGCCACCAGCTCGCACGCCAGGACGATCTCCAGCGGTTCGGCGGCGGCGAGCGTGGAGCGGGCCGCCTGCGGGGTGAAGCTCGCGTGGTCCTCGGTGCCCAGGGAGAGCACGGCCCCGCCCAGGGTGACCGGGGCGGCCAGGTGGCGCAGCTCGGCCAGCGCGGAGTGCGCGACGTATTCGAGGATCATGACCCCGGACAGCCCGGGACGTTCGGCGAGGAAGGGGAGCAGGCCCGTGTGGGCCGGATCGTTCAGGGTGGCGAGCCTGGCGGCGCTCAGCGTCGCGGTCTGCACGAGCGCGGCCCGCAGGGCGTCGAGGGCGAGCGCGACCCGCGCCGAGTGGAAGTTGCCGTTGTGCCAGGCCCTGCCGTCGGCGATCAGCGGGTTCTCCGGGGCCGCGTTCATCTCCTCGGCGACCGTCCGCTCCGCCCGGCCGAGGGCGTCGAGGACGGCGCCGTGGACCTGCGGGAAGGCGCGGTAGCCGTACGGGTCCTGGACGCGGCGCGGGCTGGTGGAGCCGACCAGGGCGCGCAGCCCGGCCGCGACCCCGGTCTGCTCGGGGCCGCGTTGCACGACGGGGGAGAGCGGTTCGAGCGAGGCGTCGACCGCACGGAAGGAGTGGGCCGCGACCGCCGTGGCGGCGGACAGCAGGACGCCCAGGCGATGACAGGCCAGCGCCGCGTCCGCCAGGGTCGCCGCGCCCGAGCTGATGAACGGCAGCGCGTCACCGGAGGCGAGCGCGAACCGGGGCACCGGATCCCCCGCCCGCGTCGTGGAGCCCCCCGCGTCTGCAGTTCGGGCCTCGGAGGGCGGGGTCCAGGGAAGCTCGCCCAGGAGGCAGAGCGCGGTGGTGGCCAGGGCGGTGAGGTCGCCGGTGCCGATGGCGCCGTAGGTGCGGATCGGCGGGGTGAGACCCCGGTTGACGACGGCGGCGAGCACCGGCAGGAGCGCGGGGTCGACCCCCGAGCCGCCGGCGAGCAGCTGGTTGAGGCGGACCACGAGGGTGGCGCGGGCGCGGAACGCCTCGACGGCCGGTCCGGCGCCGCCCGCGTGGCTGCGGAGCAGGTCGAGGCCGGTGTCCTCGGCCGCCACGTCCTTGTTGGCGCCCACACCGGTGGTCCGGCCGTACACGGGCCCGTCGAGCAGGCCGGCCGTCCGCCATGCCGCCTCCGCGCGGCCGGTGGAGCCCAGCGCGATCCCGGAGCCGTGGGCCGCCCGGCCGACCTGCTCGCAGGTCAGGTGGGCGCCGTCGAGGACGACGGTCATCGGTTCAGTCGCCGACGATCGCGTCGAGGATCAGGTCGAGCAGCCAGCTGACCAGGCCGATGACGATCGCGCCCCAGAACGCGGCCCAGAAGCCGTCGACGTGGAAGGGCAGCCGGAACTGCTCGGCGATCCAGCTGGTCAGCAGCAGCAGCCCGGCGTTGACCACCAGGGCGAACAGGCCGAGCGTGAGGATGTAGAAGGCGCAGCCGAGCGTCGCGATGATCGGCTTCAGGACCGCGTTGACGACCCCGAAGACGAAGGCGACGGCGACGAGCGTGCCGATCTCCCTGACCGGGGTCCGCGCGGACACCGTGATGCCGTCCACGAACTGGGTCGCCGCCCACAGGGCGGCTGCCACCACCAGTATTTTGATGATTATTTTCACGTTTCGGGATCCTCGCATGGATGGCCGGACGGGCGGTAGGTTCGCGCCCTAAATATGGATATATACGCATAACGGGTGATTTGCTGGTCGGCCGCGTATCCGCCGGTCCGGTCACCTCGGGCGGTGAGGACGCGGCGGCCGGGACGTACGGCCGGCCCGGCACCCGCGGAAAGTTTCGCATCCGTGACCGTATGCGGTCATGAAAGTGGCGAGATCATGTCAGGCGTGCCGCTCCCCGGCGGGGAGAAACGCCGCCGGATGGGAAGGTCCCAGATGAGGAGCACGAATCGCCGAGGGGGCCTCATCATGTCCAACGTCCGATCATCCACCGGTCGACCGGAAAAGCCGTCCGCCGGAGCCGGGACGACGCCCGGGGCCGGGGCCGACGCGCACTCCGTCCCCAAGCCGGGCCCCCCGCCCAAGCCCGGGCCTCCTCCCAAGCCGGGACCCCCGCCGAAGCCCGGTCCGCCCAAGCCCGGGCCTCCGCCCAGGCCGGGCCCCGATCCCGGCCCGGGAACGGAGCCCGACACGGGAACCGGGGACACAGGGACAGGGGACACAAAAAGCGCTGAGGGCGCTGAGGGGCTCGCGTCGCGGGCGGGGCACACCTCCGCGAACGGCGCGAAGGCCGGACCCGCCGGTCGCACGCCGCACGGGGAGGGGAGTACGACCTCCAGGGAGATCCGGCTCGCGTCGCGGCCCTCCGGGTGGCCGACCCCGGAGAACTTCGACCTGGTGGAGGTCCGGCTGCCCGCCCCCGCCGAGGGGGAGGTCCTCGTCCGCAACCTCTTCATGAGCGTCGACCCCTACATGCGGGGGCGGATGAACGAGGGCAAGTCCTACACCCCGCCCTTCCAGGTCGGCGAGCTCCTCGACGGCGGCGCTCTCGGCGAGGTCGTCGCGTCACGCGCGCCCGGCCTCGCGCCCGGGGACACCGTCACCCACAGGTCCGGATGGCGCGAGTACGCCGTCCTCGACGCGAAGGAGGCCCGCCGGGTCGAGGAGATCCCCGGGGTGCCGCTCTCCGCCTACCTGGGCGCGCTGGGCATGACCGGCCTCACCGCGTACGTGGGCCTGCTCGACATCGCCGGCTTCAAGGACGGCGAGGCGGTGTTCGTGTCCGGCGCGGCGGGGGCGGTGGGCAGCATGGCCGGGCAGATCGCCCGGCTGAAGGGCGCCTCGCGCGTGGTGGGCAGCGCCGGGTCGCGGGAGAAGGTGACCCACCTGGTCCGCGACCTCGGCTTCGACGCCGCCTTCAACTACCGCGACGGAGAGATCCACGAGCAACTCGCCAGGGCGGCCCCCGGCGGGATCGACGTCTACTTCGACAACGTCGGCGGCGAGCACCTGGAGGCGGCCATCGACGAGCTGAGGACGTACGGCAGGGCCGCCATGTGCGGGTCTATCTCCTCCTACAACGCCACCGAGCCGGTCCCCGGCCCGAGGAACATCGGCCTGACCGTGGGAAAGCGGCTCACCCTGCGCGGATTCCTCGTGTTCGACCACCCGGCGCGGCTGCCCGACATGATCGCGGAGGTGGGCGCCTGGCTCCGCGAGGGCAAGATCACCTTCACCGAGACCGTGGTCGACGGCCTGGAGAACGCCCCGAAGGCGTTCATCGACATGCTCCGAGGCGCCAACACGGGAAAGATGCTGGTCCGATTGGTGCACTGAGGGTGCATACCGTCAATTGCGCATGACGGCCATATTCTCGGGGCAGAAGGGGCGTGAGGGGGTGGGTCTGTTGGAAACGGACGAGCTTGAAGCGCTGTCGGCCCAGGAACTGCATGATCGCGCGGTCCACTACGCCGTGCACCACGGAGATCTCGGCTTCCTGTGGGAGCTGCTCACGCTGATTCCCGCGGCGGAGGCGTCCGCGGGGAACGAGGACCAGACGACCAACGACCTCAGCCGGGTCTCGGCCCTGCTCAGCGACGCGATGGCCTCGGGCCACGGGGAACTGGGCGAGGCGCTGCGGCCGTTCTACATCGAATACCTGTCCAAACATCCGGAGGCCTGAGGCGGGCCGGGCTCCCGCCCTCACCCGGGCGTTCCTCCCTTCGCGGGCCTCTGTAGGGTGATCCGCAGATTCAGGGGGAGGAACGCCATGGCACAGGTGAGAGTGGAGCGGACCGACGACGGGTTCGTGGCCCGCAACGACCGCGGAGCCGAGGTCGCCATGGGCGGCGGCGACGAGCAGGGGGTGTTCACCCCCGTCGAGCTGCTGCTCGCGGCGCTCGGCGGCTGCAACATCGTCACCGTGGAGCCCCTGACGGCCCAGCGCGGCCACCGGATGACCCGCCTGGCGATGACCGTCCAGGCGGAGAAGGTCGACTCGTCCAGGCTGGGGACGATCACCGTCACCTACGACGTGGAGCTGCCCGAGGGCGACGAGAAGGCCGCCGAGGTCCTCCGCGCCGTGGCCCACCGCGTCGAGGAGAAGTACTGCACGGTGAGCCGGGCCCTGAGGGACAACATGGAGATCAACCTCGAACTCCCCTGACGCTCCCGCTGCGACCCCTGTCGGGAGACCCCGCCGGGAGATTCCGCGCCCGCGCGCGTCCTCCTTACTCCCCCGGCACTCCCCGGCACTCCCCAGCACTCCCCGGCACTCCCGGGCACTCCCAGGCCGGGAACCTGGTGATCTTCGCGACCCTGGCCCGGACGGCCGGAGGGCCCGGGGCGGGTGCCCGGAAACCAATGGAATCGCCTCCTCGATGCCGAGTCCTCGCGTATCCGCAGGGGCTGGCGGCGCTTCGGTGATACCGGGTCAAGGTTGGGTGTAGGCGCAAAATCAACCTTTGGATGACGCGCCCGTTACATTTGGCTAGGTAGTGTTGTTGCAGGTCGAGGGGTCTGCGAAGCCCGGGGGGAGCGTTGCAGAGACTTTTCACCGGATAAGGACGCGAGGGGGATCGCGTTCCTGAGCGGAGCAGCCGGAGTCTTGGGGGAGACGATGGCAAAGCCCGCGAAGAGGTCGGGGCCGGACAGTTGGGGGACTGTCCGGCCCCGCACCTGTTTGAGGACCGGACGGCCTGATTCCTCCTGGCGACGGACGGGCGAAGGACGGATGGCAGACGTGCGGCGGGCGGGGACCGAACGGGATCAACCGGGGTGCGAGCGCGCTGAGGCTGCTGCTAGAGTTACCCCCGTTGCAAGCGCCGCTAGCTCAGTTGGTTAGAGCAGCTGACTCTTAATCAGCGGGTCCGGGGTTCGAGTCCCTGGCGGCGCACCACAACCCAGACCAGCGCGTTCCCGGTTCGTCACGGGGGCGCGCTGGTCTGTTTTCGTCCCGCACCGGTCCGGTCACCCGGTGACCGGCGTCGACGGACCGGGCCCGGAGAGTCGAAGATCCCTCACCCCGGAGTCTCACGCCCTCGGAGTCTCGCGGCCCTGGAGTCCCATGGCCTTGGAGTCTCGCGGTCTCGGAGTCTCATGGCCCCCGGCGCCTGTCGGTACGCGCGGTGCTTCTTGGTACATACGGCGCTTCTCGGTACGCACGAACTCGCGCTCGCGCTCGTCCAGCGGGTCCTCCCCGCGGCGCGCTTGGTCATCGGCGGCGTCATCGGCGGTCAATCCACGCTTGCGATATACCTCACAAATCCGGCATATGGCGCACGCTGTTATCCACCAATCATCTCGGACGACCATCCTCGCGATTAAATCCCGGTAGCGCCGCCGCCTATTGCTTCCGTTGTTTCACCGGAACCCATGGCATCAAGCTACAAGTTAGGGCAATCTCGTTCCCAGGAATTTCTGATCGTGAGTTCAGGGAGTGTGCCGGTTGCGCGTGCTGATCCGGGTGGAAAACGATGGCGGCGGCGGCCTCGCAAGGTGGCTGGCGAACGATCCGGTGGCCAAAAGCGCCGAGTTCTCCCCGGTGGGAGACCCCGAGGAGATGGGGGCCGGTGAGGTTATTCAGGCCACCGTGGAAAGTGCGACCGCGCTCGGAGGACTCGTCGTCGCGATCGCCGCATGGCGGGACTCCCGTCGCAACAGCGCGTTTTCGCGACAGCCTCGTGTGCGGATCGAAAAGAACGGCGTCTCGGTGACGGTCGACGGCGATCCGGAGGAAATCGAGCGGATCATTCGGGCTCTCACCCGGCGGGACGAACCCGGTGACGACAAACCTGGTGACGGCGAACCCAGTGACGGCGAACGCGGTGACGACGGACCCGGTGACGACAAACCCGGTGACGACAAACCCGGTGACGACGGCCACCCGAGCGCGATCCCGTGACCATGCCGAGTCCCGACGGCTCCCGGGCGGTGCTGATCGGGACACATTCGGGATGTGGGGATCTCGGGCTGGCGGACCTGCCCTCGGTGAAGCGGAATCTCACGGAGCTGCGGCGGCTTCTCACCGACGGGACCGCATGGGCCCTGGCACCCGAGCACTGCGTGTCCATACCGCAGCCGGAATCCTCCAAGGAGGTGCTGTGGCTCGTCGAGAAGGCCGCTCTTGAGACGACCGACACGCTGCTCGTCTACTACTGCGGGCACGGGCTGCTGGCCGGGCGGGACGAGGAGCTGTTCCTGGCACTCTCGGGCGCCAGATGGGCGGACGAGTGCCTGCGGTACGAGGCGCTGAGGACCAGGCTCAGGGAGGCCGGCCGCAGGGCGAGCCGTACGGTCGTCATCCTCGACTGCTGCTTCAGCGGCCGCGCGCTGCCCGGCCGCCTGGGGGAGACCGTGCTCCCCCAGGAGATGATCGAGCGCGCCGTGCGACTCAAATCAGACATCAAGGGTGCCTGCATCCTGACGGCCGCCGCCGCGACCAGGAAGGCGCTCGCCCCGAAGGACGATGATTTCAGCGCCTTCACCGGTGAGCTGATCGAAGTCCTGCGCCACGGGATTCCCGGTGGCGCGGAGTTCCTCGACATGACCGCGATCTACGGCGAGGTCGCCGAACGCCTGGCGCGGCGCCCGGGAGTCCCCGAGCCCCAGTTCGGGACGTGGGAACACGGTGGCGGCATCGTCCTGACCCGTAACAACGCCTTCCCCCGGCCGCCCGGAGCGGCGGAGAAACGCCCGCGCGACGACGCGTCCGCCGATACCTGGCGACACCGGGTCCGCCGTGAATACAAGGATCCGCTGGCGGTGTCGATGGCGGTCTTTCTCGGCTCCGTCGGCGGTGCCACCATCTACGGCTCGTCGAAAACGGCCGCCACCGGCCTGGCCGTCGGCGTGCTGACCTTCGTGGTCATGTACGGAGTTCGCCTTCTGCTCGCGGTGACGCTCTCCGGAAAACCGTATGTCCCACCAGAACCGGTGCCGGAGACAGTGAACCCGTAACCCGCTCCCGACACGGTTCGGCCGGTCCCTGATGCCCTTTATGGCAGTGACCCCTTCAGTGACTCTCTCAGTGATTGCCCGTCGTTGACGCTTGGAGACGTGCGTGGATTCTCGTCGGTCCCCTGTTTCGCCCTGGATTCCCTACACCGTCGCGATAACCGCGAGTCTCCTGGTCATCTCCGTCGCGTACTGGTACGTGAACGGTCACCCGTCATCGTCCGATCCTTCCCTGCTGCCGTGCGTTCAGTTGAATGTGACCTCCTCGACGGAGAAAAGCGCGCTGATCGGCTCCCTGGCCGAGACCTATGGGAAATCCAACCCCCGGATCGGGTCCGGCCGCTGCGTCACCGTGTCCGTCGACCCCTTCACGTCCGGTGCCGCCAAGAAGGCCATAGCGTCGAACTGGTCGCCCGACGACGCCAGAGGGCATACGAGAAAACCGCATGTGTGGCTGCCGAGTTCGTCGCTCTGGATCGTCGAACTGCGCGCCGACACGTCGTACGCGGACAGGGACGAACTTCCCGGGACCTCCCGTTCGATCGCGAAGAGCCCGATGGTGATCGCCATGCCGGAGGAGATGGCGAGGGCGATCGGCTGGCCGGAGAAACAACTTCGCTGGAAGGACGTGCTCGGCCTGGACCGGAACACCTGGGTCAGGTCCGGGTACGGCGACTGGGGCCCGTTCTCCTATGTGAAGGACGACCCGAGCTTCTCCACCTCCGGGTTCGCCGCCACGATCGCCACCTACTATTCGGCGGCGGGAAAGACACAGGGACTCACGACGCAGGACATCGACGCGAACAAGAAAGTCGACGACTTCGTCCGGAAAGTCGAAGCGAACGTGTCCTACTACCCGCCCGACATCATGAATTTCCTAGGTGAGATGGGCGGTCCGGGCGAGAAGAGAAAATTCAGCGCGGTGGTCATGCAGGAAATGCTCGCCTACCTGCACAACCAGGGAAATCCTGACGGCAGGCCCCGCCCGGCCGGTTCGAAGCCGTCTGACCCGCAGCTGGTGGCGATCCACCCGGCTGACGGAACACTCATGCTCGACCACCCTTACGTCATCCTGCCCGGCGTCGAGGAGGACGAGCGGGAGGCGGCCGAGGCCTTCATGGAATTCCTGCTGGAGCCGACCCGGCGCGCCGAGTTCACCGCCCTCGGCTTCCGGTACGGCGACGGACTTCCAACGCCGAATCTCGCCAGTTCACTGGGCTTTTCCGAGGGGCAGAAATCCACCTTGATGGCCGTGCCGGGACCGGAGGTCATCACCAGAATCCGCGAGCGCTGGCAGGAGCTCAGCAAGCGGGCCAGCCTCCTCATCCTGGTCGACCGGTCCGGCTCCATGGCAGAAGACTCGACCACCCCCGGAAAGGACCGGATGGAAGCGGCCAAGGAAGCGCTGACGAACAACGCCACCTTCCTGAACACCAAGGACCAGGTGGAGATCTGGGGATTCGCCTCCGATCCGAATGCCCTGCATCCGGACGTACTCGCGAAGAGCGAGTTCGGCGACGGGGTCGCATTCGGCGGAGCGGTCGGCAAACTTGCGACAGCGACCGGACAGTACGATGACACGGCGTTGTGCGTCACCGTCCGCGACGCGCACAAGCACATGTTGGAAAACCTTGACCGATCGAGAATAAATGCGATCGTCATACTCACCGATGGAAAGAACGACTACCACGACGACCCGTGTTCCATGAGGACTCTGGGCGCGAAACTCGCCGAGGACGACCCGAACGGTGACGTCAAGATGTTCGGCATCGGAATCGGCTCCGAGAAAGAGGGGGCGAACATCCCCGCGCTGCGCGGTATGACCAGACGCACCGGCATCACCTTCGACGCCGTCAAGGACCCGGAGAAGCTTGACACCGCGTTCGCCGACATCTTCAGGACGGTGTCCCCCGGACAGGGGTTGTGAATCGCCCCGGCCTTCGTCCCGCGGAGCGGGAACGTCGACGAGCGGTGGTTCTCGGATCGGAGGAGCCCGGTCACGGGTGTGACCGGGCTCCTGTCGTGGATCAGCGGATGTTCCGGGTCAGCGGACGGTGAGGGGCCGGTAGGCCCGGAACTGGGTGCCGGTGGTGAGGCCGTGCTTGACGACGCGGTGGTCGGTGCCGTAGCCGGAGCGCTGCTGGTAGGCCCAGTAGGAGGTGCGCTTGGCGTCGGCCCAGCGGTCGAAGACGACGACCTGTCGTGCGGTGTTGCCACCGACCGGGTCGATGACCAGGTCTCCTTGGAGGAGTTCGGTCATCTTGATCGGGCGGGTGTGGGCGCCGGTGGCCAGGACGGTGGTGATGGGTCCGGGCTTGGCCAGTCCTAGAGTCATGGAGACGTATCCCGAGCCGTCGGCCCGGTAGCCGCCGTACTGTTTGGTCTGGCTGTAGGGGACGCGTTGCGCGGTGGCGGGCTTCCAGGTCTTGGCCCGGGCGATCACCTGGGCGCGGGGCACGCCGTCGGCGGGCCACAGCGCCGAGACGATCATCTGTCCGTCCGCCGCCTGCGGCTGGTACCGCTCCGGGTACTTCGACACCTGCACGCGCTGGCAGACGTCACCCACCACCGCCGTCCGCCAGGACCCGTCGGGATACTTGCGGAGCATCTTGTCCAGGAACGCACTGGTCGCCCAGGCCACGTCCAGCCGCTGGGCGGGGCTGCCCCAGGTGGCCCGCTGCTGGAAAACCCCCAGGCTGTCGTGGTCCACCTCCCGGTTGATGTTCCGCACGCCCGTCTCGACGATGGCCGTGGTGATCGCGACCACCGCGGCCTCCCGGGGGAGCCCGCGAGCGCGGACCGCCGCGACCACCGTCCGGGCGCAGGAGACGCGGTAGCCGTCCAGGTAACCGCGCATCTTCATCGTGAGCAGGCCGTTGAGCGTGACGGCCAGCTCCGTGTCGCCCGCCGTCACACCCCCGTCGCCGCAGGGAGCCGTCGGCAGGGGGGCGGCCACGGCCGCGGGGGTGCCGAGGAGGCTCATCCCCATGGCCGTCGCGAGAAGCAGCGCTCCCGCGATCCTGCTCGATCCGCTCAGACCGCTCGATCCGCTCAGACCGCTCGGGCTGGTTAGACCAGTCAGAACGGTCAGACCGATCAGGCTGCCCGGGCCGTTCAGACTGTCCGGGCCGCTCAGTCCGTCCGGGCCGGCTGGACCGCTCGATCCGTCAGGAGCGATCGGGCCGCTCAGTCCGTCCGGGCCGTCTGGAACCCCGGGACCCCCGGGGCCCTCCGGACCGTCCGGGCCTGACCGTCCGCCGCGGGATCGTGGCCGGTGCACTAGCGAATCCTCACCGGACGGTAGGCCCGGAACTGGGTGCCGGTGGTGAGGCCGTGCTTGACGACGCGGTGGTCGGTGCCGTAGCCGGAGCGCTGCTGGTAGGCCCAGTAGGAGGTGCGCTTGGCGTCGGCCCAGCGGTCGAAGATGACGACCTGTCGTGCGGTGTTGCCACCGACCGGGTCGATGACCAGGTCACCCTGGAGCAGTTCGGTCATCTTGATGGGCTTGGTGTGGGTTTTGGTGGCCAGGGCGGTGGTGATGGGTCCGGGCTTGGCGAGACCGAGGGTCATGGAGACGTATCCCGAGCCGTCGGCCCGGTAGCCGCCGTACTGCTTGGTCTGGCTGTAGGGGACGCGTTGCGCGGTGGCGGGCTTCCAGGTCTTGGCCCGTGCGATCACCTGGGCGCGGGTGACCGTGGTGGGCGCCGGTGGCGCGTCCTCGCGGATGTTCAGCGCCCGGTACGCCTTGTACTCGCTCTTCGCCGCGAGTCCGTAGTTGCGCGTCCGGTGGTCCGTCCCGTAGCCGCCGCGCTGCTCGTAGGCCCAGTACGAGGTACGCGCGGAGTTGGCCCACCGTTCGAAGATGACGACGTGCCGGGTGGTGTTGCTGCCGATGGCGTCGATGACCAGATCGCCCTTGAGCAGCTGGGACATCTTGATGGGACGGCTGAAGGCGCTCTTGGCCAGCCCGACGGTGATCTGTCCGGGCTTGCCGAGGCCGAGTGCCATGGAGGCGTAACCGGAGCAGTCGGTCCGGTAGCCGCCGTGCTGCTTGGTCTGGCTGTAGGGGATGCGCTGCGCGGTGCCGGGCTTCCAGGTCTTGGCCCGGGCGATCATCTGCGAGCGGGTGACCGGTGCCGCGGCGGCCAGCGTCTGCGCCTGCTCCTCGTCCGGTTCCGGGGACGTCTCGGTCTCGTCCTCCTGCGCGGGCGGCGGCGTCGTGGAAGTGGGCGTAGGGGTGGGGGTGGGGGTGGGTGCCGGCGTCGTGGTCGCCTGCGCCAGCGGGTCGGTGTGAGTGCTCGCAGCCTGTGCGGACGCCGTCGGCGCCAGGCCGCCTCCGCAGGCGAGCACCGTGATGAGTGCCAGGTTTCCCGCCGTGATCCAGGAGCTTCGGTTCGAGGTCATGTGCTCTCCTTGTCCCTGCCGTTGATCGTTCGGTTGGCGGGACACACGCTGGCAGGAAATTCCTGAAACACATCGTGAAATTGGGGAAGTTGGGACAATAGTTCCCAGTGTGACGATATGACCTGCGATGACTCAGGCCGCTGAGACAAGGTTGGGACGAATCACCGTGGTGAATGGGATCGAGAACACGAGCCGGAGCCGACGACAGCGCCCGCTGCCCGACGATCTGCCCGAGCCGACCCGCGTTCTCCTGCGGGAGCTGAGGGCTCTCAAGGAACGGGCGGGGCTCGATCTGCGAGCACTGGAACAGGCCACCCACGCGAGCCGGTCGTCCTGGGGGCGATGGCTCGCCGGGGACACCTGGATTCCCCTCGACGCCGTGGAAGGGCTCGCCCGGCTGTGCCGGGAGGACGAGAACCGGTTCCGCGAGCTGTGGGAGGCGGCCGAGCAGGCGCGGCGGATGGCAGGCTTCCCGGAGCCGGGTGAACGTATCCGGGAGGTGCCCGCCGAGGTCTCCGAGAGGGAGACGACCGTGGGGATCTCGGGAGGACTCTCGAAGGGGGAGGGGAGCCTTTCGGAGGAAGAGGGGAACCTCTCAAGGGGAGAGGGGAACAGGGGCGGGGACGAGCCCGGGGGCGAGGGCGAGCCCGGCGCGCACGTGCCGCGCCGGTTGACGAGCCGACTGACGAACCGGTTGACGAGCCGCCCGCGGAGGCGGTTCCTGATCGGGACCGCGCTGGGCCTGTCCGTCGGCGTGGCCGCCGGTGTCGTGCTCGGCGGATCGGCTCTCGAAAGCCGGGCGGGCGAGGGCGCCGGACCGGCGGCGACGGTCTCCGGCGGTGTCACGAGCGGTGCCACCGGGGCGGCGAAACCGGCGGTCGACCGGGCCGGGATGATCGGCCGTGCCAGGAGCTGGCATCCGGCCACCGCGCGGCGCGTGCCCTACAGCCAGTTCAAGACGTACGGCGGCTACCGGACAGACGGCTCCGGCTACGTCTCCATGACGCTCGGACTCCCGAAGCCGGGTCCCAACACGATCAACCTCGCCTCACCGAACTTCAGCAGGCGTATCGAGATGACCGAGCTGCTCCAGGGGGATCTCGTCATCGACCCGGTGGGCGGCAACACCGCCCGCGCTGTGGTCATCTTCGACCGCTGGGCCGACGCCGGGCGCACCTCGTACTGGGCCTACCAGCAGCGCTCCGGCTACGGCACCGACCACCGCGTCGTCGAACACGGCCTGAAGCCGGGCGACCAGTTCCGGGCCCACCGGCCGGTCAACCTCAAGAACGGCGTTCCCGCCTCGGACACCCCCGCTTCGGACACCCCCGCGTCGGACTGACCGGTCGGCGCGTCGTCCCCGGGGCGGAGCACATCGCCGGTCCGGGGTCCGGGGTCCGGGGTCCGGGGTCCGGGGTCCGGGTTCTTCCCCGTCGCGCTCCGGGAGCGCGGTGCGAGGGGTATCGGCCCCCGGTGAGGCGTGGTCCGGAGCGGCGCGGACAGGCGTGCCGCACACCGGCCGCACATCGGCCGAACTCCGCCGATTCGGCGATCATGGAGAGAGCGCTCCCCGGCAAGGGGTGATTGCGTTCACGTTTCCTGTCGACGTCGGATCCGGTTCAGCCCGCCGACGGACCCGGCGAAGCCGGGAAAGCGCTTCCTCCACGACGCTCCGATTCGGCCAGGTCAGCGGCGATTGGCACGGTGCAAAAGGCGGTAAGGGAGCGTTCCCCAAGATGCACCGGTGTCCGTCCCCGATGTGCGAGCTGTTTCGGTCAGGTTAAACAGCCTCTTGACAAGGATTGTCGAGCAAGAGCAATCTCGGGTTGGGAGAGCGCTCCCTCAGCTTTTTCCGGCGTCCCCCTCCAGAGGCGCCGGACCACCGTCCCGAGACCTTTGACCACCGGTCCACCCCCCACAGAGACCTGGAGTCCTTCCCATGGCCTCGCTCCGCCGATGGTTACCACCCCTCACCGCTCTCCTCACCCTCACCGCCCTCCTGTATCCGCTCCCGGCCACCGCCACCGCCACAACCACGGCGAAAGCCGCCACCGTGGCCGCCCCGCCCGTCGATCCCACCAAGTTCCAGCAGGTCACGCTGGCCAAGGGGGTCGCCGAGGTGGGAGAGCCGATGACGATGGCGGTGCTGCCCGACCGCTCCGTCCTGCACACCGCCCGTGACGGCACGGTCCGGATCACCGACGCCGCCGGGAACACCAAGGTGTCGGGCAAGCTCTCCGTCTACTTCAACGACGAGGAGGGCATGCAGGGCGTCGGTATCGACCCCGGCTTCGCCACCAACCGGTTCGTCTACCTCTACTACGCGCCGCCGCTGTCCACGCCCCCGGGCAACGCCCCGCTCGACGGCACCGCGGCCGACATCGCCCGCTTCGACGGCGTCAACCGGCTGTCGCGCTTCCGGCTGAACACCGACGGCACGCTCGACATCGCGAGCGAGAAGGCCGTCCTGGACGTGAGAACGAGCCGGGGCTTCTGCTGCCACGTCGGCGGCGACATCGACTTCGACGCCGCGGGCAACCTCTACCTCACCACCGGTGACGACTCCGAGCCCGGTTTCAACGACGGCTACGCCCCCCTCGACGACCGGGCGGGCCGCAACCCCGCGCTCGACGCGCAGCGGGGCGCCGCCAACACCAACGACCTGCGCGGCAAGGTCCTGCGTATCAAGGTCAACGCCGACGGGTCGTACTCGATCCCGGCCGGGAACATGTTCCCGCCGGGGACGGCGAACACCCGCCCGGAGATCTACGCGATGGGCTTCCGCAACCCGTTCCGGATGAGCGTCGACAAGGCCACCGGCGTGGTCTACCTCGGCGACTACGGCCCCGACGCGGGCACCGCGGGCCCCCGCGGGCCGGGCGGCCAGGTCGAGTTCGACCGGATCACCGGTCCCGGCTTCTACGGGTGGCCGTACTGCACGGGCAACAACACCCCCGCCGAGACGTACGCCCGCTACAACTACGCCACCGCGACGGTCGGCGCGAAGTACGACTGCGCGGGCGGGGCGGAGAACACCTCCCGCAACAACACGGGCCAGGTCAAGCTGCCCCCGGCCAAGCCCGCCTGGATCACCTACGACGGCTGCAACTTCCAGCCGTTCGGCTGCGGCGCGGAGTCGCCGATGGGCGGCGTCGTCTACCGCTACTCCGCCGCGCTGAACTCACCGGTCAAGTTCCCGCAGTCGCTCGACGGGCACTTCCTCGCCGGTGAGCTCCAGCGTCAGTGGATCAAGGACATCGAGGTGAACGCCGACGGCAGCCGGGGCACCATCCAGCCCTTCCCCTGGACGGGCAAGCTCGTGATGGACATGGCGTTCGGCCCCGACGGCGCCCTCTACGTGCTCGACTACGGCACCGGCTGGTTCAACGGCAACCAGGACTCGGCGCTGTACCGCATCGAGCACATCGGCACCGGCGGGCGGGCGCCCATCGCGAAGGCGGCCGCCGACAAGGTCTCCGGGAAGGCGCCGCTGACCGTGGCGTTCTCCTCGGCGGGCACCTCCGACCCGGACGGCGACGCGCTCACCTACTCCTGGGCGTTCGGCGACGGCGGCACGTCCACGGCGGCCAACCCCACCCACACCTACACCACCGACGGCAGGCGGGTCGTCACGCTGACCGTCAGGGACAGCACCGGCAACACCGCGACGGCGAACGTCGAGATCAACGTCGGCAACACCGCGCCCGTCGTGCGGATCGACCTCCCGCTCAACGGGCAGGTGTTCAGTTTCAGCGACGCCGTGCCCTACCGCATCACGGTCACCGACGCGGAGGACACGACGATCGACTGCGCGAGGGTGAAGATGAACTACATCCTCGGGCACGACACCCACGGGCACCCGATGGCCACCGCCAACGGCTGCTCGGGCACCATCCAGACGCCCGGCAACGGTGAGCACGACGGGGCCGCCAACCTGTTCGGGGTCTGGGACGCCGAGTACACCGACGCGGGCGGGCTCACCACGCACACCCAGCACGTCACCCAGCCGAGGAACCGGCAGGCAGAGCACTACACCACCTCCCAGGGGGTGGCCCAGTACGACAAGCCGACCGCGCACGGGGCGAAGACCGTGGGCAGCATCGAGAACGGCGACTGGATCTCCTTCGACCCCTACGTCCTGAGCGGCGCCACCAGGCTCACCGCCCGGGTCTCCTCGGGAGGAGTCGGCGGGACGATCCAGGTCAGGGCGGGCTCGGCGACCGGGACCCTGCTGGGTACCGCCACCGTGGCACCGACCGGCGGGTGGGAGACGTTCGTCGACGTCTCCGCGACCCTGACGAACGCCCCGGTCGGGACCACCAAGCTCTTCCTGGTCTTCGCCGGAGGAGCGGGCTCGCTGTTCGACGTGGACGACTTCACCCTCACCACCGGAACGGGCCCGCCGCCCACCGGCACGCTGCTGTCGGCGGGGCGCCCGGTCACCGCGTCCTCGGCGGAGAACGCCGCCTCGGCGGGGTCCAACGCGGTGGACGGCAACCTCGGTACGCGCTGGTCGTCGACGTTCTCCGACCCGCAGTGGATCTCGGTCGACCTGGGCTCCGCCCGCCAGGTGAACCGGGTGAAGCTGCAGTGGGAGGCCGCCTACGGCACGGCGTACCGGATCGAGACCTCGACCAACGGCACGACCTGGTCGCAGGTACACGCCACGACCGCCGGTGACGGCGGCGTGGACGACGTGAGCTTCACCGCGACGAGCGCCCGCTACGTGCGGGTGTACGGCACACAACGTGCCACTCAGTACGGCTACTCCCTGTGGGAAATGGAGGTCTACGGTGCGTAATGTCATCGCGGTCGTCACCGCGTTCTTCGTCGTCATGATTGGTCTGGTGGCTCCGGCCATGGCCGCGGATCCGGCGTACAAGGTCCTGGTCTTCTCCAAGACGGCCGGGTTCCGGCACGACGCCATCCCCGCGGGCATCACCGCGCTGCGCGGGCTGGCGACCGAGAACGGCTTCACCGTCGACGCCACCGAGGACGCCGGTGCCTTCACCACGGCCAATCTGGCCCAGTACCGGGCGGTCGTCTTCCTGCTGACCACCGGTGACGTGCTCAACGCCGCGCAGCAGACGGCGTTCGAGTCCTACATCGGGACCGGCGGCGGATACGTGGGCGTCCACGCCGCCGCCGACACCGAGTACGACTGGCCCTGGTACGGCAACCTCGTCGGCGCCTACTTCGCCTCCCACCCGGCCATCCAGCAGGTGACCGTACGGGTGGAGGACCGCACGCACCCCTCGACGACCCACCTCCCGGCGGCCTGGGTGCGCACCGACGAGCTGTACAACTACCGCACCAACCCCCGCTCCACCGCCCGCGTGCTCGCCACGCTGGACGAGTCGACCTACTCCGGCGGGTCGATGGGGGCCGACCACCCGATCTCCTGGTGCAAGGCGTACTCGGGCGGCCGTTCCTGGTACACCGGCCTCGGCCACACCATCGCCTCCTACACCGAGGCCAACTTCCGGGCGCACCTGTACGGCGGTCTCCGCTACGCGGCCGGGGTCGTCGCGGGCAACTGCGGGACCACCCCGAACCCGACGCCCACCCCGACGCCCACTCCCACCCCGAGCCCGGGCGTCGTGCTGCTGTCGTCCGGACGTCCGGTGACGACCTCCTCCACGGAGAACGGCGCCTTCGTCGGGAGCAACGCGGTGGACGGCAACGGCGGCACCCGCTGGTCCTCGGCGTTCTCCGACCCGCAGTGGATCTCGGTGGACCTGGGTTCGGCCAAGCAGGTCAGCCGGGTCCGGCTGAACTGGGAGGCCGCGTACGGCAGGGCGTACCGGATCGAGACCTCGGCCAACGGCACGACCTGGACGCAGGCGTACGCCACGACCACCGGTGACGGCGGCGTGGACGACGTGAGCTTCACCGCGACGAGCGCCCGCTACGTGCGGGTGTACGGCACCCAGCGGGCGACCCCGTACGGCTACTCGCTGTGGGAGCTGGAGGTCTACGGCAGGTAGGCCACCGGGGCCGCGACGGCTGGCCCCGGAGGTTCGGCGGTTCTCAGTGACGAGAATCCCGGTCCGGTTCGCCGGGCCGGGATTCTCGGCGTTTCCGAGCGGCCGCCGCCGGAGCGCGGCCCGGGGTTTTCCGGTGCGCCGCCGGAGCGCGGCCTGGAGTTTTCCGGTGCGTCGCCAACCGGCCGGGGATCGGGCACGGGCAGCGCCCTCGGCGGGGCCGGTCACGCCGGCGGTGGCACCGGATCTCTCATGACGGGCCCGCGAACACGTCGCCGGCGTCGCGCAGGGCTTCGCCGGCGTCACGCAGAAGGGGCGGGCCGTGGCCGAGGCCGGCGATCCGCGGATCGAGCGCGGCGAGCCGCCTCAGCGCCCTTCGGGCCCGATCCCTGTCGACGTTGAACGGTCCCAGGGTGGTTCGCCCACCGGGGCCGCTGATCGCGACATCGCCGGTCAGCACCGCCGCGCAGTGCGGCAGATGCAGGGCGACGCTGCCCCGGGTGTGCCCCGCGACAGCATGAACGATCATGGATTCCCCGGCGTCGACGGCGTCGCCGTGTTCAAGCTCCACCGAGACCTCGCACCGGGGTGGCCTCATGTTCTCCGGATGGGCGGCGGCGATGCTCTCGTAGACCGGCCGTTCCGCCGCGGTGAGGTCCGGCGACGGCGCGGGGCTTTCGCCACGCAGCACGGCCGCGTCGCGAAAGCCGGCACACACCTGAGCGCCCGTCGCCGCGGCGAGCGCGGACGCGGCGCCGGCGTGGTCGCTGTGGAAATGCGTGAGCACGATGAACTCCACATCGTGAGCCGTGCCGCCGAGCTCGGCGATCGCGCCAAGAACCGTCGTCTCGTCGCCGTACAGCCCCGGATCGACGACGACGAGGCTGCCGGTGGCCGTGCGCCACAGGTACGCGTTGCTGGCCGAGGTGGGCAGATACCAAAGGTCACGGGCGATCGCCCGCGCGCCGGTCACGCTCTGTTCCCTTCGATGGTGCCGGCGGTCCCGGGCCGGCTACCGGCGGGAAGGAAGTCGGGGAGGGTGATCTTGTCGGCCGGCGGGGAGATCATCTTGTCTGCCAGGGCGAATCGCTGGGCCAGCGGACTGCCCGCCGCCTTCGCGAGGGTACGCAGGGTCCTGATCCCGGCCCGGGTCCGGGGATGGGCGATGCCCGGCGTGCCCGGCGGAAGTTTTTGCGCACCGGCGACATAGGGCCGCATCCTTCGCTCGAAGCGGTCGAAAGCCTGTGCGTGGTCCGGCGCCGTCGCCAGTTCTGCGGCGAGCACGTAAGCGCCGACCAGGGCGAGGCTTGTTCCCATGCCGCTCAGGGGGGCCGCGCAGTAGGCGGCGTCGCCGACCAGCCCGATACGGCCCCTGCTCCAGCGGGGGATCCGGATCTGCCCGACGGTGTCGAAGTAGTAGGGCGCGTCGTCGAGGCCGTCGAGAATGCGCGGGGCCGCCCAGCCGGCGTCGGCGAAGGTCTTGCGCAGAATGGCGGTTTGGTCCCGTTGATCGAGATCCTCAAGGCCGCGGACGTTCGACATGAAGGCCAGGGTGGCTCGGATCGTGCCGAAGTTGTCCGGCCGGACGGTCACGGAGCGCCGGCCGGGCAGGTTGCACCAGCGCCACCAGTCGCTGTCCTCGGCGGTCCGGGGGATCGTCAGATACGCCAGGTAGAGGTCCAGGTGGCTGATGCGCGCGTCGGGCATGACCAGGGAGCGCGTCCGTGACGTCAGGCCTTCGGCGATGACGACGATGTCGAAGGAGCGCGGCGCGGCGTGCCGGAAGGTCACCTCGACGCGGTCGCCCCGGTCGTCGAGTCCGGTGATCTGGTCACCGAAGACGTACTCCGTGGCGGGCAGCGTGCTCTCGCAGATCACGCGGGAGAGTTCGCCGCGCAGGATTTCGAGTTCGGCGGTGGCGCCGTCGACGGCGGTGGCGTTTTTCGGGAAGGACGCGACGGTTCGCCCTCGGTCGTCGACGATCTCGGTGCCCTCCTCACCGGTGGCGGTGGCGAACAGGGCGTCCTCGATGCCCATGCGGCGCACGACCTCGCGTGACGCTCCTCGAATGTCGATGTTCTGGCCGGCGTCGCGCGGACCGTCGAAACGCTCGACGACGGTCGTGCTCCAACCGGCCGCGTTGAGCCAGTAGGCCAGGGCGGGGCCCGAGATGCTGGCTCCGGAGATGAGGATGCTGGGTGTGGGCATCGTCGGATACACGTCCTTTGGGCGGTTGGGGGGTCACCGGGGACGGAGTTTCCCCGGTGACCACACTTGACGGAGGGGCGGGTGACACTCGACCCACAATATATAGTTTTATCTAGTAACTAGACATTGGAGAGTAAAAGTTCATGGGCGACCAGCACCAGGAGCTGCCGGAACTCACGGAGGCCACGATCGCGGTACAACACCTGATCGGCGCCGCGCGCGAACTCTCGGCCCGCGCCGCACGCGAACTCGGCGTCAACGCCACCGACATGGGCGCCCTGTCACTGCTGGAGCAGCATGGGCCGATGGGGCCCGCCGAACTCGCGTCGCGACTCGGGATCCGGTCGGCGTCGGTGACCGTGCTGATCGACCGCCTCGAACGTGCCGGCCACGTAGAGCGCTCCAGCCATCCCCGCGATCGCCGCCGCGTCACCGTCGCCGCCACCCCGTCGGCACACCGGGCCACCCTTGAGTTCCTGCGCCCCGCGATCATGGCCATCGACGGCATCAGCAGGACGCTCGACGCCGACGCCCAGCACACCGTCACCGATTACCTCAAGCGGGCGACACGTGCCATGCGGCCGTGAACGACCCCGCCGTGACCCCGCCGTGATCTCGGCATGACAGTCGGTGACCGCCGATCGCGCCCCGCGTGTCCTTCGTGATCCCGGAGGATCTGGGACTCGTTCTGACCACATCAGGTCAGAACGAAAAGCTGGCGAGGATTGACGTTGACTCAGGTCCGGCTATCGCCCAGATTTCGGGCATTCCAGTTTTTCGGGGGATGTACGGAGGTTGCAATGAAACGTGCGAGATTAGCTATTCTCGCAGTCGCGGTTCTGCTCCTGGGCCTGGTCGTGAGCACGCCCGCGTCGGCGGTCCCCGATCCACCCGCCGGCGACGACGGGGTACGCGTCTACGTCGGCGAGCTCACCCCGCAGCAGCTCGAAACGCTGCTGAAGTCGGGCGTCGACCGCGAGGAGCTGCGGTTCACCAAGTCCGCGGACGGCAAGAAGGTCAGCGTCGAGGCGATCCTCGGCGCGGTCCAGGCGGAGCAGCTCGGCAAGGCGGGCCTCGGCCTGAAGGTCCAGCGGTCCGCGGCGGCGAGCAGGCAGGCGGCCAAGGGGGACGGCGTCTTCAAGCCGTACAGCGGCGCCGGAGGCATCCGCGAGCAGATCGTCACCGCGGCGAACGCCAAGCCGAACATCGCCAAGGTCGTCGACCTCGGCACCACGGTCAAGGGCCAGCCGCTCACCGCGATCAAGGTGACCAAGAACGCGCGGCAGCTCAAGGACGGGGCACGCAAGGCCGTGCTCTACATGTCCGCCCAGCACGCCCGTGAGTGGATCACCCCGGAGATGAACCGGAGGCTCCTGCTCCACTATCTGAACGGCTACGGCACCAACCCCGAGATCACCCAGCTGATCGACAACGTCGAGCTCTGGTTCATCCCGGTCTCCAACCCCGACGGCTACGACCACACCTTCACCGGCAACAACCGCCTCTGGCGCAAGAACCTCCGCGACAACAACGGTGACGGCCGGCTCACCAGCGCCGACGGTGTCGACCTGAACCGTAACTTCGACTACAAGTGGGGCTACGACAACGAGGGTTCCTCCGACAACCCGGCCAGCCAGACCTACCGGGGCCCGAGGGCGCAGTCCGAGCCGGAGACCATGGCCGTCGACACCCTCGCCAAGAAGGTCGACTTCACCTACATCCTCAACTACCACTCGGCCGCCCAGCTGCTGCTGTACGGCATCGGCTGGCAGCAGGCGACGCCCTCTCCCGACGACCTCATCTTCGAGGCGCTGCTCGGCGACGACGCGACGCCCGCCGTGCCCGGCTACGACCCCGACATCGGCGCCGAGCTCTACACGACCAACGGCGAGACCGACGGTCACATGACCAACAAGCGCGACGCGCTGACGATCACGCCGGAGATGACCACCTGCGAGGTGGCGGTCGAGAGCGTGCCGGACGACGAGTGGACGCTCGCCGACTGCGCGGGCGGCTCGGGCTTCACCTTCCCCGACAGCGAGGCCCTGATCCAGGCGGAGTTCGCGAAGAACGTCCCGCTCGCGGTCGACCTCGCCAAGTCCGTGAACAACCCCGACAGCCCGGTCTCCCCGGTGAACCGCACGGTCCCGGACTTCCGCCCCGACAGCTTCACCGTCTCGTACGGCGACCCGCAGCCGGTGGCCGTGACCATGCGGCGCTCCCTGACGGCCAAGCAGTTGCACTTCCGGATCGACGGCGGCCCCGTGCGCGTGCGCGACCTCAAGGAATGGGACGGCGGCGAGCGGTACGGCGACGAGAACGACCTGTACTTCGCCGAGTACCGCGCCAAGGTCGAGGGCGCCACACCGGGGGACAACGTAGAAGTCTGGTTCAGCGGCCACAAACCCGGCACCGGGACCGTGGAGAGCCAGCACTTCACGTACAAGCTGGAGAAGAAGCCCAACGCCAAGGTGCTCGTCGTGGCGAACGAGGACTACACCGGCTTCAACCCCGACTACCCGGCGTCGGTGACCGCGCCGAAGTACGCGGCGCAGTACAGGCAGGCGCTGCAGACGGCCGGATACTCCTCGGAGACGTGGGACGTCGACGCCCAGGGCGTGCCGCACCACCTCGGCGTGCTCAGCCACTTCAAGGCGGTGGCCTGGTACCTCGGTGACGACCGGCTCGCGATGGACGCCCAGGACGTGGCGACCCAGACCCCGTTCGGCCCGCTCCCCGACATGGACGTCAAGCGGCAGCAGCAGGACCTGACCATCTCCGTCCGCGACTACCTCAACGAGGGAGGCAAACTGCTCTACACCGGGGAGACCGCCGGATACTTCGGTTTCTTCGGCACCAGCCTCGGCGGCATCTACTACGGCCTGGACGGCGCGCCGGACTCCGACTGCGTCATCACCAGCCAGGACGGCTTCTTCGAGGAGTGCCTCATCCTCGCCGACGACTTCGCCCAGTACTACCTCGGCGTCTACGGCCGCACCCCGCGCGTCGGGCCGACCGGGTTCGTCGGCAGCGATGCCGCGATGAACGGCACGAGCGGCACCTTCGGCGGCCAGGCGCTCGCCGACAACCCGCTGGACGAGGCGGGCACCCTGCAGGTGACCAGCGACACGCTGCCACCCGCGCAGTTCCCGCAGTTCAGGAGCGAGGCCGTAGCCGAGTACGCCGGGGCGACCGGTCCGTTCGACCCGGTCGAGGGCGACTGGTACGTGGCGGGCCCGCACACCGACGACGCGTACAAGAGGCTGACGCGCACGGTCGACCTGGCGGCCGTCCCCGCCGCGCAGCAGCCCAAGCTCCAGTTCCAGCTCTCGTACGACACCGAGGAGGGCTACGACAACGTCATCGTCGAGGCGCACACGGTCGGCCAGGACAACTGGACGACCCTGCCCGACCTCAACGGCGGCACCTCGACCGCCGTCCCGGCCGAGTGCGAGGCCGGGTTCCTGCTGGACGAGCACCCGTGGCTGCTGCGTTACCTGACCCCGGGCAACCCCTGCGCGCCGACAGGGACCAGCGGCTCCTGGAACGCCTTCACCGGCAGCTCCGGCGGCTGGCAGCAGGTGGCCTTCGACCTGTCCGCGTACGCGGGCCAGCAGGTCGAGGTGTCGATCAGCTACGTGACCGACCCCGGCACCGGCGGCGTCGGCGCGTTCGTGGACGACACCAGGATCACCACCACCGGCGGCCAGCTCGCCGCCGAGGGCTTCGAGTCCGGTCTCGGCGCCTGGGCGATCCCCGGACCGCCCCCGGGCAGCCCGACGAACGCCGGCGACTTCGCCAGGGCCCAGGCCGACAACACGGCGGCCGTCTCGACGAAGGACACCGTCTTCCTCGGCTTCGGCCTGGAGCAGGTGGCCAGCCCCGCCGAACGCGCCGCCACCATCAAGAAGATCATGCAATACCTGGTCGGCTAACCGGGTTCTCCCACCGGTAACCGGACCGTGAGGCCGGGCGTCACGCGAGTGGCGCCCGGCCTCCGCGCGTCCCCCTGACGTCGCTCACACAGCCGCTTTCGGTTTCGCGGGTCGTCCCAGTAGTCCTTGAGCATCTCGCCGGGCCAACCGGGCTCGCGTACCTCGCCGCGCGGACCCATCTCCTTGAAATACGGCGCCAGGTCGTAGACGGGGCTGCCGTCGATCGCGTCCAGGTCGGTCACGTGCAGGTCCAGACCGTCGACCTTCAGCAGCCGTGGGAAGGACTGCGCGAGCTGGTTGGGCGGCGGTGGTTGCGATGGACGAACGTGCCCGTGGCCGGCCAGGCGGGGTTGTTACGCGGGCTGCGGGCGTGCAGAGCGACATCCTCGGGCGAGGCCCGGTGGAAGTGCCAGACGACCAGCAGGTGGGAGAACTCCTCAAGGCCCTGGACGACCTCGACGGGAAAGTCCGCGTTCAGGCGGATGATCGCCGTGCCGCTCCAGCGGTCGTCGGTGGGTTCGGTGCGCCCGCCGACAACTGTGCCAATGGGCTTGATCTCCAGCGACTTCGTCATGCGCCTGTCCTCATCCGTCGTTCTGACGTGGTCGATTCACGTAGATTCGACTCATCTACTTCCCGGACAGGTCGAGTATCAGGGCGTCGCTGGCTCTGGCGTCGGGGGCGGACCGTACGGCGCCCACCGGCCGCCACCCCCAGCGTTGGTACATGGCGTGGGCGGGAGCGTCCGGATTGGCCAGCAGCGTCGCGTACGGCGCGTCCTGTTGGGCCAGCAGCGTCTCCAGGAGCCGCCGACCGATGCCACGCTGCCGGTAGTCCTTGCGGACGTCCAACTCGATCACCGCGAACCTCGGGGAGCCTGCCAGTTCGGCGGGAGCGGGAGTGGCCTCCCCTCCCCACCACCGATCCGTCCCGAACGCGAGGCCGAAGGAGAATCCCACAAGCTCCGACCCGTCTCGGGCCGACACCAGGGCGAAGCTGTCATTCTTCAGCTGTCGGCCTGTGCGCTCAAGAAACCGCTCACGGCTGTAGAGCGGTCCGGACAGATAAGGGGGTTCGGCGTAATTCTCCGTGTACAGGTGGACGTACTCGTCACTGAGTACTTCGGCGGCACCCTCGCCGGTCAGGTACTGATATTCGATATCGGTCACGTGTCCCTCTCCGCTGCCGTCAGTGCGAGGTGTTCCCGGTACTCCGTAATGGCTCGTTGTGCCGTGTGTCCCGCAGGCGCGGCGTCGGCCACACCGTGAGCGACATGCAGCACAAATCGCGTCATATTCTCAGACCCGAGCCCCTCCAAGATCGAGGCAGCGGTTTGGAGCCCGTCGTCAACGGCTCCGGCGCGGACCGCTGAAGCCGCCTGGTGCAGGCGGATCTGCGCTCTCTGCCGTGCGCGGCTGGGTGGATAGGAATCGAGTGCCTCCTGCTGGGCGGAGGCCGCGGCTGGGTTGCCTGTCATGGTCTGTACGAGAGATCGGGTGTGCAACAGCCGAGACTCCGACCATCCCTCGGTGCTCATTCTGTCGCGAGTCACGGTGTCGGGAAGTGCGGTGAAAACATCAGCCTGTCGCTCCATGCTGTCGCGCGCACCGGCGTGGTCACCCATGAGAGCCAGCGCGTAGGCACGGGCACCCAGGGCTTCGGCTGCGGCGCATCCCGGCTGCTTGGCGGTGAGGGCGAGAGCGGTATCTGTACGCGACAGCACCAAGGACAGAGGCCGACCTTCGTACAGGGCTTGAACGGCTTCCCACGCGTTCGCAGCGGCGATGAGCTCGTTGTCGCCGGTCTGGGCTGCGGCCCGACGGGCTGCGGCCCACCAGTCTCTCGGCTGACGGGTGTTACCGGCCAGCCCGAGTGTGTGGGCTAGAAGGAACGTCAGCCGGGCGTTCACCCGCGCCCACCCCGCCGCGTCGCGGCCGGACGCGGCCGGCAGCGTCCGCTGCAGGTTCAGGAGGTCCATCGACAGGTCACGGATCACCTCGGCCAGAGGCCGTGAGATGACCGCGTGAGCGTGCTCCCACGCGATTTCTTCCCACTCGTCCAGATCCGGCCCGCCGAGTTGTGTGTCCACGATGGTGCGCAGCTGTTCCAGTCCCGGTAGTAGGGCGGATGCACTTGCTGTCGCGGCACCGAGTAGGAGCCTTCTCCGTACTTCGTCCATAACGACAGGATCAGGCAGGTCCGACGATCCCGCCAGCGGCGCCACCGCGGTTCTGGTCGCGTGGACGAGCGCGTGCAGAGAGATCAGGGCGCCGTCGGCGCGGTAAAGCCTGTCGAGGCTTTCGACGGCCTCGATAGGCGCGAGGCGCTCGCCACGCTCCCAACGGCCAAGAACCGACCAATCGGTATTGATCTGCGCCGCGACGCCTTTGAGAGAGCCTCCGTGGAACTCTCGCCAATGCCTTAGGGACGCACCGAAAAGGGCAGTCGGTGACTTTGATGGATCAACCGTGTCAGGCCGACGGGGCATGACGACCTCCCGCTGTATTGGCCAATCTGGCTGCTCCTATTAGCCAAAACAGATCTCTGGATGAGCTTTGGGTTTCCCTCCACTATGACACGTAAGGCAATGCCGAACGTACCTCTTACGTTCAACCGGTGCCGCATTTGTCTTTTTGTCTTTTCCGTACTAAAGGCAGCGACAACGAACTACTGGAGGCCCACGATGGCTGGTGAAACTGAGGGAGCCCGCCTGCCCGCCGCACATGCGTCGAGAACAGTGGTCGAGGAGTGCGGCGACGCAACGGCGGAGAGGCACGACAGGGCGTTGGCCGTCGTGCAGCGGTTGCTGAAGGTCCACGGGGTTCGCTCGTACGCCGTTCACACCGTCGGCCTGAAGTTGTCCGGTGACGAAGGCCGGCCGATCCCGCTGGGGAAGCCCAAACTGTACGCCCCCGAGCTGGTCGTTCACGGCAACGCCGGACGGGTGGCCACGGTGACCCTGGGGACGCGTTCCGGCTGCTACCTGGTGTCCCTGCGAGGGGACCCCGACCCGCAGACGGTACGAGAGCCGCAGCAGGTCGCGGACCTGATCCTCGCCGCTCGACCAGGAGGCGCGCCATGACAACCGTCGTGCCGACACAGCTGCGTGTCCCCTACGTCATCGCCCACGCGGACGAGGTCGCACCGCAACCCCTGCGGTTCGTGCGCCGCCCGCTCGGCGGGATGCGGCTCACCTACGAAGATCCGCGCCGGGGCGATGCGGTGCGCGGGGTGTTACGCGTTCGCGTAATGACCACCCGCCGAGGGGCGCCGCAGTGGCGGAAGCTCAACACGTTGCGTCAGTGGCGTTGCATGGAGAAAGTGCGGTGCCAGGTCTGCGGGAAAGCGGCGACCGACCCCGTTACAAGCCGCGTCCCGTGGATCCTGACCGATACCGCGTTCCGCGAGATCTCCGGCGATTCTACCGGCGGGCTCACCAGCGCGCCCCCGACCTGCTGGGCCTGTATCCCGGAGGCGCTGGCCACCTGTCCCCAGCTTCGTGTCTCCTCGACGGTCTGCACCGTCGCCCGCGCCGAGCCCGTCGCCGTACTGGCCGACATGTTCACGCCCGGTCCGGGCCGGAGAGCCATTCCCACGGGGGAGCACAACGTCGAGATCAGCCTGAAAGACGAGACGGCACTGCCCTACGCGCTGGCCACGCAACTGATCGTCCAGGTCCACGACCTTCAGCCAGCGGTTCAAGGTTGAGAGACATGATTATCGAAGCGTTCAGGGAGACCACCGACGCCGCAACCGTGACCATCCCGCTCACGATCGTCGCGTCAACGCCGCCCGCATCAACACCTGGCGTGGCCGCCACTGGCTCCGCCGGGCCAGCCGCCGTTGCCTGATGACGTACTCCATCACTGAGAGAAGGTGATCACCACTCTCCCTTGATACGACTCGATACGACGTCCTTCGTACGCCCGGTGAGTCGGCCTCCGGCAGGCTCACCGGTCCACAGAACCCGAGAAAGGGATCACTGTGAGGCGTCCGCTCATCATCGACACCCACGCCAGCTCCTGCTACTTCCGGACCTCCGTCGAAGGGAACGAGCGCAAAGCACTTGTTCAGATCACCGAACGCTGCAATCTGCACTGCGTGCACTGTTTCGTCTCCTCGGGCGACTGGGGGGATCACATGCGGCTGGAGGACCTCACCGACACGGTGTTCCCACGGCTGCGCCGTGCCCGGGTCGAGCGCCTGACCCTGACCGGCGGCGAGCCGTTCGTCCACCCGAACATCAGGGAGATCTGCCGCGCTGTCGCCGACATGGGGCTGCCCCTGGGCATCTGCACCAACGCCACACAGACCACACCCGAGCAGATCACCGCGCTGGCCGCCCTCGGTAACGTCCACATCAATGTGAGCTTCGATGGGTTCCGGCCCGAAAGTCACGGCAAGTTCCGCGGCTCTGTCGCCTCCTTCGCCACCACCCTGGCCACCACCCGTGCCCTCGCCGAGGCAGGGCTGCTGCAAGGACTGCTGTCCACCCCGAACGCGCTCACCCACGTGGAGGAGTTCACCGCACTGTGCGAGTTTGCCGTCGAAGTCGGCGCCGAGTACGTGCTGATGAATCCGCTGTCGTCGTTCGGACGCGGCGTCAGAAGTCAGGACCGTCTCGCGGCCAACGATGACAAGATGCGCTCGATCCGGGAAGTGACCGAGCAATTCCGCGAGCGCGACATCGACGTGGTGCACATCCGGTTTCCCAACGACACCAAGCCGCTGGCCGGACCGGCGACGGGTACCGCTACGACTACTTCCATGTCGGCCCTGCCCTGGCCGCTCTCGTTCGCTCGTGCGCCTACCTGCACGAAACCCGTGAGACGAACCTGACTGATCACGCGGCAGTCCAGCTAGCCGTAGACGTGAAAGCGGCCGGCCTGCTGTGCGGTGACCCGACCGAGTCCGACGACCTGCCCCTGTTCTAGGCCGGAGCCAGTGCGGCGCGCACCAGCGAGTCGTAGGTGTCTGTTGTGCGCTTCAAGGCGACACCGAGCGACTGTGCGAAGCCGTCGAGCTCCTCCTGAACGGCGATGCCGGACTCCTGCTCGTGCACGGTGCGCTCGATCTCGACGAAGGCTCCGGCGTGTTCCACCTCATCGACGCAGATCGTCATGTCCCTCAGCGTCGCGGTGCGCCGGGTCTTCACGATGCGGACCGTGGGATGGAACCCCATGAGCGTGATGGCGTGGTGCATCTGCTCGCGGTCGGTGACGGTCGTCTCGTGCTCCAGGCACGCCATCGCGTTGTCGACGGGCCGCTTCACGGTGAACAGGTGTCGACCCTGCTGGGTGCGCAGCCGGGCGAACGATCTGCCGACCCTGGGGTCGGCGTAGCTCCACCCGTCCTCGGCGTACGCCTGATCGTCCTGGTGCACGGGGGCCGACAGCAGAGCCCCTCGCCGAGCGAGAGCGTCCTCCAGCGCCGCCAGGTCACCTATCTGGTACTTGACCTCGATCTCCTGCACCTCGCGCGTCACGACGACCTCCCTGGTCTCTGCTGCAACTCGGGGAGCCTACCGGGAGTGCCACAGCCCCCATGCGAGGAACATCGCAACTGGCCGCGCCTTGTTGACACGTTGGGAGGTAGAACATCCGCACGGCCACCTGACTTTGAAAAGTGGCCGGCCCACCGCTCGGCAACGACACCGAGGAGGCTCTGCAACTGTTCTGAGTGCGGCAGGTCGGGCGCTGGCCAGATCACCTCCTGTCGTGACTGAAAAGGCTGCGGAGCGTCTCGTCCGAGCGGTTGTGCGGGTGGCCGCAGTGCTGGTTAAAGTACAGATCCATCGCGACTACCTTCGCGTCGATATGTCGGGCTGCAGCTCACCGTAGAAGCGCGCGCCACGCGACTGCGCCCATCCGGGTCTGGACCTGTGGAATGACCTGGGCATCGATAGCCTCTCGCTGCTGGAGCTGATTCGAGACCTCGAAAAGCGGTTCCAGGTGACCATCCCGGATGAGGACACCGGCCAGGCCAACACGGTCGGCGACCTCATCAGGATCATTCAGCGCCTCGCGGGCTCCGACCCGCTCGCGGGCCCGACCAGATAAGGCACATGATGACGGCACGACTCATCGAACCTCGCGGGCGCGGGTTCCTGCTGTTCGACTCCCACCCCGCCGGATGCGAGAAGATCGTCGGCGACATGTGGGACCGCGTCGCTCCCGCGATCCCGGACACGAAGGCCGAGCGCCGTCCGGTCGCCCTGGTCATCGGCTCCAGTGCCGGATACGGGATGGCGACCACGATCGCCGGGATCCGCCGTTACGGCCTCGACGGTGTCGGCCTGTGCTTCGAGCGCCCGCCCACCGAGCGGCGTACGGCCACCGCGGGCTGGTACCGCACCATCGCGACCGCCGAACTCGCGGCCAAGGCCGGTCGCGACTGGTCGTTCGTCAACGGCGACGCCTTCGCCGACGACACCAAGGTCCAGGTGCTCGACCTGCTCGCCGAACGGTTCGGCGGCATCGACTACCTGATCTACAGTGTCGCCGCGCCTCGGCGAGTCGATCCCGTCACCGGGCAGACGCACCAGTCGGTGATCCAGCCGCTCGGGGCGGGGTACAGCACCAAGACCCTCGACGTCAGCGGAGACGAACCGGCGCTGAAGGAGATCTGGGTCGAACCGGGTAGCGATACCGAGCGGGCCGACACCATCAAGGTCATGGGGGGCGAGGACTGGGCCCTGTGGGTCGACGCCCTGACCGACCGTGGTCTGCCGCGTCCGGGGTTCACCACCGTGGCCCTGTCCTACATCGGCTCGCACCTGACCGGGCCGATCTACCGGGAAGGAACGATCGGCGCCGCCAAGGCCCACCTGGAGGAGACCGCGCTCACGCTGAACGGCGACCTGGCCGGGGTCGGCGGGCGGGCCATGACGTCGGTCAACGGCGCCGCCGTCACCCAGGCCTCCACCGCGATCCCCGGCATCGCCCTGTACGTCAGCCTCCTGCGCGGCGTCCTCGGCGAGGCCATGCGGTCCCCGCTTCAGCAGTCCGTCGAGCTGTGGGACCGGCTCACCGGCGCCCAGGCGCTCGACCTCGACGACCAGGGGCGTATTCGCCTTGACAGGTGGGAGTTGGACCCGCTCATCCAGCAGAAGGTAACCGAGCGGTGGGGGGCCGTCGCCCCCGACACCATCGGCGGCCTGGCTGACATCGGCTGGTTCACCGCCGAGGTGCACCGCCTGTACGGCTTCGACGTGCCCGGCGCGAACTATGGCGCGCCGAGTGAGCCTGACCTGCCCTGGCCCACCCCCGCCGAGTAGCGATCGACCGACCGGAGGAGACGTGACGACCGCAGGCGACCGCATCCGGCAGTGTAAGGAGTACATCCACCGGCCGCGCACCCCGTACAGAGCGTGCAAGTCTCGCTATGACGCGGCAGCCGCCGCGAGCCTTCGACTGGTTCGCCTGCCTGGAGGTCCTGGAGCACCTGCGCGACCCCGGTCGCCTGGTTGGGGCGCTCCAGGACAACGCCACCCGCGGTGTCGTCATCACCACCCCGAACCCCGAGGTTTGGGACGTCCTGGCCATGGACCCCACCCACCTCACCCCCATCAGCCAGGGCATGCTGAGGGAGTGGGGTTTCCGAACCACTTTGCACACCTTCTACGGCAAGTACCAAGACGGCATCACCGGCTTGTGGACCGGAGCCGGGTAAGTCGATGCCGAGGGTTACTGGAGTGGATTTCGCGCGACCGAACGAGAGGAAGCCGCCCCGGCATTAACGTGACCAGCCGAAAGGCCGGCCAATCCTCAGAGGGGAGCACCATGACGACGCGGTACCGGACGGTTGTGGACGCGATGCTGATCCTGGTCCGTGACGGGAAGGTGCTCCTGGCTCAGCGTCAGAACACCGGCTATGCCGACGGCCGGTGGAACGAGCGCCCGCTGATCGGCTCAGTTGGTCGTCACAATCGTGCTCGCTACTCCTTCCGTCATCGCGTCAGCCGGAAGAACAGGGACCGGCCAGGAGGGATCGGCCCGCCAGTGGGGCCAGTCGTCGCCGAACACCCCGCTGCGGCTCTCGATCATCGCTACCACCTCGGCGCGAGCCTCCTGCACGCCGTGGTGTTCGGCATCGGTGACGATGCCCATTCTTCGGCCATGGTCGTATTCGTCCTCGTCCTTCCAGCTCCACCGCGACAGGTCGGGTTTCACGACCAGATCGACGAACAGGTCGAAGGTGTCGATGCCGTTGAGGGTGCGCCGGTAGGGGCGTTGGAAGTTGATGTACCAGCGGTCCAGGCGGTGATCTTGAGTGAAGAACAGGTTCACGCTGAAGAACGCGTGCTCGTCGACGATGCTGAGCCAGATGGTGTCCCGCCACGTCCAGTGACCCAGTTCCCATCGCCGTGCGGCGAGGTTGGTGGTCGACGCGTCGCGTGACGCGGTGTCGCCGGTTCGCAGCCAGTCGATCCACGTGGTCGGGGCGAGACTCCGGATGCCGGGCCAGTAGGCCAGGGCGAGTTCGTGGCCGGTGTCGTGGATGACCCGGTGGGGTGAGGCCGTCCACACCCTGTCGTCGTAGGTGTCGCGCCGGATCGCTATGGCGCCGTCGGGGAACCGGGTCGCTGGGGGGAGCGTCATGGGCGCATGGTGCCATGCCGGCAGGTGCCGTCGAGTACCGAAGAGAACGCGAGCCTTCGGAGCCCGGTAGATCTTTTGGCCTGCGGTGATGTCGTGAACGAGACCCGGAAGTCAGCGGACAGCCCGGTGGACGCTGAGCGCCGAGGGCTTCGAGCCTGGTGTCGGCGCCTGGGCGGCCCGGGTGAGGTCGGAGGTGAAGACGGCCGCCAGGTCGTCCTCGCGTCGTCGCTCGCCCAGTTCCCCGGCCAGGTGCCGTCCCCGCTCGGACAGGCGGCCGGGCAGCCATCCGGTGGCGATCCCCCGGTCGTTGTCCTCGCTCCACGAATGCGTCTCGAACACGATCTCTGTCGGCATGACGTCACGCTAACGCCGCTTCTGACGCATCTCCTGGCTTTTCTTCCACCCCGCCTGGGACACCGGTGCCGACAGCGTTTTCGAGGTCCTGCCGGAGCCCGATACTGGGGCGATGCGCAAGGACACAGACCTGCACGGCGACGTGCCGCTGTCCGGCGGGCGGATGACCGACGGGGTCGTCCGGCGTGGTCACGAGGTGCGGCGGCCGATGGGGCCGTGGTCGCCGGCGGTGCACGAGCTGTTGCGGCATCTGGAGGCAGTCGGGTTCGGCGGGGCGCCGCGGGTGCTGGGCACCGAGGGGGACACCGAGGTGCTGAGTTTCCTGGAGGGGGAGGTGGCCTCCGATCCGGAGTGGGAGCCGGGCCGTGGCGCCCGGCTCCCCTCCTGCGCCCGAAGTGAGGAGGGTTTGGAGGCGGTCGGCCGGTTGCTGGCCCGCTTGCACCGTGCCGTCGGTGGGTTCGTCCCGTCCGAGACCGGCTACCGGTTCCGGCCGCACCCGCCCGGCCGGAAGCAGATCGTCTCGCACGGCGACCTGGGCCCGTGGAACACCGTCTACCGCGGCGGTCTGCCGGTGGCGTTCATCGACTGGGACGCGGCCGGGCCGGCGGAGCCGGTCACCGAGCTGGCCGCGGCGGCCTGGGCGTTCCTGCCGATCGCCCGTCCGGGGCAGCTGCGTGAGTCGGGGTTCGATCCACTGCCGGACCTGGCGTCCCGGCTGCGGATCCTGGTCGACGCCTACGGCCTGACGGACCGCCTGGCGATCCTGCCGGCGCTGCGTAGGGCGAAACTGGAGCAGGCCGGGCAGGTGGCCGACTGGCCCATCGGCCCGGCGGACTCCGCCGTGTCGCTGGAGTTCTTCGCGACCGAGCTGCGGTTTCTGGAGGAACTGCTGCCGGGGTTCGAGCGGGCGTTGTAGAGGCACGGACGAGAGCGGTCGTCGTCCTCGTCCCACGGGCTTCCTTCAAGGCGACCGCGAGACCAGGTGACCGACAGCCCGCAATTCATCCTCGTGCATTCGTACGCTCCGACCGCCGTGTGATTTCACCAGGGCGCGGGCGACAAGACGGAGGCCGTCTCGGCGAAGGACACCGTGTGCCCCGGCCTGGAGCAGGTAGCCACCCCCGCCGGGCGCGCCACGGCCTTCCACCTGGGGCGCCCGCAACACTTAGCCCTTGCGCTAAGTGTTGCGGGCGGGCAATACTTAGCCGCATGGCACAGTATTCGGCCGAGCTCGACGGTGTGTTCGTCGCCCTCGCCGACCCGACGCGGCGCGGCGTCATCCGGCGCCTCGGCCGCGGCCCGACGAGCGTGGGCGATCTCGCCCGCGAGTTCCCGATGACCCTTCCCTCCTTCATGAAGCACGTGCGGACGCTTGAGACGAACGGCCTGATCCGTACGGTCAAGCTCGGCCGGGTGCGCACCTGCGTGCTCAACCGCGACCGTCTCGATCTCCTCGACGACTGGCTCGCGGAGCAGCGCCAGGTCTGGGAAGAGCGCACCGACCGGCTCGAACACCTCCTCACCGACCCGAAAGAGAACCACCCATGAACCCCGACCTCGACCTGACCCTGCGGCGGGTCATCCGAGCGCCCCGCGCCGCCGTGTGGAGCGCGTGGACCGACCCGTCCCTCTTCGGGCAGTGGTGGGTCCCGGCACCGACCGTGTGCCGCGTCGACCACCTCGACGTCCGGCCGGGCGGCGCGCTCGTGACGCGGCTGAGCGACGACGGGGTGGACTTCGTCCCGCACATGGACGCGAGCTTCCTCGCCGTCGACGAGCTCGAACGGATCGTGTTCACGAACGCGATCGACAGCGCCTGGCGTCCCGCGGATCCCGCGCCGGTGCGCATGACGGCCGAGATCACGCTGAGCGACCATCCGGACGGCACGGACTACCGGATCGTCGTCCGGCACGGCGATCCCGCCGCCCGCGCCCACCACGAGGAACTCGGCTTCCTCGACGGCTGGGGCTCGGTCACCAAGCAGCTCGCCGTGTTCGTGGAGAACCGGGTCGCACGATGAAGATCACTCTCACCGAGTTCGTCACCCTCGACGGGGTCAGCCAGGGGCCCGGCTCGCCGGACGAGGACACGAGCGACGGTTTCACCTGGGGCGGCTGGCTCGTGCCCCACCTGGACGAGCTCTTCGTACGGCGTACCTCCGGCTGGCTCGACCTCGCCGACGGCCTGCTGTTCGGGCGGCGTACCTACGAGGCGTTCGCCCGGGACTGGCCGCGGATCACCGACCCGGACGACCCGTACACCACGCGGATGAACTCACTGCCGAAGTACGTGGTGACCAACACCCTCACCGAGGGGAGCTGGCATCCGACGACCGTGCTGCGCGGTGACCCGATCCGGACCGTCGGGGAACTCAAGGCGCGGCCGGGACGGGAACTCCAGATCCACGGGAGCGCGCGGCTCGGCAACGCCCTGCTGGCGGCGGGCCTCGTCGACGCGCTCCGGCTCGTCGTCGCCCCGGCCGTGATCGGCTCCGGGCGGCGGCTGCTCGACCACCCGGGCGGCCCCGCCGGCCTCCGGCTCGTCCACCACGAGGTGACGGCGAACGGCCTGCTGCTGCTTGAGTACGAGACCGTCGGCGCCGCCCCGGTGGCGGAGTACGAGGGCGTCACGGCCTTCGTCTAGCGCGCCGGCCGAAACGCGCTGGCCGAAACGCGCGGGCCGAAACCGGACGCGTCAGAGGAACGGCGGCTCCAGGGTCAGGTCGGGGTTGCCCGACAGGCTTCCCGTCCTGCTCCACTGTTCGAGGACGAGCGGCGAGAAAAGCCGCTCGTAGAGCAGTTCCGCGGTGCCCTGGACGCCACCGGCCTCGCCGAGCGCGGCCCTGCGGACGAGCAGGTCGCGGCTGGCCAGCGGCAGGGCCCGGGCGTAGAGGCTCTTGCGGACCGACGACAGCAGCACGTCGCCGGAGTGGGACAGGCCACCGCCGATGACCAGCTGGGAGGGGTTCAGCAGGCTGACGACGAAGGCGAGGACCTCGCCGATCTGGGCCCCGGCCAGCTGCAGGACCTCCAGCGCCTCGTTGTCGCCGTACTCGGCGGCGCGTGCCAGCGCGGCGGCGTTGAGCGGCCCGTTCTCCCGCATCGCCGTCAGCACGCCGCTGCGCCCGCTGTCGGCGATCTCCTCGGCCACCCGGGCGAGGGCGAATCCGCCGGCGACGGCCTCCAGGCAGCCGATGTTGCCGCACCGGCAGGGCCGCGTCTGGCCCGGCACCGGAAGATGACCCACGTCGCCGGCGCAGCCCCCGTCCCCGTGCTGGAGGACGCCGCCCATGATGATGCCCGAGCCGATCCCGCTGCCCAGCTTCACGTAGACCATGTTGCGGTGGCCCTTGCCGGCGCCGTAGCGGTACTCGCCGAGCGCGGTGGCGTTGGCGTCGTTGCCGAGCCAGGCGGCCAGGCCGAGCTTGTCGCCCAGCCAGTCGCGGATCGGGAACTGGTCCCAGCCGGGCATGATCGGCGGGGACACCACGATCCCGCGATCGAGGTCCACCGGGCCGGGGACGGTGACGCCGACCGCCCACGGGCGGCCGCCGACCTCGTCCAGGACCCGCTGGCACAGTTCGACGCACGTCCCCAGCACGTCGTGAGGCCCGGCCGCGATGTCGATCGGCTGTGACTGGTCGTCGATGATGGCGCCCGACAGGTCGACGGCGGCCACGGTGACCCCGCTCGCGCCCAGCGCCACCGACAGGACGTAACCCGCCCGCCTGCGCAGCGATATCACGCGTGCGCGCCGTCCTCCGGTGACGACCGAGCCCGATCCGTCCTCCACCAGGTCCAGCTGGCGCAACTGCTCCAGCCTCTGGTCCACCTGGGCGCGGGTGAGGCCGGTGTGCGCCATCAGGTCCTGTCGCGTCAGCGGACCGGCACCTCGCAGCGCTCTGACGACATGCCCGGTATCTCCACTACCCCGTTCCATCGCGGCCTTCCCCGTCAACTGCTTCGTCTGCCCCGTGTCATGAAGCTAGCCAGCAGACTTTTTCCCGTCAACCCATGACATTTGCCGACGATCTACATAAGTGGTGGCGCTGAGCGAAATACCGAAGCCGCCGAGGTGGTGGAGGATGTGCCCGCGCCGATCGAGGGGGTAAGCCACCCCTCGTACGTCCTCCGCCCTCGCCGCCGGCCGTTCATTGGAGCCGGGCGGGCCGGGTTGGCGCCCTCGATGTCCGATTTCCGCTGCTCAGCGGCCATCTTTTTTGGTTCACCTGCAAAAGTTTGAGCTTCGCAGAGAGGTTGATGTCGGACAGACTCATACTTTCATTGACGAAGTGACGTTCCGGCGTTCACAATGACTGACGGTGCAGGATATGCGGCGGTGGCCCGTCAAAAGCCCCCACTGTCGCCGGCCGGCACCGGTGGCACGCTGAAGCCTCCCGGGTACCTCATTTTTCGTTGCGACGTCGGTCAGCGCACGCGTCTTCCCCCCGAACGGATATGTGTGAATACTTTCCATGCTCTCGATGACGACCAGGTCGAAGGCGGTGCCCTCGGGCGCAAGCTGGGACTGACCCGTCGGCAGTTGTTCGCGGCGACCACGGGCATGGCCGCGGCGGCGGCCATCACCGCGCTGCCGGGCAGGGCTTCGGCCGCCGTCTCGGCCTCCGCCCTGGGCTCCCCCCTGATCCGCGACAGCAAGCGCGGCATCATCCTCTACACCGTCCGCGACGCCATCTCCCGCGACCCCAACACGACGACCCTGCCGTCGGGGTTCAAGGAGGTGCTCAAGGCGCTCAGCGAAATCGGCTACGAGCGCATCGAGTTCGCCGGTTTCTCGCAGAACGCCAACGCCGAGGGCGGGGCGAACCTCGACAACGTCGCCGGGGCGACGCTGCTGCGCTCGTGGCTGGACGAGTACGGGCTGCGGGCCGAGGGCAACCACGGGTTCATCCCGGGGTCCTGGCCGCTGACCCAGGCCGACCTCGACCGGTTCAGGACCAGCCTGGAGATCGCCAACATCCTCGGCATGGACCACATCGGCACCGGCAACGACCCCACGGGCAGCAACTACAAGGCCGACTGGGACATCGCCGCCGAGAAGTGGAACACCCTCGGGGAGATCGCCCGGAACTCCGGCTACGTCAAGCTGTACACCCACAACCACGACGCCGCCTACAACTTCCTCCTCGACAGCGGGCCGCTGGACGTCCAGGGCCGTCCGACGCGCTCCTCGGGGATCCGGAAGCTGGAGTACTTCCTAGGCATCACCGACCCCAAGTTCGTGAACCTGGAGATGGACATCTACTGGGCGCACGTCGCCCAGTACAAGCACCGGACCTACACCGCCCCCGACGGCTCCGTCCAGACCAACATCTTCAACCCGCTCGCTCTCGTCCAGGCGCAGGAGGGCCGGTACCCGCTGTTCCACGCCAAGGACGGGAGGCTCAACCCCGCGACCGCCAACGGCTACGACATGGTGCCCTTCGGTACGGGCGACATCGACTACACGACGTTCTTCCGGGGTCTGGTCAGCCAGCACCACTACCCGATGTACGAGCAGGACACCGCTCCGGGTGGTACGGCGAACCCGGGCCAGTCACTGGAGTTCGCCCGGATCAGCTACAACAACCTGTCCGCCCTCACCACGGAGTGACCCGGCGACCGGGCCCGCTTCCCGGCGGGCCCGGAATCCGCCCGGCCGGCCCGGCCCGCCCGGCCATCACGCGGACCGCCGTGAAACCGGCGAGCGTGGTGGCCGGAGACGGAGCGATGCCCCGTCCCCTTCGGAGCGGTCCCCTCCCGCGAAGAGAACCGCTCAGGCGAGGCGGTCCGCGGCCGGCCGGGCGTCCGCCGACAGGTCGGCGCGCAGGGCGAACGGCACGAAGGCGGCCAGGGTGACGAGCGCGAGCCCGGTGGCGACGGCGAACACCGTCCGCACGTCCCACACCTCGGCCCCGATACCGGCCAGCGCGGCGCCGGCCGGGATGACGCCCCAGCTGAGCACCCGCGACGCGGCGTAGACGCGGCCCAGCAGGTCCGGCGGCGTCAGGTTCTGCCGGAGGGTGGCCACCAGGATCCGCCAGACGCTCGAACCCGCGCCCGCGACCACCATGCCCGCGGACACCAGCCACGCGTTCGCGTCCAGGGCGACGGGCGCCACCAGCAGGACGGTGCCGACGGCGTCGGCGACGAGCAGCGTGGCCACCCCGAACCGGCGGCGCAGCGGCTCGACCACCATCGACGCGAGCAGCCCGCCGACGGCCATCGCCGTCATCAGCAGGCCGTACTGCGCCGCGGTGAGCCCGAGCGGGCCGGGGCTGACGGCGTGCACGACCATCAGCGCCGTCGGGACCGCCCAGACCACGTTCATCGCGGCGGTGAAGAGGGTGAGCGTCCGCACCACCGGCTGCCGCCACAGGAAGCGGAACCCGGCGACCACCTCACCGCCCCCGGCGGACCGCGTTCCCGCCGGCGTACGGGGAAGCGTCACCTCGGCCGTCTCCACCGGCGTACGGCGGGGCGTCACCTCGGCCGTCTCCATCGGCGTGCGGGGGAGCGTCATCATGGCGAGCCCGGCGACCGCCAAGGCGTAGAGGGCCGCGCCGGTGCCGGTGGCCAGGGCCAGGGTGAGCCCGGCCAGGAGGCCCGCGAGCGGCGGGCCCGCCAGCTGGTTGGTGACGTTGATGGTCGCCTCCAGCCGCGCGTTCGCCCTGTTACGGCCGGCGGGCTCGACGAGCATGGGAACGGTCGAGGTCAGCGCCGTGTCGGCGAGTGTCTCGGCCACGCCGAGCAGCACCGCGGCGACCAGGATCACCGGCAGCGAGAGCGCGCCGGCGAGGTGGCCGGCGGTGAGACCGGTCAGCACCAGCGCCCGGACGAGGTTGACACCGCCCAGCAGCAGCCGTCGGTCGGCGCGGTCCACGATCCATCCGGCGTGCAGCCCGAAGACCGGCCAGGCCAGCGTCAGCGCCGTCGTCACGGCCGCGACCCCGCCGGGTGAGGCGCCGGACGCCAGGGCGAGCAGCGGGAGCGCGAACAGGATCATGCCGTCGCCCAGGTTGGCTGTGCCGGTGCCGAACCACAGCCCGTTGAACGACCGGCCCAGCGAGACGGGGAGGACGCGCATGCCATTCTCACCTTTCAAAGCCATTTTAGTGGTCATAGCGTGCTGGACCCCGCCTCACCTGTCAACTGCTGTTGATCAGTGAGACAATGAATAGATGATCGACGTCGAACTGGTCGGCAACGCCCTGTGCCTGGACTTCGCCAACACGGTCAACAGCCGCCCGGTCGCCCGGCGCGACTGGCTGGCCACCCCCGAGGAGACGGTGACCTGGGCGCGCGCGGCCGGCCGTCCGGTCGAGCGGCGGGCGGGCCTCGCCGCCGCCCTGCCCGAGGCCCGCGACCTGCGCGAGACGGTGTTCCGGGTGTTCCGGCCGCTGACCGACGGGGACGACCCGCCGCGCGCCGATCTCGACGCCCTCACCGCCGCGTACGCCGGCGGCCTCGCCCACGCCCGGTTCGAGCACGAGGAAGGCCGCTTCCGCTTCGCGTGGCCCGCCCCGCGAACCGTCGAAACGCTGCTCAGGGAGGTCGCCGCCTCCGCCGTCGACCTGCTCGCCCACGGGCCGCTGGAGCGGATCCACGCGTGCCCGTCGTGCGAGTGGCTCTTCCTCGACACCAGCAAGAACGGCCGCCGCCGGTGGTGCAGCATGACCACCTGCGGCAGCCGCGACAAGGCCCGGCGCTACTACGTGGCCCGTACGTCGTCCTGAGACCCCCGCCGCGCTCCGGCGCCGTACGACAGGCGCGTGAGTTGACCTCAACCGTGCTTGAGGCCGCAGGCTGGGCGGCGGCGTACACAAGCGAGGCGTACGCGAGTGAGGTGTACACGTGAGCGAGGCGTACACGAGTGAAGGGGAATCCTGTGAAGGCAGCGGCTTTTTTCGAGTTCGGCGGGCCCGAGGTGTTGCGGACGGCGGACCTTCCGACGCCCGAGGCGGGCGAGGGGCAGGTGCGGGTGCGGATCAGGGCCGCGGGCGTGCAGCCGTTCGACCTGGCGATCCGGGCGGGGTGGACCCCCGAGGGGATCGACGGTGAGCTGCCGCGGGTGCCGGGCAACGAGTTCGCCGGGGTGGTCGACCAGGTGGGCGCGGGGGTGAGCGAGCTTTCCGTCGGCGCCGAGGTCCTCGGCTTCAACCTGCTGAACGCCTACGCCGAGTACGTGGTCGTGCCCGCGGAGAACGTCACGCCCAAGCCCGCGAACATGCCCTGGGACGTGGCGGGCGGTTTCAGCGCCGGGACCCAGACCGCCCACATCGCGCTGCGGCAGCTCGGGGTGGGGGAGGGGGACACGGTCCTGGTCCACGCCGCCGCGGGTTCGGTCGGCACCGCGGCGGTCCAGCTCGCCCGGCTCTGGGGGGCGGCCACGGTGATCGGCACGGCCCGCGAGGAGAACCACGACTACCTGCGCGAGCTCGGCGCGATCCCCGTCACGTACGGCGAGGGCCTGCTGGAGCGGGTCCGAGCCCTCGCCCCCGGCGGGGTGGACCTGGTCCTGGACGGCGCGGGCGGCGAGGCGCTGGAGGTCTCCCTGGAACTGGTGAAGCCCGAGCGTATCCTCACGCTCGTCGAGCACGGCAGGGTCGCCGAGCTGGGGATACAGCGGACCCAGGGGGTGCGGCTGGCCTCCCGCCTCGCCGAGCTCGCCGCCCTGTACGCCGAGGGCGGGCTCGTCTTCCCGGTGCGCCGGACCTACCCGCTGGAGCGGGCCGCGGACGCCCACCGCGAGGTCGCCACCGGGCACGGGCGGGGCAAGGTCGTGCTGGTCATGGACTGATATGGCCGTATCACTGGTCATATGACCGGAATTCTTAGTAAGGTTTCTTGTTAATAACGTGCTATCCGTCGGCTCGTTGGACAGTCCTGCCTCCCATTTATCGCTCCAGGAGGAGTCCACGTGCATCTGCGACACAAGCTGGCCACCGGTACGGCCGCCGCGATCAGCGTAGGGTCCCTGCTCGCCCTGCTGCCGTCCACCGCGGCGGTCGCCCACGGGTCCATGTCGAACCCGCCCAGCCGGGCCTATGTCTGCAAGAACGAAGGCCCGGAGACCCCCAAGTCGGAAGCGTGCAAGGCGGCCGTCGCGGCCGGAGGCACCCAGGCGTTCTACGACTGGCACGAGGTGTCCCGGCTGGAGGCCGGCGGCAACCACCGCCAGATCATCCCCGACGGCCAGCTGTGCGGCGCCGGGCGTGACAAGTATCGCGGGCTCAACCTCACCAGGAACGACTGGCCCGCCACCTCGGTCTCCCCGGGACCGCTCACGGTCACCTACCACGCGACCGCGCCACACGCGAACAGCAACTTCGAGTTCTACATCACCAAGCAGAGCTGGAACCCCAGCCAGCCGCTGCGCTGGTCGGACCTGGAGCACATCAGGACGTTCAACAACCAGAACCCCACCCAGTTCACCAACTGGACGATCAACCTCCCGCAGCGGAGCGGCCGCCAGCTCATCTTCTCGATCTGGCAGCGCATCGTGGGCAGCACGGAGGCCTTCTACACCTGTTCCGACGTGAACTTCGGCGGTGGCAACCCCAACCCCCAGCCGACCCCCACCCCGACGGTGACGCCGACGGTGAACCCGACGCCGACCCCGACGCCCACCCCGACCCCGACGAGCCAGCCGGGCGGCACCTGGAGGGCGGGCACCGCCTACGCGGTGGGCGCCACGGTGACCTACGGCGGCGCGACCTACCAGTGCCTGCAGGCGCACACCGCGCTGGCCGGCTGGGAGCCGCCGAACGTCCCGGCCCTGTGGCGACGCCTCTGACCCGGTGAGATCCGGCCGGGGTGGCCGCCGCCACCCCGGCCGGGCCCGTTGTCTCCCGAGAACCTCCCGAGAATCGAGGAGTTCGTCATGAAGCGTGCGGTTCCGGTGGTCCCGGCGGTCGCCCTGGGAATCCTCCTGCTCTCCGGCTGCGGTGCGGACAGCATCCAGGAACTCCGCGGGGGTCCGGCCGGGCATAAAGCGCACGGGGTCGCCGGCGCCCCCGTCCAGCCGACGTCCTCCGCCTCCCCCCAGAGCACCGATCACGGAGCGCACGGCGGATCGGGGCAGGATCCGGAAGAGGGTTCCGGGCAGGGTGGCCACGGTTCCGACCACTCGGCGCACGGCGCCGGCGCGGGACTGCCCAGCCCCTCGCCCGCCCCGCCGACGGGGACCGCCGCGGGGGTCGCCTTCAACCCCCCCGACGTGATGTTCCTGCAGATGATGGTGCCCCACAACACCCAGGTGGTACGGCTGGTGCGGCTGGTGCGCGAGCGGCCGGTCCGCCCCGAGGTCAAGGAACTCGCCGAGGCGATCGGCGTGACCCAGGAACGCGAGTCCGCCTCGATGTCCGGCCTGCTGACCGCCTGGGGGCAGCCCGCGACCGCGAAGGACGATGAGCACGCCGCCCACGGCGGGATGCCGGGGGTGAGCGAGGAGGAGATGGCGGCGCTGATCTCCGCCCCACCGGCCGAGTTCGAGCGGCGGTTCCTCGACATGCTGATCGCCCAGCAGGACGACGCCACCCAGATGGCCAAGGTGGAGGTCGCGACCGGGCTGCACCCCGAGGTCACGAAGATGGCGAAGCGCGTCGACGTCTCGCGTACGGCGCAGATCGCGCAGATGCTGGCCCTGCGCGGCCAGTGAGGATCGGCGCGGGCCCGCGGGGACCGGTAGGGGTCGGTGCGGACCCGTGACGAGGACCTGCGTGAACCTGCGTGAACCTGCGCGGACCAGCGAGGACCAGCGAGGACCAGCGAGGACCAGGAAGGATTTGTCCTCACACTCCCTTATGTGAGATATATTTCCTACTTGATATAAGGGGAATTAAGGGAGAGTCATGCGCAAGATCTTTGGGGTCGTGGCCGGTTTGATCCTGGCCGGAACCCTGGCCGCGTGCGGGGGGACGTCCACCGACACGGCCCAGCCCGGCGCCGCCGACACGCCGAAGGCCGACGCCCCGCTCAAGGTCGGGGTGAACCCCGTGCCCCACGGCGAGGTGCTCAAGTACGTCAAGGACAACCTCGCCGCCAAGGCCGGGCTGAACCTGGAGATCGTCGAGTTCACCGACTACGTCCAGCCCAACACCCAGCTCGACGAGGGCAACCTGGACGCGAACTACTTCCAGCACATCCCGTACCTGGAGGAGTTCTCCAAGGGCAAGGACATCAAGCTCAGCTGGGTCGTCCCGGTGCACATCGAGCCGCTCGGCCTGTACTCGAAGAAGATCAAGAACGTCTCCGAGCTCGCCCAGGGCGCCCAGGTGGCGCTGCCCAACGACGCGAGCAACCTCGGCCGCTCCCTCAAGCTCCTCGCCGACAACGGCGTGATCACCCTCAAGGAGGGCGTCGGCGTCAAGGCCACCGAGCGCGACGTCGCGGACAACCCCAAGGAGCTGGAGTTCAAGCCCCTTGAGGCGGCCCAGCTGCCCCGCTCCCTGGAGGACGTGGACGCCGCGATCGTCAACGGCAACTACGCCCTGGAGGCCGGGCTGCAGCCCGCGACCGACTCCCTGATCCTGGAGAAGGGCGAGGGCAACCCGTACGCCAACGGCCTGGTCACCGTCCCGGCCAAGGTGGACGACCCCCGCGTGAAGAAGCTCGCCGAGATCCTCACCGGCCCCGAGGTCAAGAAGTTCATCGAGGACACGTACAAGGGCGCGGTGCTGCCCGCCGAGTGACCCGTCCGGTGATCCGTTCGACGGCCCGTTCGACGGCCCGTCGGGTGATCCGCCCCGGGGCGGATCAGCACCTCCCGCGCGACGCCTCGGCCGCGCCCCCCGCACGTCTCGCGGAGGGTGCGGCCGACGGCTTTTCCCGGGCAGGCGGGCCTGCGGCGGCGGACTTTTCCCGGGTCGGCGGGCCGGTGACGACGGAAGGGAGGCCGAGGTCCGCATCTACGTCCGCCGGGTGACGTTTGAGATCCGCGTGGGGGATAGATGGGGTGCGTTGGCTCGAAGGAGGAGATCCCATGACCATCGCAGGCGGCATCGTTCTCATTATGCTCGGCGCCATTCTCACGTGGGCGGTTGAATTCGACATCGCCGGATTCGACATCAACGTCGTCGGTGTCATCCTGATGATCGGCGGTCTCGCGTGGCTCCTGTTCGCCGTGTACCGGCTCAGCCTCGCCCGCCGCGCGGTGGTGCCGGACTCCACGGCCACCACCGTGATCGAGGACCCGGTCACCCAGCGCCGCACCTACCAGGAACACCGCTACAACGACCCCCCGGCCGTGTGACCCCGCGGACCTCTCCCGCGGGAGAGCCGCGACCCCGGCGGGTACCGCCCGCCGCTCCGGATCCGTTAGGAACCGGTCCCCACGGGTAGGCGTGCCGATTCAGTGAACGCGAACGGAGGGCAGGACGTGAGCAGAGTCGTATCCCGCGGCGCGAGTGCCGTGACCGGAATGATCGGCGGTGCGATCGCCGGAGTCGTCTTCAAGCAGGTCTGGAAGTTCGCGTCCGGCGAGGACGAGGCACCCCAGGCGACGTCGGACGACTACGGCTGGGGCGAGATCCTCGTGGCGGCGGCCATCCAGGGCGCGATCTTCGGCGTGGTCAAGGCCGCGATCGACCGTTCCGCGGCCCGGAGCATCCACAGAGCCACCGGAAAGTGACCCCGCGAGGCCGCCGCCACCGGTGACCGGCCTCGCGCCGAAGGCCCCCGATCCCGTTCACGGGACGGGGGCCTCCGCGCGTCCGGAAGCCTTACCGGGGTGCGCGTCGCAGGGGTCCTCGAAAAGTCCTCGGAAGGACGGGTCTCCCGACCCGGCGCCCGGGGCGGGAGAGGGAGCCGTCAGGCTGCTCCGGGACAGGGGTGGGCGTCGGCCGCCCGTCGCGCCGGGACGCGGGAGGAGAGCACCTCCGCGTACACGGCGGACGTCTGGGCGGCGATCCGGTGCCAGTCGTAGCGTGAGCGTGCCCGCGCGGCCGCCGCCGCCCCGTAGGCCGCCAGCAGGGACGGCGCGGTGAGCAACCGGCGCAGCGCGCCGCCCAGCGCGTGCGGCTCACGCGGCGGGACCAGCAGGCCGGTGACCTCGGGGACGACGGTGTCCAGGTGCCCGCCCACCGCGGACGCCACCACCGGCACCCCGCAGGCCATCGCCTCCAGGGGCACGATGCCGAACGGTTCGTACCAGGGCATGCTGACCACGACGTCCGCCGAGCGCATCAGGGTGGGGACGCTCTCCCTTCCCACCCTGCCGAGGAACCTGACGCGGTCCGCCACGCCGCACCTGGCGGCCACGCGCGAGAGACGGCCCGCCTCCGGGTCGTCCAGGTCGCCGCCGGCGACGACCAGGGTGGCGCCGGGGATGCGGGAGAGGGCGTGGATCGTGGTGTCCACGCCCTTGCGGCGGACGGGACGGCCGATGGCGAGCAGGACGGGACCCGGGCCCAGGTCTCTCCTCGGGCCGGAAGGGGTGAAGGAGCCCACGTCGACGCCGCAGGGCACGACCCTCGTCCGGCTCCGCGGAACCCGCATCCCGCGCAGTTCCGCCACCTCGTCGGCGCAGGTCGCGACGACCGCGTCCACCTGGGAGGCGACCATCGCCTCGATCTTGAGACGCTCGGGCGGGCTGGAGTCGGCCCTGCCCTGGTGGCGGCGCTTGACCGTGCCGAGGGCGTGGAAGGTGTGCACGATGGGGACGGCGGCGTCCCTCGCGGCGGCCAGGGCGGCCAGGCCGCTCATCCAGAAGTGGCTGTGGACCATGTTGGGCGGCGCGTCGCGCCACCGCCTGGCGAGCCACCGGCCGAAGTCCGGGATCCAGGGGAGCAGGTCGTCCTTGGCCAGGGTCATGGCGGGTCCGGCGGGGACGTGGACCACGGTGACGCCGGGGGCGAAGGAGGTCTCCTCAGGCTGTGAGGGGCATTCCCTGCGGGTGTAGACGGTCACCTCGTGCCCGCGCGCGGCGAGCGCGAGGGAGAGTGCGGCGACGTGGACGTTCTGGCCCCCGGCGTCGGCTCCGCCGACGGTGGCGAGGGGACTCGCATGCTCTGACACCATTGCGATCTTCATGGACACGTCTCCACCGGGTGTACGGGGCAGGCGTGCCTGCGTCCTGGGCATACCTTCCTACCCTGCCCTGGCGGGGGTCTTTAAACGTGTTTGACCTTGGGATTCACGGGAAGGCGAGCAGTTTTGGACGGAAAGGAGTTCGACGATGGAGGCTCCCCAGTACGTCGCGGCGCGCGTGCAACGCGCGCTCGCCGAGGACGAGAGAACCACGGAACTCGGCATCCGGGTCGACATCCGGGGTGATCAGCTCTATCTGCGCGGCCAGGTCGTCGGCACCGACCGCAGCGAGGTGATCGCCGAGGTCGCGGGCGAGGCGGCCCCCGGGCTGGACGTCCACAACGAGATAGACATAGTGGACGTACGGGCACCGGTGGGGGAGGAGAGGCTGTGAAGGACGTGCGGATCGCGGCGGTCGGGGACGTACACCTGGACGAGAGCCGCAGGGGAAGCTACCGCGAGGGGCTCCACGACATCGGGGAGAAGGCCGACGTCCTGCTGCTCGCCGGGGACCTGACCCGGCACGGCACCATGGAGGAGGCCCAGGTGGTGGCGGACGAGTTCCGCGACCTGCCGATCCCGGTGGTGGCCGTGCTCGGCAACCACGACCACCACTCCGACCTGCCCGCGGAGATCGCCGCCCTGCTGCGCGACACCGGGATCGAGGTCCTGCACGACGACGCGACCGTGCTCGACGTCAACGGGGTACGGCTCGGCGTGGTCGGCGGCAAGGGCTTCGGCGGGGGGTACGCGGGCAAGTGCGCCAGCGACTTCGGCGAGCCGGAGATCAAGGCGTTCGTCGGTCACACCAAGCGGATCGCCGACCGCTGGCGGGTGGCGCTGAAGGAGCTGCAGGCCGACCGCAGGGTCGTGCTGTCCCACTACTCGCCGGTCAAGGACACCCTCGCCGGGGAGCCACTGGAGATCTATCCCTTCCTCGGCAGCTACCTGCTGGCCGAGGCGGTCGACGCCGAGGGCGCCGATCTGATCATCCACGGCCACGCCCACGCCGGTACGGAGAAGGGCGTCACCCCCGGCGGCATCCGGGTGCGCAACGTGGCGCTGCCGGTGCTGGGCCGGGCGTACGGCGTGTATCTCCTCTGACGCTCCTCTGACGCGCGGATCGCGGCGCGCCTGATCCGGTACGCGGATCCGGCGTGCGAACCCGATGAGCGAACCCGACGGCGGGAGTCCGGCGACGCGGAGTCCCGCCCGAGGAGAGAACCCCCGAAGAGAGGACCGGGGCCGGTCTCGAACCTTCTCGCACCTCTGCCTTGAACATGTCGCACACGCCTTGAACATGAAGAAGCGGGCCGGGGGGTACCCGGCCCGCGAGGCTTCTGTGGGAGTTCGGGGCGCTTACGTGCTTCTGACGGATGTTCTTCTGCTCTTCGCGAGCGTGGGGCTCGCGCCGAGAGGTGTGCCGGCCCTGTCAGGCCCGCACCGGACGGCGTACGGACATCAGGCCGCACGGAACGGTGTGCGGGTCGTGTGGCCCGCACCTGGGCGGTGTGCGAGCGCTGGGCTCGCACCGGTCATGTGCTGCGGCGAGCGCGGGGCTCGCGTCACACATTGAAGATGCTCACACCCCCGGGACCGACGAGGAAGCCGAGGACGATGAGGACGATCCCCCAGAGGAGGTCGCGACGGGCCAGGATGACGTAGATCCCGGAGATGACGAGGACGACTGCGATGATCCAAAGCAAGGTAGCCATAACCGGCCTCTGCCCTCACAATTCACTACTTAACATCTTCATCATCCTTGGTTCCGTACAGATCAACTATCGGCTGGATGAACCACAGCCAGGCGCTCAGCAGGGCCACGACCGCGGCGAACACCGCCGCGGGCCAGGCGTTGAGCACCGTTTCCGCGACGAGCGCGACCGAACTCGTCATCGCGACCGCGAGCCCGGCGAGCCCCGCGATCCCGAGAGTGTTGGAGCGGTGCAGCATCTTCTCCTTCAGCCCGGTCCTGAACAGCAGGCGGTGCTGGGCGGCGGGGGTGATGAAGCAGATGGACGCGACGCCCGCGCTCAGCAGGGCGATGAAGAACAGCCAGTGCCCCAGGGTGTCCACTTTGTTGAACCCCGCCGCGAACGGCAGGGTGAACAAGAAGGCGAACAGCACCTGCACTCCGGTGACCGCGACGCGCAGGCCCTGTAACAACTCGCCGAGTTCGCGGTCAACGCGTTCCTTGCGAGTCTCTCCGGGCTCGGGATGTTCTTTTTGTACATGTTCAGGCTGAATCATGCGCTCCGTTTACCCAAGGAAAGGTTTGGCATGCCTACCTGGGAAGCTACGGGGTACGCGTGGGCTATGGGAAGCCACAGTCACGAGGTCACCGACGCGATTCTTGAAACACTGAAGCGAGCGAGCAGCGGGCTGAAGGACGCGGACGTCAGGTTCGCGCTCGCCGGAGGCTGTGCCGCCTACGCGCGCGGAGCCGCCCCCTCGCTCCACGACGTCGACTTCGTCCTCCCCCAGGAGGACGTGCCGCTCGCGCTGGAGGCGCTGGGCAAGCTGGGATTCGAGACGTCCAGGCAGCCGCCGGAGGACTGGCTGGTCAAGGCTTTCGACGAGGGCCGGCTGGTGGATCTGATCTTCTCGATCTGCGATCACCCGGTCACCCCCGAGCTGCTGAAACGGGCGGAGCCGATGAAGGCCTCGGCGGTGATCCTGCCCGTCCTGGAGGCCACCGACCTGGTCATCTCGTGGTTGCTGCCGCTCTCCGAGCACAGCTGTGACTACGGCTCCCTGCTGCCCCAGGTCCGCGCCCTGCGCGAGCAGGTCGACTGGGACCGCGTCGCCGCCGTCGTCCAGGACTCCCCGTACGCCTCCACCTTTCTCATCCTCCTCCAGCGCCTTGACGTCATCCCCGGTCCCGTCGACTCCTCCGGCGACCCGACCTGGCCCTGAGACACGACCACCCCGCGAACGCGAAGGGGCCCCGCCATCCCCGGCGGGGCCCCTGTCGTTGTCCCTGTGTCTTGATGTGCCGGGTCAGAAGGTTCCGGGGCCGCCGCCGAAGGGGAAGCGGCCGTAGTACTCGCCGACACGGTCGCGGTAGGCGGGCTCCCTGAAGTTCGTCTCGTCGAACTCGGGGGCGTCCTTGATCTCCTGCTTGGTGCGAGCGACGTAGACCTTCTTCTCCTGCGGGTCGATCTGCGTCACCGTGCTCGCCGGCAGGAGGACCTTCTTGCCGAAGATCCACGGGCCCGTGTCGACGACGAGGTAGCTCTCGCCGACCTCGTACGTCGCCTCGTCGATGGAGCCGATCTTCCCGTCGGTGGCCTCGACGTGGTACCCGGCGACGTCGAGAGTCCTGTCCTGGTCGTAGACGTCGGCGCGGTAGTTCCAGAGCTCAGGTTGCATGGCTGAACATCTCCCTTGACTTGATACTCCGGGCTCCGGTCACGTACCCGAGCGAGGAGCCCTAAACGGCATTTCCCCAAGTCAGCGGCTATGGAACACCGTTCGTCTACCTTCGTTTCCCCAGGTCACGGCGGGGATCCGCCCACTGCTCCCCGGGTGGACCTCACCGTCCGGTGCCCTTTGGCGCCATATATCCACTCATGTACGGACCACAGTGCCAGGTCCGGTAAGCTTGTCGAAGTCAAGCGCCGCTAGCTCAGTTGGTTAGAGCAGCTGACTCTTAATCAGCGGGTCCGGGGTTCGAGTCCCTGGCGGCGCACCACAACCTGACCAGCGCATCCCTTGATTGCAGGGGGTGCGCTGTTCGCATTCAACCCGCCCTTTTCGCGCGGGTTTGTCCCCGATGTTGGCTCCATGTTTGCTCGAACGCCGCCGCCCCGGCAAAAACGATCACCCCTGCCCCGTCACAACAGCCATGATCGCCATAGAGCTTCAGCGAACCCCCGCTGATCACCATCTCCACAGGGCTTGCCTTCGGCAAGCAGAAGCTTCGGACGGTCGACACAAGACACCCTGTCTGAGCTTGCTCCGCTTTGACGGACACCGGTGGTGTGGTGTTTAGGCTGCTGCAGTGGTTTCGAAGCCACCTTCACCGCCCGGCTGATCGATGCTGGCCTGTACGTCCGCTCTTTCCCGCCCCACCACATCGTCCTGGACGAGCTGTCTCACTACGAAGACCGCAGGTCTAGCTCATGGCAGACATTACGATGACTCGCCTCGCAGTCGCGTGTGCCCATCGCGGCAGCTGAGCGCGTTTCACGGGACGAAGGCGGTTTGGTCGGCTAAAGGTCGCCCGTTCACGGCACGTCTTTTGAGAGAGTGGTCCAGTTGCCGTTGCCCAAGATTTTGTTCCACCGGGGTCTCCATGAGGGGAGGCGAACATCCGGAACGATGCGGGGGCTCGGTGTGGTGCCCCGACTAGCCAAGAGACGCACCACTTGCTTCCACGTGCCCTTACCGATGATTTCTACGGCGCACTGTTGGCACGCGCCTCGACGGGAGCATCGATTATTCACGCCGCCCGCCAACAACTGCCGCAGGTGGTTGAAAGCATCGAGCGGCGAATCCGCCTGTACGAGGTACCAGATTCCTTGACGCTCCTCAGGCTCTAGGCTGGCAGCGACATCGATCTCCTGTGGGAGGTAGAGCCGCTGTTCGTGGTAGCGGATAACGAAGATTTGGTCCAGTACATCGACTTCGTCTCCCGACGGACATTCCGACTCGAGCCAGGCGATGGCATCCTCCCGAGTACCCGGTCCCCACAGCAGATCTTGTGGGAAGGGGGTCGTCGCGTATCGGGAATCGAAATAGCCTAGCTCCGGATCGCCGACGACTGCGAGCACGACCGCGTACTGGTCCTGGTCTGGCTCAGGTGCGGTGGCTTGGAAGTGCTCAGCCAGGCCGGTTGAGCTCGAACCGCCGTCGCTGCTCCACGCGATGACGATCGGCTCGCGGCGGATGGGAGCCGGGTAGAGTCGTCCGCCCGGGGTCAGGGCGCCCCACAGCTGATTTATCGTCTCTGCCAGGTCTCTGATGGCGAGCGCAGCGTCCAAGGGCGTTGTGATGTGATCGCCCGCCTCGTGCGCAACGAAATTTCGCAGCCGTATGAACAGTGGTTCGGCATGCCGGTTGCGTTGCCCGCGGAGCAGCCTCTCGGCGCGCGCCCACGTCATGAGCGAGCTCAGCATGCCATCAAACGGGATCGTTTGTCCGTCGAGCAGTTGAAGCAACAGGGCTGGCTGACCACGGCGTCTCTTGAACTGGGCACGGACCTCTTCGAAGTTCGAGACGGAGACTCGGAGTTCGGTTCGCTCATCGTCGACGATGGTGATCTCACTGCCATAGAACTCGGTGAAGCGCTCCCGCAGGGCGAACTCGAGGGTGAGGTATGCCTGGTCGTGGGCGGCCGTATAGAGCTCGTAGTTGAGAACGCCGTAGCTGTAGGTGTCCCGCACCTGCTCGAAGCGGGTTCGAACTCGCTCGGAGACCTGGGGCGCGAGGTCGAAGCGGCCGATGTTCTCCTGCTGGAAGATCGTTGCGTCTTCGGGAGCCATCCGCCCACCGAGCCCCCAGGGTGAGAAATGAAGAGCGCGCTCGTCCGGTTGCTGCAAATCCATGAGTGTTTTCGTCTCCATGCGAGCCTCCGCGCGTTGAAAGGTAAGCCTTCCAGGCTATGCCTTTCAGGTCTGAACCATGAAGGGTTTTCGGTCGAGGCTCGTGGACGGTCTGGGAGGCGACGGTCGGTGTGATGACGGCGAAGTTCCCATCGATCCCCACGTCAGCGGAACATGTCGCCCAGCGAGTAGGACAGCCGTAGGGCTGCGGGCCGACCGGCTCGAGTACGCGACGCAGCTCTGAGAGGGCGGTGGGGTCGGAGCTGATGACGTCGCGGTGGTCGCTGAGGTAACCGGAGGATTTCATCGATCATTTGGGACGGAACGGCCTTGGTGTGCAGTAACCAGAACATCGCTGCTAGGACGTCTGTGTCCTCTTCGACGTTAATACGTTTAGTAAGAACACGTGAAAGATTATCCGCACCCCCCGTCAGAATCTCTGTTGTAGATCATTCGCCACCGAGGAGTCCGGCAGTACGCATCAGAATCGTGAGTTGTTCTTTCGCGAGCGCTGTTGATTCCGGGGCGCTCAGGGTTCCGTCCGCATGAGGGTGCAGCCCAAGCAAGGCGCCCTGGAGGGGGACAGACAGTTGTCGCAGCTCGTTGACACGCCCGAGCAGCAAATCCTCCGCTGCGGTCAGGAGCTCCATGCCCCACCGCTGGGCCGCGTGCTCGCTGGTGTCGACAGTCACGTGGTCGTCGTCGCCGGTAAGCACACCATCCTCGGCCAGCATGTCGAGGGTGCTTTCGAGGTTGGGCCTGCCATCGACCAGTCGAAGCTGGCGGGTAACCGGATCGTAGGAGGCGGTCAGGCAGTGTTCGCCTCGACGCAGCAACGACTCCTCCACTCCGCCTTCCCACGTCGACCGCTCCAACTCGACCCAGCCGGTGCCTGACAGCTCCGCCTCCAGGTAGTCCAAGACGATTTCCGAGTAGTGGTCGACGTCACCGGTGCCGTACAACCGCTGATAGGTCTCCCCCGCCCAGCCGCCATTCTGGTCGGCCACAGCGGCGATGTCGCCAGCGGTGACGATCGACGTGAGCAGCATGTCGGCTTCCGGAAATTCGGCGTTGGGGCAGCCACCGCGGTGGCACCAGTTTTCCCCCGGACACGACAAGATCACTCGCCGCACCGTGTCCACGGTGTCGGTGCCGTCGGCAGAGCGGCTCACGCACAACAGGTAACTGTGCAGGGGGCCCGGGACACCGATCAGACCTTCGGTGCCGTGTAGGGCCCCGCCGTACACGTATACGATCAACCCGCTTCGGCCCTCCCCTGCCCAGCCGGCGATGGCAGAGCGAACAGTGGCCAGCGTGCCCACATCTACGCTGGGGTCCCATGCGTCGAGCAGCCAGCGGGCGCTGTACCGCCAGTCCCCAGCACCCTCGAGGGCGATAGCTAGCGTCTCGTAGTCCTGGCGCGTGTCGTCGGTGACTGGCAGCTCTCCAAGACTCGTCGAGGTGGCCAGCAATTCGCTTGCCACTCCCGGGTCCTGCGCCGCCGACAGCGACTTTGCAGGTTCGAGAGCCCACCAGCGTAGGTCGTCGGGGATCAGCGCCTCGTTGGCCTGTGCGTCAATCGAAACAGTCACGGCGGGCCCGTGCTCGCTGGTGACACCCAGGACCGTGCACAAGGCCGCCTCCCATTCTCCGATTCCACCAGGCATCATGGTCAACTCCAGCCGGTCCTCGGCCGCGGCGGGCAACAGGACTGTCACGTCGCCGAGTTCGACAAGAGCGGTAACCGTCAGAGGTCGTTCGGAGCGATCCTCGGCATTGAACGAGTCGGCCGCTGACCCCGGTGTGGGTTTGCCGTCTCGATCCAGGCGTGGAATCCATGGTGGGCGCCGCTCCTGTCGCCGTCGGATTCGGTTCGCCTCGGCCAGTAATTCATCTTTGGTCGGATACGACCGAAGGAAGCCGCTAGCGGCGGGCCGCACCAGGGCCTCCAGATCGGCCTTGCGAAGCTCTTCCGGATGCTCGGGCACGTCGATGAAAAGCTCTGGTGCGACCATCTGAGCAAACCGCGCCCGCAGCGCAGCGGTGAACTTCGCCGCGAAGTCACCCTTGGTGGACTCGAACGCCTTCTTGGCCGGCTCCAGGTCAACACCGTCCTCGACCAGGCTTCCCATCATCGATAGCAGTATGTCGTTGTGGTTGTACGCGCTGACCATGACCATGACCATAACGGCCAGCATCGACACGGACAGGGCGATTAGTGCCAACGCGCCACTGGTTGTGGCTCCCGAGGGACCGTTGCCACTGCTTTGGACATCACGTCCGGCGTTGTCCAGTGGACGGGTGACGGTCGGGGATGTCGTGCGAATGAGGTTTTTCGCTCATCGGAGACATCAACTACTTCCGATGAGCGCAGGCTTGGTATCCCGCCCACCCGGCAAGGCCCCGGGGCTGGATCAGGCCCGTCGGCTTACGGCCACCCTGGCGCCGCGGCGCCGCCACAGCAGGCCGGAGACGGCGCCGAGGGTGATCAGGGAGCCGGTGAGCACGAGGGCCCGCCCGTCGGGGCCGCTCTCGCCGCCGCCTCCGGTGTCGGCTCCTCCGGCCGGGGTCTCGTCGATCTCGCCGTCCGTGTCCTGCGGGGTGTCGGCCGCCTCGGTGTCCTCGTCCGCCGGGGGCGGGCTGACGGGATCCGTGGCCGTGTCCGTCGGGTCGGGATCGGTCGTCTGGCCGCCGCCCGCGGTGACGGTGAGGGGATAGGTCGTCAGGGCGTCCTTGTTCAGGGACTCGCACTCGATCAGCGGGTTGGTGGGCAGGGTCCCGAAGTTGATGGCGGCGGGCTTCACCGCCGCGGTGCCCGGATTGTTCGAGGTGGTCGCGAGCGCGATCTGGGCCGCCGGCAGCGGGATGGTCTGACCCGCGCCGACCGCTTCGAGGGTGCCCACCCCGGTGGCGGAGGTCAGCCCGGGAAGGTCGCTGATGGAGGCGTACGCGTACAGGTTGGTGCCCTCGGGCAGTCCCGCGGCGGGTGCCGTCAGGCCGGTGCCGGTGTAGGTGCCGCGCCAGCCGATCGTGAACTGCTGTCCCGTGGAGGCGGTGGCCGGCACCGTCATCTCGACGTTGATCTCGATGGTCTGCTTCTCGGCCACGCCGTCGGTGGTGCACTCGTACTCCACGACGTCGGCCGCGACGGCCGAGCCCTGCCCCGCCGAGGAGGGGAGAGGGTGCCAGAGGACCAGGCCCCCGGCCAGGGCGGCGACTGAGAGAACCGAGCGGACGCGCACGTCGCCTCCTGCTTACGACAGATGGGGCACAAGGGGAGACGGTGGGGGACGGGGTTCGGTTGACACCAAAAGCCCGATCTGTACGGCGATTCCGTCTCGTGAGTGTGATGGGTGCTTGTCGGCTGAGACGAGAAAAGCACCGGATGGGGTGTTCGCCCCATCCGGTGCCCAGGTCGGCTACGAGGTCATGAGACTACGAGGCGTAGACCTCGAACTCGGAGAGCTGGCCGGCGGGCCAGCCGCTGTTGGCGGTGAAGGTCAGGCGCAGGTGGCGCCTGCTGGTGGCCGGGAAGGTGATGGTGGCCGTGTTACCGGTGGCGGGGTTGAAGGTGTAGGTCGCCGAGCCGACGACACCGGTGAAGTTCGTCCCGTCGGTGCTGCCCAGGACGGCGACCGCCTGGGTGCGGGTGGCCCAGGCCGTGGCCGGGGGCAGCTTCAGGACGACCCGGCCGACGCTCTGCGTGGAGCCGAGGTCGACCGTGACCGACTGCGGGAAGGCGTTGCTGTTCGACTCCCAGTAGCTGTTCGCGTTGCCGTCCACCACGTTGCCCGAGCCGTACACGTCGGCGTGGCTGGTCTCCGTGGTAGGCCTGCCCTGCGCCAGGTTGGTGACGGGCGCCGAGCCGCCGGTCCCGGTCAGGGCCACGGTCAGCGGCCCGTTCGGGTCGTTGCTCGCCACGCTCAGGGTGCCCGTACGGGTGCCCGTCGCGGTGGGGGTGAAGGTGACGTTGACGGTGCAGGAGGCGCCGGCGGCGAGGGTGGTGCCGCAGGTCTTGGTCTGGGCGTAGTCGCCGGTGGTGGCGACCGTGCCGAGCGTCGCCGACCCGGTGCCGGTGTTGGTGACCGTCACGGCCTGCGCCGGGCTGGTGCTGCCGACCGTCCTGGCGGCGAACGTCAGGCTCGCCGGGGAGGCCGCCAGCGACACGGTCGGCGTGGGGTTGCCGCCACCCGGGAAGATCTGGAACTCCGAGATCTGGCCCGCGGGCCAGCCGGTGTTGGCGGTGAGGTTGATCCGGACGTAGCGTACGTTCGAGCTGGTCAGCGGGATCGCGACGCTGTTGCCCGTGGCCGGGTTGAAGGTGTATCCGGCCGAGGCCTTCAGCGTGGTCCAGGTGGTGCCGTTGGTGCTGCCCTGGACCGACAGGGTCTGCGTCCTGGTCGCCCACGCGGCCGCCGGCGGCAGCTTCAGGGTGACGGAGCCGACGTTCTGCGCGGTGCCGAGGTCGGCCTGCAGCCACTGCGGGAAGGCGTTGCTGTTCGACTCCCAGTAGGTGGAGGCGTTGTCGTCGTTGGCGTTGCTCGGCGGGAAGCCGCCGTTGGAGCTGCTCGCCGTCATCGTCGCGCCGAGCGCGAGGTTGGTGGTCGAGCTCGTGCCGCTGCCGCTCAGGCCGACCGTCAGCGGGCTGTTCGGGTCGTTGCTGGCGATGGTCAGGCTGCCCGTACGGGTGCCCGAGGCGGTGGGGGTGAAGGTGACGTTGACGGTGCAGGAGGCGCCGGCGGCGAGGGTGGTGCCGCAGGTCTTGGTCTGGGCGTAGTCGCCGGTGGTGGCGACCGTGCCGAGCGTCGCCGAGGCGGTGCCGGTGTTGGTGACGGTGACGGCCTGCGCCGGGCTGGTGCTGCCGACCGCGCGCGCCCCGAAGGACAGGCTGCCGGGGGAGGCGGTCAGGGCGACGCCGTTGGTGCCGCTGCCGGAGAGGCTCACGGTCACCGGGCCGCCCTGGGCGCTGCTGGCGACGGTGAGCGTGCCGGTGCGGGTGCCCGTCGCGGTCGGGCTGAAGGTGACGTTCACCGTGCAGGTCGCGCCCGCGGCGAGGGAGCTGCCGCAGTTGTTGGTCTGGGCGTAGTCGCCGGTGACGCCCACCGAGCCGATCGGGGCCGCGGTGGCGGCTCCGTTCGTGATGGTGACGGCCTGCGCCGGGCTGGTGGTGTTGACCTGGCGCGCGGCGAAGGACAGGCTGCCCGGGGAGCCGGACAGGCCGCCGGTGTTGCCGCCGCCACCGGGGTAGATGTAGTTCGGCGTGGGCCAGGTGCCGGTGCAGGTCGTGCTGCTGGGGCTCCAGCCGGTGTTGCCGGTGCCGAAGACGGGCGTGAAGGCCGCGCCGACGCAGTTGTGAATGGCGACGCCCGCGCCGATGTGCGCGGCCTTGACGTTGTTGAACGTCATGTTCGCGCCCGACTGCGCCTGGATCATGTACGTGCCGGTGCCGTCGATGTTGACGTTGTTGAAGTTCACCGTGCTCGTGGTGCCCTCGATCATGTGGATCGCGGCGTACGAGCTGTCCAGGATGTCGGTGTTGGTGACGTTGATGGTGGCGTTTACCGGCTCGTTGAGCCCGCTGAACCAGATGGCTCCGACGCCGAAGTGCCAGTTGAAGTCGTTGTTGCCCGCCCGGAGCAGGGTGTTGCGGGCGACGGTGTGGGTTCCGGCGACCGCGGTGCCCTGGCCGGAGTTGACGCCCGGGTAGCGGTTGGAGATGTGGATGCCGCCGCCGTTGCTGACCGTGTCGGCCACCACGTTGTCGGTGATCTGGATGTCCCTGCCGCCGTACGTGACGATGTTGTTGGCCAGCAGCGTCACGCCCACGGTGTTGAACGTGAACTTGTTGCCGACGTTCGGGATCCGCTCCGGCCACATGGCCAGGGCGTCGTCACCGGTGTTGCGCAGGAACGTGTTCGTCACGGTCGAGTTGGTGACGCCGGTGTGGAAGTTCACGCCGTCGGCGGTCTGGTCGAGGATGCGGCTGTTCTTGATGGTGAAGTTGTTCATCGGGCCGTCCATCCAGGCACCGACCTTGGTGTGCTGCATCCACACGTTGTCCACGACCGAGTCGGTCATCGCGCCGCCCATGGCGTTGACCTGGTCGTTGTCCTCGCGCTCCATGACCTCGCCGATGATGGCGAAGTCCTTGAGCGTGACGTTGCGGCTCGGGCCGCCCGCCTCGTGGGCGCGGATCTCACCGCCGTAGCCGCCGCCCTGGACGTACTTGCCGTAGACGCCGACGGCCCGGTTGCGCTGGGTGGGGTGGCGCCCGCCGAGCACGCTGTACCAGGGGCCCGCCCCGCGCAGGGTGACCCCGTCGACGACCACGTGGTCGTAGAGGTTGTAGGTCCCCTCGGGGATGTACACCTCCTTGGCCTGGGCCTTGCCGGCGTTGACCGCGGCCTGGAAGGCGGCCGTGTTGTCCACGCCCGTGTTGTTCTTGATCGCGCCGAAGTCGTCGACCGACAGCGAGCCGGACGGGCGCCCGATCGGGGCGCCGACGACCTCGAAGTCGGCGAGGTCCACGGTGACCGGGATGCCGCCGGTGTGCTGGATCCGGACCTTGGCGCCCGCGGCGAGCGTGGACCCGAACATGGTCCGCGTCTCGTCGTAGAAGTGGTGCGGGTTGGTGTCGCCCGGGTTGTTGTTGAACGGGTAGCCGCCGTAGTACCAGCCGTACTTGGAGGTGAGGGTCAGGTCCTTCAGGTGCGTGCCGTTGAGCCGCAGGCTGGCGGTGGTGTTCTGACCGGTTCCCGATGCGTTGTCCGGCACGCTGTAGCGCAGTGACAGCGCGTTCGCCGGCCGGGTGAGCGTGAACTCCACGTACTCGCCCGAGGAGTCGAGTGTCACCGCCCTGCGGCCAGAGGCCTCCGAGGGGAGGCGGCCGTAGATCCGGTCGGGGCCGATCACCTGGCCCGAGTGGGCGGTGTCCTCGGCCTCTATCTCGAAGAAGGGCACGGTCGCGCCCCGCCCCGGGAAGTCGAACGGGGAGTCGGCTCGCACGGCCGCCGTGGCGGGGGTGACGGGTAACGAGGCCAGCCCTCCCGCCGTCAGCGCCGCGATCGTGGCGATTGTCCAGGCCTTTAGCCTGCCGGACTTCTTCATCGGCTGACCCTTCACTTTACGAAGAGCCGGACGCTTCGCGGCCGGAGCGTCGGGGGACGCCGGCCGGTGGTGCCCGGGGGGTATCCACACCTTAAAATGACGAACAGATTGCTGCAAGATTTCAGCGAATACATGCAACGTAACGACTGTGTTGCGCTGGTTCCTGTACGGAAAGTTTCATGTAACTGCTTGCGTGTGGCTGGAAGCCGCTTGCGTGACGGTGGAAGCGGCACCCGGCGCCGGTTTCGGCGCCCGGGGTCCGGTTTCCCGGAGCGATCTGGGGCGGGGGCCTGGTCGGCGGCCGTGATCCCAGGTGGAACATCCCAAATGCGGGACATGGTGAGGTTTGCCGGTTTCTCGGCAAAGGTCGATGTGCTGCCATACGATGCTTCATCGTGGCGAGCTGGCACGGAACGGCACAACGCGCCGAGACATCCTGGAGTCCGTCGTACGGCACCCCGGCGCGGGAGAACGGCGGCGGTCCCATGAGGCTGCTCGTGCTCCTCAAGAGTGTGCGTGCCCACAAGACTGTGCGTGGCCTCAAGAGTGTGCGTGCCCACAAGACTGTCCGTGCCCACAAGGCTGTGCGTGTCCATGAGGCTGTTCGAGAACGAGCGAAAGACAGCGCTGTCAAATGAGTGATCCCGGGCTGCGGTTCTCGATACTGGGGCCGGTGCGCGTCTGGCGGGACGGCGACGAGCTGGAGATCGGCTCCCCCCAGCAGCGGCTGGTCCTCGCCGTCCTCCTCCTGGCCGAGGGCAGGGCGGTCGGCCACGATCACCTGCTCGACGCCGTCTGGGGCGAGTACCGTCCGCGCACCGCCATGAGCACGTTGCGCACGTACGTCTCGCGCCTGCGCTCCGCCCTCGGCGCCGAGGTGATCACCTCGATCGGCAGCGGGTACGCCCTCGCCGGCGGGATCTGCGACCTGGTCACGATGGAGGAGCTGTCCCGCGCGGGACGGTACGGCGAGGCCCTGGCGCTCTGGCGGGGAGAGCCGCTCGCCGGGCTGGAGGGCGGCTACGCAGAGGGCCAGCGGGTGCGGCTCGGGGAGCGGCGGCTCGCCGTGCTGGAGCGCAGGCTCGCCGGGGAGGTCGAGGAGGGCAGGCACACCGAGGTCGTCGCCGAGCTGACCGCGCTCCGCGGGGAGCACCCGGCCAGGGAGCGGCTGTCCGGCCTGCTGATGCTGGCGCTGTACCGCTCGGGGCGGCAGGCCGAGGCGATCGGCGTGTTCACCGACACCCGGGAACTGCTCGCCGAGAGTCTCGGCATCGACCCCTCGCCCGAGCTGGCGGAGCTCTACCAGCGGATCATCACGGCGGACCCCGCCCTCGGGCGTGAGAAGGCGGCGAGCCCGGCCGTCAGGCAGGTGCCCCGGCAGCTCCCCGCCGACACCGCGGACTTCACCGGCAGGGAGTCCGAGGTCGACGAGATGGTGGACGCCCTGAGGACGGGGAACGCCTCGGCGCTGGTGATCTCGGCCGTGTCGGGTACGGGCGGCATGGGCAAGACCACCCTGGCCGTCCACGTGGCGCACCGGCTCGCGCCGGACTACCCCGACGGCCAGCTCTTCGTGAACCTCCGGGGCTCGGGGGCGCAGCCGCTCGCGCCCGAGACCGTGCTCGGCAGGTTCCTGCGCTCCCTCGGGGCCGAGGTCCCCGCCGACGCCGAGGATCCGGGCGAGCGCGCGGCCATGTACCGCTCCACGCTGGCGGACCGGCGGGTGCTCGTCGTCCTGGACAACGCCGCCGGTTCGGCGCAGGTACGGCCGCTGCTGCCGGGCGCCGCCGGGTGCGCGGTGATGGTGACGAGCCGCGCGAAGATGGTCGGCCTGTCCGGCGTACGCCAGGTCGACCTGGGCGTGCTGCCCCACGACGAGGCGATGGCGCTGCTGGCCAAGGTGGTCGGGGAGGCGCGGGTCGCCGCCGAGCGCGAGGCGGCGGCGGACCTGATCGGGGCGTGCGGGTACCTGCCCCTGGCGATCAGGATCGTGGCCTCGCGGCTGGCGGCGCGGCCCGCCTGGAGCGTGGCCAGGATGAGCGACCGGATGGCCGACGAGCGCAGGCGCCTGGCGGAGCTGCGGGTGGACGACCTGGCCGTCGAGGCGACGTTCGCCCTCGGCTACGACCAGCTCGACGCCGCGCACGCCTCGGCGTTCCGGCTGCTCGCCGTCCCCGACGCGGCCGACTTCTCGCTGGGCTCGGCGGCGGCCGTACTCGGCCTGGACGAGCCGGACGCGGAGGAGGTGTGCGAGGCGCTGGTGGACGTGAGCATGCTGGAATCACCCTCGCCCGGCCACTACCGCTACCACGACCTCCTCAAGATCTTCGCCCGGTCGCGGCCGGACGGCGAGGACGTGCGGCGAGCGGCGCTGGCCAGGCTGCTCGGCTACTACCTCGCCGGCATGACGGCGGCCTACTACCTGACCTACCCGGGCGCCCCGGTGCCCGGCCGGGGGGCGTCCCTCCCCGGCCCGTCCTTCTCCGGGCTCTCCTTCGCGGACGAGGAGGCCGCGGTGAACTGGGCGGAGGACGAGGAGCAAGGGGTGATCGGCTGCGTGCACCAGGTCGCGCGGACTCCGGGAAGCGTCCTCTCCGACGCGATACGGCTGCTCGACATGGCGTCCGACGTGCTGGAGACCGACGTGACCCCCGAGCGCTACGAGCGGGCGGCCGGAGCCCTCGTCGAGGCGGCGGCGGCCCGAGGGGAACGCCGCACCGAGGCGCACGCCCGGTGCGTGCGCGGCGGGTTCTGGACGAGCCGCTGGTTCCTCGACGCGGCGATCGAGGACGGCGTCGCCGCGCGGGACCTCAGCCTCGCCGAGGGCGACCTGGCGCGGTACGCGGAGAGCCTCAACCTGCTGGCCATGGTCGCCTCCAACCGCGGCGCGAAGACCGAGGCGATCGCGCTGTACGCCGAGGCTGTCGAGGTCTGGCGCGGGCTCGGCGACCGGAGCGGCGAGACCGTCGGCCTGGGCAACATGGCGCTCGCGCTCGCGTCGGTCGACAGGACCGCCGAGGCCGTGGAGGCCGTGGAACTGGCCGATCGCACCATCCGCGAGCTGGGCGGCGGGGCGGATCCCGACATCCTGTACCAGTCGGCCGTCGTACTGCGCGACGCCGGGCGCCCCGAGGAGGCGCTCTCCCGGCTCCTGGAGACGCGGAAGGCGTACCGGAGGCTCAAGCAGCGCGTCCGGGAGGGGGCGACCCTGCTGCGGATGGCCGAGACCCACCTCGCCCTGGGGCAGCCGGACCGCGCCGTCGACTGCGCCGAGGACTCGCTGGGCCTCATGGCGGAGGCGGGCGACGAATGGATCCAGGGCAAGGCACTCGTCGCGCTCGGCCAGGCGTTCTCCCGGCTCGGCCAGCCGGGCCGGGCCGGGGCGTGCCTCACCGAGGCGCTTGAGATCTTCGTACGACGGGACATGCCCGAGGCCGGCGAGGTACGGGCCCTGCTGGACCGGCACGGGGCCTCGCGGCCGAACGCCGAGCCGAGGGCAACCGCCCTCACCGGCTGAGACCCCGCTCCACGGGTGTGCTCGACCTGCCGCCTTCCGCGTCGCTCGGCGCGCGGTGAACCCGTACGTACCTCCCGCTCACGTACCTCCCGCTCACGTACCTCCCGCTCACGTACCTCCCGCTCACGTGGCGCGGCCCGGGGGAACTTTTCGTGCCCGCCCGGCCCGCGTGGTGAACCCGTGCGTGCCTTCCGCGTGTGCCCGGCCCGCGTGGTGAACCCGTGCGCGCCTTCCACGCGTGCCGGGTCCGCGTGGTGAATCCTTGCGTTCGTGGGCACACCACGCGTGGTGTGCCCACGAACGACTTCCACGTCCGCCCGGCCCACGCGGTGAGATTCGCACCCGTGCGTGGAACGGAGTGAAACGCCTGCTCGCGGGGTGGAACGGCGTGCCGTCCGGCGGTGTGGTGCGTGTGACCTGCGGGTCGGAGGGGAACGGTGGAACATCGCGTTCGGGCCCGGAACTGTCGGTGCCGGCTGGCATTATTAGAGGTGTGGATCTGCACTACTACGACACGTCTCCCCGCCCCGGCCGTCGCGACGGCCAGGTCGGCGAGGTCGTGGTGTCCTCCTCCAAGGGGAGCGAGGAGGACGGTGGCGGTGCGGTTCTCCATGTGCCGCCAACCCGGGGTGGCCCGCCACAGGAGGAGGCACTCTTTCCCTGAAGTCCTACGGGCAGGGATGTCGAGAACGCATCCGTGGCTCCGATCCTCTGTGATCGGCAGAACGAGACGGACGACGATTTTCGAGGAGGAACGACCATGCAGCCCACGAAGACGAACACCCTGAAGGTGCCCGGCGCGACCCTTCACTACGAGATCTGCGGCTCGGGCCCGACTC